>JANPCZ010000121.1:0-13760 GCA_031431215.1 Myxococcales bacterium
TTCAACACGAACATGATTCGAAGTAACGTCGTAGCGCGCATGGGGGGGGTGGCTCCGTGGTCGTCAAGAAGCCGCAGAGTACCGCCTCCCTCATGCACATTTTCCAGCCACTTCCGGCGACGCGCCTGCGCGCACCGTCACCGTCGAGAAATCACGCTACCCGTCGCTCTTCACGCACCCACTCGAACGTCAGGAGAGCCAGAAATTGCTGAATGCTTTTGGGGCCGCCGCCAATGCGAACATCCATACCGTTGGCTGCCTCGCGTGCCCGGTCAAGTGCCTCGTGAATACCGCCAGTGACGAAGTAGAATGTCGTTCCGCCTTCCATCTGGATGGGCGGGCGCGGGTGATGAGTCAAGATGAACGTTGGCACGTGATAGGGTGGGTTGCCCCCCCACCAGCCTTTCCAGTTCATGTCGGGCCAGGAACCGCGAATCGGCCCGAACATGTTTCTTCCGAGAATCCAGGCGCCCACATTCCTAAAACCCCGGGCAGCGAAGTCGTCATCGATCCCCGTTGTGCCACCTTCGGCGCCAAACAAAGTCCGTTGGCACGTGCGTGTCGGGACAAGCCACTGGTGCAAATCTGTTCCGCCCACGCCAAGCGGATTTTGGAGGTCCTGAATCGGACCAGCTCCGTATCCGTCAAGCGAAACGGTGAAGCCTTCAACTCGAACGCGTGTCACTTCCATGCCTTCCTTTCGATTGACGCCTGAACAATATGCCGTTCACCGGCAGCGCGCAAACGCCGCCAGGCGCAGCGCCTGGTTAGCCAGCTGCGCGGTACACTCCGGTCTACTCAGGGACAGGTCCCCAAGTTGCCGCTGACTTCGGACGCACCTTTGAATCCATTCGTTGTGAGGCGGTCAAGAAGCGCCTTGGCGTCACACTGGGGGAGGTGCGAGTTGGCCGATATCTTGAGATCGATGATGGGAACGCCAATGTTGGGCGCCGGTTTGGTGGCAACCGCGGTGAGCGCTTCCGTCCCCTTCAGACTCTTCAGAGAGCCATTGCCAGTAATCCAGAGGGACCGAGCGATCGACGTGAGCGTGCGAAGTCCCCCAAGATCGGAAATGGACGCATTTCCGTTGATGCCGACACCTCCGGGGATCGCGGTCACGCGCCCAAGGCTGATGCTACGGAGCTTCGCATTGTCTCTGATATCGAAACGGAACGTAAGGCTGTTTTTTCCCACGGTGGCAAGGTTCGCAAGACCATCCATGTTATCGAGGCTGGGGTTGTCTGCGATGTCAACATCGCTGCCAACATCCGCGAGACTTTCCAGGCCGCGCAAGCTCGTGAGCGCCTCATTCTTCGACACAATCAACGTGTAGCGAATGGTCTTGAGGCACGAGAGCGCGGACAGATCGACAACCTTGGTCGTCCTTTCAATTCGAAGGTCGCCGTCGATATTGGTGACGCCACGAAGTGCCTCGAACGTATCGTCCGGCGTGGCCGAGTAGCTTTTGGAATAGGTCTTATCTGGGCACGAAGCCGGAGCCAGAGCGGCGTCGGAGGTTCCGGCGGCATCTGCGGCAGCGACGGAAGACGCGTCGTTGGAAACCGCAGAATCCACAGACCCTGATGATGGGGAACTGCAACCAACTGCAGCAATACCAAAAACGAGCCCGCAATAGGTGATGCGTCCGACGGGGTAGAGCATGGAGGCCTTTTACTTCAGGATCTGAGGTCTGGCTAACGCTATAGGGATTCAGCGGCGGGCGCAGCCCGTCCGCTGCAATCCCGGGTTGGGCAACGATCCTCACCGAAGCATCTGCGGGACCTCGGGGAGGACCGCGAGGGGGACGGGGGATTCGGGGATTCGCACGCGTTCATCCGGCCTTGAACCCTATGCGCCGCCTGGTGGGATCAGGTCGGGTCATCAACTCCCTGATCGCATCGAAGACGACCTTGAATTGCGCATCGTACCTCTTCTCGAGCGCGACCAGCTTCCGGGCAAGATCCGCGTGGGTCGCCAAGATGCGCCTAAGCCGGACGAACGTTCGCACGACCTCAATGTTCACCTGCACCGCGCGATGGCTGTGAAGCACGCTCGACAGCATCGTCACCCCATGCTCGGTGAACGCGTATGGCGGGAACCGACGACCGCCCCACGATCTTGAAATGCCAGCTTGGCATCTCAAGTTGCTGAACTCTTCGTTGGTGAGCTGGAACATGAAGTCCTCAGGGAAGCGTCCGAGATTCCGCTTCACTGCTCGAACGAGAGCCCCCGTCTCCACGCCATACATGAGTGCCAGATCCGCATCGAACATCACCCTCTCGCCTCGAAGAAGGAGGATAGCGTTGACGATGCGCTCGGCGAGGATAGGGTCGATCTCGGTCACTCTCGCGCTGCTTGCACGACTCAGGCCGGCTACCGCGCCGCGCGCCCCAGGCTGATTGTGGGATGGGCCGCGAACATGGAGCAGGGGTCGGAGCACGCTGTCGTCCTTGGATGAGGTACATCCCAAGCCGGCTGGCCTTGGCTTGAACGACGATGACGTCCTCGCCGTCCAAGCTCAGGCCAGACCAGTGGACCTCGCACTTTTCACGCCTCGGAAGGATGATCGCGTCAACTAGGCGCCGCCCAACTCCTGGCTCTCGTGCGACAACCTGGTACTCGTGGCTCAATGTGCCGCCGACGGTCTCCCAGTATTTCAAGATCATCGGCGTTTCGAGTTTGCTCATTTCTCTCCCCTCCTCAACGCTGCGAGCCGCGACTGGCGAACTAGAATTCGGCTTCGGAAGCTACCACGTCCATCGGGACTCGGGCTCGGCGGCCGAGACGGCACGACCCCGCCGGAATCCGCCGCTCTGGCCGGGACTGGGACGCCACCTCCGCCCACGCACCGCCGCCCTGCCCGCGTCGCGACGCCGCCGGGGCCCCGGTCACCAGCGACGGAACGCCGGTCATCCCGGCAAGCGAGACTCGCACCTCTTGTGAGCCCCCTGGGTGGTCATCCCCTGCCCCGGGCCGTACAATTTGCCGCCTGTTGACGTCCTTTCGCGAAACTCGCGCGCAGCGGCTGGCTGACGAGCGCGGCACCATCCACAAGCAGGCCGAAATGGCCTTTGCGCTGGTGTACCCAAGCCCGTACCACGTCGGCATGTCGTCGCTGGGTTTTCAGACCATCTACCGCGAGTTGAACGCTCTGCCCGGTGTGGCCGCCGAACGGGCGTTCCTGCCCGACGACGTCGCGGTCGCCCGCAACCGTCGCGAGGGCCTCGCCACGTACGAGTCCGGCCGGCCGGTGGGCGACTTTCCCGTGCTCGCGTTCTCACTCGCCTACGAGCTGGAACTTGCCGGCGTCGCCGATTGCCTCGACCTGGCCGGCATACCGGTCTTCGCCGCGGATCGAACCGCAAGTCCCGCGCACCACCCGCTGGTGGTCATCGGCGGTCCGCTCACGTTTTCGAACCCGGTACCAGCCGGACCCTACGCCGACGTCATGCTACTGGGCGAAGCCGAGGATCTGCTGGCGATCCTCGTGCGAGCCATCGCGGCCGAGCCCGATCGCGCGGCCCTGCTCGCTCACCTGGCGCGCGTGCCCGGCTTCTACGTGCCCGCCATCCACGGCGAGACGCCGCCGCCGATCGCCGCCGCGGCCGACGCGCGCCTGCCCGCCTTCTCGCAGATCCTCACGCCGCACACCGAGCTTGCCAGCATGTTCCTCATCGAGCCCGAGCGCGGCTGCCACCGCGGCTGTACCTACTGCGTGATGCGCCGATCGACCAACGGTGGCATGCGCCTGGTGGCGCCCGCCCGGGTGCTGTCGCTGGTGCCGCCGGAAGCGAAGCGGGTGGGCCTGGTCGGTGCGGCAGTCACGGATCATCCCGGGCTGCCCGAGATCCTGCGCGGGCTGGTCGACAGTGGCCGCCGCATCGGCATCTCCAGTTTGCGCGCCGATCGCCTCGACGCCCAGATCATCGGCCTGCTCAAGCGTGGCGGCTATCGCTCGATCACCACGGCGTCGGACGGTGCGTCCGAGCGCCTGCGCCGCGACATCGATCGCAAGACCAACGAGAAGCACCTGTTGCGAACCGCCGTCCTGGCGCGCGAGGCGGGAATGGCGCACGTCAAGATCTACATGATGCTGGGTTTGCCCGGCGAGACCATGGACGACATCGACGAACTGGTGCGCTTCTCGCGCGAGCTGGCGCTGGCCGCCGGCAAGCTGGTGCTTGGCATCGCGCCGTTCGTCGCCAAACGCAACACGCCGCTCGACGGCCAGCCGTTCGCGCCCATCAGCGAGATCGAGGCGCGGCTTGCGCGCTTGCGCACGCAGCTGCGTGGTCGCGTCGAGATCCGGCCGACGTCGCCGAAGTGGGCGTGGATCGAGTACCGCCTGGCGCAAGGTGGCTTTGCCGCCGGCCGTGCCGCCGCCGACGCAGCCCGTGGCGGTGGGCGCTTTGCCGATTGGAGGGCCGCGCTCGCCCAGGTTCCACTGCCGACGGTAACGACCGCACCGCCGCGACATCAGCCCGCACGCGTGGTGCGGCTGCCGCGGGCTTCATGAGGCGCACCATCGGACAGATCCGCGCCGCGCTCGACGGCAGCGACGCCCCGCCTGAACAGCAACCTGGCCTGCTTCGCAAGCGCGTGCGCGCGGTCGTGTACTTGGTGCGCGTGGTCGCGCGGATTTTCGAGCAGTGGGCGCGCGATCGCTGCCCGCAGCAGGCGGCCGCGCTGGCCTTTCAAACCACGCTGTCGTTGGTGCCGGTGATGGCGGTCGGGTTCGCGCTGCTGCGCGCCACCGGATTTCTGGCCGTCGAGTCGCGCCTGCTGGAATTCTTCGCAACCCAGCTCTTGCCCGATCTGAGCGACGCCGCCCACCAGCTCGAAGGCTTCTCGCAGAAGGTCAGCATCGGCGCGGTGGGAACCGGCGGTCTGCTGTTCACACTTACCACCTGCTACTCGCTCTACAGCTCGGTGGAAAAGATCTACAACGACATCTGGCGCGTCGGCGTCCGCCGCAAGCGTCTGGGCAAGGTCGTGACCTTCGCGGCTTTGATCACGCTGTTGCCGTTCCTGGCCGGAGCTTACCTGTACTGGTCCGGGCGACTGGCCGGCTCGGGCGCGGCCGAGCGCTTTGTCGGCCCGCTGGCCATCCAGTTCGCCGCGATCTTGTTGACCAACAAGCTCTTGCCCAATACCAGGGTCACCTGGCGCGCGGCAGTGGCGGGCACGGTGGCGTCGGGTCTGCTGCTCGAAGGTGGCAGGGCGCTGTTTGTGGGTTTCGCCAAGCGTACCCTGCTGGCAAGCTACAGCGGCGTGTACGGTCCGCTCGCGCTGGTCCCGATGCTGCTGATCTGGATCTACGTCGCGTGGCTGCTGATTCTGCTGGGCGCCGAGGTCGCGCGCGCGGTGGCCAAGATGTCGGCGACCAGCGCCGACAGCCTGATGTCGGCCGACGGTTACCCGCTCGTCGGGCGCTGACGCCGCCTGTGCGTGAGCGCCTTTTCGCTTTCCGTCGGACGCGGGGTTAAAGTGCCGCTGCATGGGGGCGGAGCCGTCCGAGCTGAGGCTGGTCTGGATCGACCTCGAGATGACCGGACTGGACCCGGCCACCGACGCCATCCTCGAGATCGCCGCCATTGTCACCGGCGCTGACCTCAAGCCCATCGTCGAGGTGCAACACGTGCTCGCTGCCCCCGATGACATGCTGGACCGCATGAGCGGCCGCGTGCGCAAGATCCACACCGACAACGGCCTGCTCGACGCGGTCGCGGCCTCGCGCCTGACTCGTACCGACGCCGAGCGCGCTGTGCTGGCTGCCATCTCACCGCACGCTCCGCCGGGCGAGGGACTCCTGTGCGGCAACTCGATCCAGCACGACTGGCGTTTCCTCGGCCGCCACATGCCGCGCCTGGAACAGCACCTGCACTTCCGCCAGATCGACGTCGGCACCATCAGCGTACTGGTCAACGCGTGGTACCCGGACGTCCGCTACAGCCACCGCACGACCCAGCACCGTGCGCTCGCCGACGTGCGCGCCAGCCTCGACGAGCTGCGCTTCTACGCCAGCGGCGCTTTCAAGGTTGACCTCGCGGCGCTGGCAACAGCGGCGCGCGCGCCTACGGGCACTTGAACGTCAGGTCGGGATCGACCGGGGCCAGAATGCTGACCGTGTCGATGCCGTCGGACAAAGTCGCCTTCATGCCGATGGCCGTTCCCTTCGGACAGGCGGCCGATGGGATCTCGATGATGTGCCGGCCGCTGCGCCACAGCTCGAGATCCTTCATCGCAAGCGGAACCGAAAGCCTACCCACCACCTGATCACCATCGCCGTCAGTGATGTCCAGCGCCACCTTGACCACGGCGCCGGCGCGCACCGGGGCGCCGGCCAGCTTCGCCACCGGCCTTGCATTCTTGGCGCGCGTACCGAAGGCGAATCCGTTGGCCTGCCACTTTTCGAGTACCTGCAGGTCCTGCGCGGACAGCCGCGTCGCGGGAGCCGGCGGCATGGTGCCCAGCTTCGCGAAGGCATTGATGATGATGAAGTTGTCCTTGGCGCTCGTGTGAAGCAGAGGATCGAGCGTGAGCATCAGGAACTTGTAACCATCGGCCTTGAGGTCGTACACGTCCCAGCGCTTGGTGCCGTTCTTGGCTTCCGCACTCGCCCCGTGGCAATGAAAGCAGTTCGCTCGAAGGATTGGCTCGACATCATCGAGCCACGTCGGCTTTTCGGGCACCGGATCGGGCCCGCCACAACCGATGACAACGGCTGCAAGAACCACCGAGAGCAATCCAGTACGCTTCATAGGTAGAGGTGCATGAACACCAGCAGCATGCTACCGCCGGGATCGCTCGCGGCAGCGGCGCCCGACGAGGTGACGGGGTTCTCCGCCGCCGGGGTTTGGAAACGGCCCATCACGACCAGTTCAAGGTGCGGGTATGGGAACCAATTGAGCTGCGCGCCCCACGCGTTGGTGCCGGTGCCCTTGACCTTGATGTCGGTCTGCCGGCGTTCGACGAACGGACCCACCATGATGCCCTTGATGGGCAGCACTGTCGCGCCCAGGTAACCTGCCACCCCGGTGCTGTTCGTGGTCCCGAACTTGGCCGGGATGACGTTGACCTCGGCTTGTAGCAGGGTCTTGGCCTTCTCGAAGTAAGTCTTGCCGAAACCGCCGAAGGCGTACTTCTGCGTCTTGTCGACGACGCCGATGCGCGTCTGCAGCCCAAGCGCCGATGCGTCACCCAGCTTCTTCTCGAACATCCCCGCCAGGCCCGCGTCGCGCCCGCCCATCTGGCGAAGGAAGTCGGGCCCGAACGCCGTGACGTGGAATTCCCACTCGTTCTTCACGATGCCGCCCGACACGTTGTAGCTCTCCTCAAGCAGGCCGAAGCCCAGATCGCGACGCACATAAAGGATGTGCTCGGCCAAGCGCAAGCCGTAGGGCGCGAAGAAGCGCCCGGCGCGCACGTACGGCCCGATGGCGGCCGGCCGCCACATCAGGTAGTGCTCGCGCGAGATCAACCGGTCGACAGCGGTCGGCTTGGGGTTGTTCGAGCCCACGTTGCTCGACACCGCGCGCACCTGACCCCGAAATCCCCCCGTGACCCCGAGCGACCAGGACTCGCCCATCGCCACGCGGACCATCAGATCGGCCTGCATCGGAAACACCGCCCGGTGCGCGCCGCGTGCTTCACCGACGTCGCTAGACGTAAACGCACCCCGGCCGTCGTAGCCCAGCGCCAGCCACTTGGGCGGCTCATAGAGACCGAACAGGAAACCGCCGTTGCCGTCCCAGGTCGACAGATCCTCGCCCGACTGATCGCGACCGTAACCATTGATGAGGCCGCCACCCGCGGGCGCGAAATGGCACTGGTTGCACCGTGCGGTGCCCGAGCTGAACTGCCATTGCGGGTACGCCTGCGCCAGCCGCGGTGCCGCCACGACACCCGCGACGAGCATGATCGCCAGAACCAACTTGCGCATCGCCATCAGTCCTTCGTGGCTCCGTTGAGGATCCACTCTTCGATGAGGTCGATGTCAGCCGCGGCCAAGGGACGATCGGGCGGCATGCGCCTCACGCCGCCGGTGGCCCGCAACATATGCAGCATGCGCGACTCGTCTGGGTTACCTGGCAGCACCATGGGGCGCGGCCGCTGGCCGGTCGGACGTGTGACAGTCAGCGTGGTCAGGCTGGTGTGGCCCTTGTCGATGCTCGACAGGTCCAGACCCGCCGCGGCGACGCCCTGGCTGTGGCAACTGGACGTTGCGCAGTTGGGCTGAATGATGGCGGGCGAGACGTAGGTCCACACCGCCGGACGTCCGTCGGTGTCACTGCCACAGCCCAGAAGCACCGCCGGCGCGACGAGGAGGAACCACAAGCGCAAGCGCGGGGTCACGACGGCCACATTATGCACACGTCACGGAAGACACAAAATCTTCTCGCACAGAAACCACGCTCAGAAGCGCTCGAGGTACGTGTAGCCGGCCAGGCCCTCTTCGTACAGGCGCACGAGCGAGCGGGTTTCTTCCAGGCTCATGCGGTTGGCGCGCACCGCCGCCTCGGCGTAGCGGCGCACCCGCGCGACCAGCTCTTCGCGGGTGTAGCTGACGTACTTGAGCACGTCGGTCACGGTGTCGCCTGCGACCACGTGCTCGATCTGGTAGCCACCACCCGGGGCCAGCGACACGTGCACGGTGTTGGTGTTGCCGAACAGGTTGTGCAGATCGCCCAGGATCTCCTGGTACGCGCCGGTCATGAACACGCCCAGGTGGTACTCCTGACCGTTGGTCGGGTGCAATTCCAGGACGCTCTTGACGTCGCGGCGGTCGATGAAGTGGTCGATCTTGCCGTCGGAGTCGCAGGTGATGTCAGCCAGCACCGCGCGCCGGGTTGGCTCCTCGCCCAGGCGGTGGATGGGCATGATGGGGAACAGCTGATCGATGGCCCAGATGTCGGGCAGCGACTGGAACATCGAGAAATTGCAGAAGTACGTGTCCGACAGCGCCCGCTCGAGGCCGTCGAATTCCTCGGGCACCTCGCGCATCTCGCGCACGATCTTGAGCAGCTTCTGTGAGATGGACCAGAAGATGTCCTCCGCTATCACCCGCTCGGTCAGGCTCAGGCTGCCCAGCGAGAACAAGGACAGCGCCTCCTCGCGGTACTCGAGCGCGTCGTGATACGACTCGCGCACGTTCTTGCTTGAGATGTCGCGGTTGGTGTCGAACAGGTTGCGCACCACGCGCGTGGCATTCTCGGGCAATTTCTCCGGCGCCTTGCCGACGTCGAACTCACCCACGCCCAGGATGTCGATGACCAGCATCGAATGGTGCGCCACCACCGCGCGCCCCGATTCGGTCACGATGGTCGGCGACGGCACCCCCGCAAGATCGCAGATCTCCTGCAGGCCGAACACGATGTCGTTGGCGTATTCCTGGGTGGTGTAGTTCATCGACGACGCGAAGTTGGTCTGCGAGCCGTCGTAGTCGACGCCCAGCCCGCCGCCCGCGTCGAAGTACTTGAGCGGCGCGCCCAGTTTGACGATCTCGGTGTAGAAGCGCGCCGCCTCGCGCACGGCGTTCTTGACGGCGCGGATGGCGGAGATCTGGCTGCCCAGATGGAAGTGCAGAAGCTCGAAGCACGACATCATGTCCTGGTCGCGCAGGTAGCGCATCGCCTCGACCACCTCGCGGGTCGACAGGCCAAACTTCGAGCGATCACCGCCCGATGCCTCCCAGCGGCCCGAGCCCTTCGACGCAAGCTTGACCCGCACGCCGATGCGCGGCCGCACGCCGACCTTGCGCGCCGTGGCCGCGATCAGGTCGAGTTCGGAGAACTTCTCGACCACGATCAGCACCTTGCGCCCGAGCTTGCTGCACATCAGGGCCGTCTCGATGTACTCCTCGTCCTTGTACCCATTGCAGATGATGAGGGCTTCCTCGTCATCCTGCAGCGCCATCACGGCCAGCAACTCGGGCTTGGATCCAGCCTCGAGGCCGTAGTGGTACGGCCGTCCGAACTGGACTATCTCCTCGACCACGTAGCGGTGCTGGTTGACCTTGATCGGGTAGACGCCGCGGTAGTCCCCTTTGTACGAGTACTCGACCATGGCGCGCTTGAAGACCTCGTGCAGCTCCACCACGCGGCTTTTGAGCACGTCGGAGAAGCGAATGAGCAGCGGCAGGCCGATGCCCCGGCGCGCGACCTCGTCGACCAGTTCCTTCAGGTCGATGGTTCCGGCTTCAACCCCCGCCGGGTGCGCCATCACATGGCCCAGATCGTTGATCGAAAAGTAGCCTTGGCTCCAGTAGCCGATGCCATAGGTTTCGGTCGAGTCCGCGATCGTCCACTTGCGTGGCATCCCCATCGAGCTGCTCATTTTTGAGCGGCTACGTTGAAGAAAAAGCATCCAGGACGCCAGCTAAATCTTCATCCGTGGCCCCGGGGTCGCTCTGTGACGGCAGCGTGGTAGCTTCCGCGCCGTGGGTAACAGCTTCGGGCAGCTCTTCCGTATCACGACCTTCGGCGAATCGCACGGCCCCGGGGTGGGCGTCATCGTCGACGGTTGCCCGCCCAGGCTGGAGATCGCGCGCGAGGACATCCAGGCCGAGCTCGACCGACGCCGGCCCGGCCAGAGCCGCATCACCACGCAGCGCCAGGAGGCCGACCAGGTCGAGATCCTGTCGGGAGTGAGCGACGGCCTGACCCTGGGCACGCCGATCGCGATGCTGGTGCGCAACAGCGACCAGCGCAGCGGTGACTACGAGGAGATGCGCACCAAGTACCGCCCATCGCACGCCGATTACACCTACCAGGCCAAGTTCGGCATCCGCGCCTGGCAGGGCGGCGGCCGGGCCAGCGCCCGCGAAACCGTCGGCCGGGTGGCGGCAGGCGCCATCGCGAAAAAGCTACTGGCGACCAAGGCGGGCGTCGAGATCGTCGCCTGGGTCGCGCGGGTCCAGAACCTCGAGGGCGCGATCGATGCGACCACGGTCACGCCGGCGCAGGTCGAGAGCAACATCGTCCGCTGTCCCGACGCGGCGGCCGCCGAGAAGATGATCCAGCTCATCGACGGAGCGCGCAAAGCGGGTGATTCGCTCGGCGGGGTGGTGGCCGCGGTGGCTCGCAACGTCCCGGCGGGACTGGGTGAGCCGGTGTTCGACAAGCTGGAGGCCGACATCGGCAAGGCCCTGTTGTCCCTGCCCGCCTGCAAGGGCTTCGAGAGCGGCAGCGGTTTTGCGGGCACCTACCTGCGCGGCAGCGAGCACAACGACAGCTTCCACAACGCCGCAGGCCGCATCGCGACCCGCACCAACAACTCGGGCGGCATCCAGGGCGGCATCTCGAACGGCGAGAACATTCTGGTGCGCGCGGCCTTCAAGCCTACCGCGACCATCCTGCGCGAGCAGGACACCGTCGACGAGGCCGGCCACGACACCACCATCAAGTCGCGCGGGCGCCACGATCCCTGCGTGCTGCCGCGCGCGGTGCCGATGGTCGAGGCCATGGTAGCGCTGGTGCTGGCCGACCATTACCTGCGCCAGCGCGGCCAGTGTGGCCAAAGTGAATAGCCGAATAGCCCGCTGGGGGCCGGCGCCGACTCTCGGTGCCACCTGGCTGTCACCGTTGCGATCGCGTTCGATTCGCTGGTGTAATCGTTTTATCCTAACCAATCCGGACACTCAGCTATGACAGAATGACATGGCAGTTCTGCGGGTTGAAGAAGCAATCTCGCGGGTCAAGGATGGCTCCGTGGGCGCCTACGAAGAGGTAGTGAACGCCTACCAGGGCCGCCTGCGCGCGGTTCTGTCCAGCTTCTGCCCGCCCGGGATCGATGGCGACGAGATAGCCCACCGCGCCTTCGTCGAAGCGTTCAACAAGATCGATGAGTATCGACCGGGAACCAATTTTTTCGCGTGGCTGGCCTCCATCGGCCGGGCGATGCTGCTGGCCGAGCTGCGTCGTATCCGCAACGAGACCCGGAAACACACCCGTTACTTGCAGCACGTGGTCAGCGAAGCGGTCGAGTCCCAGCTCGAGGCGCCTGGCCTGCGCGACGAGGATCTGGTCAATCAACTGCGCGACTGCCTGGCACGTCTGCCCGACCGGCAACGCACGATAGTCGAGATGCGCTACGCGGGCGATACGCGTCTTGCCACCATCGCTGAACGAATCGGATCGACCGTTGCGGCGGTGAAGTTCCAGCTGTTCGAGGCGCGCCGCCGGCTGCGTAATTGCGTCAGCCGGAAACAGGCGGCGCAAAAGGTTTGAATCGGAGGACGTGGTGACAAGGACGGATCGGCACGAGCGTTTCGAGGCACTGCTCGCTGAATACTTCGACGGCACCATCGACGCCGCTGACCAGGCCGAGCTTGAAGGTCTGCTCGCACAGGATCGCGATCGCGCGCAGCAATTCATCGACATGTACCGGCAAAGTCGCATTCTCGAAGCGACCCATCGTCCGCCCGACGCGACCTTCACACGGGCCGTCCTGGACGCCATCGAACGCGACAGAGGTCCCTTCGTCCGATCCGTGATGGTGGCGGTGGAGCGGCGACGAGGCCGGGCCCGGCGCTGGGCGTGGCCGGCGATGGCGGCGGCGGCCCTCATCGTCGTGGTCGGCGCCTTTGGCCTGGCGCCAGACTCGCTGGCAATCGCGCATGTGACGGCCGCCGGTCCCCACGTGACCGTCAGGCGGGGTGGTCAGACGATGGCGGTTCGAGCCGATTTCGTCCTCCATTCGGGAGACACGCTGACGACTCCGTGGGGTGAAAGTGCGCGGCTCAAGTACCTGGGAGAGGCCACGCGGCTGGATGTCGTGGCGCTGTCCGAAGTCATCTTGCGCGACTCGGCTCAGGGAAAACAGGTCGAACTTCGCCGCGGTGAGGTGCACGCCCAGGTGGCCCATCAGCCCCCGGGCAGACCGATGATCCTGCGCTCGTCCGTGGGGCACGTCGAGGTGATCGGCACGCGGCTCACCCTGTCCGCTGTGAACAGCTTGACGCGGCTGGAAGTGCACGAGGGACTCGTCCGGCTGACGCGCGATCGCGACGGTGCCTCATTGGACATTCCGGCGAACCACTTCACGCTCGCGGACCACACCCACCGGCTGCGGTCGGAGCTGGTGCGTGCGCCGCCGGCCACCCTCCCCACCGTGACCAGGCTCGTGTTGATTGACCCTGACGATCCCCAGCGCAAGGCGCTCGCAGGTTTCGAGCGTCTCGAGGACGGGGCCGTCATCGATCTGGGCGTGCTCGGCTCACGCGGCTTCAACCTGCAAGCCCACACCGATCCCGAACAGGTCGGCAGTGTGCGCTTCGCCCTTGACGACAATGACCACTTCCACACCGAAATCATCGCGCCGTACACCCTGGTCGCCGGCAACTACGACGGCACCCAGCGGGCGTGGAACCCGGCGCCCGGTCGCCACACCATCACCGCGACCCCGTACAACGGGTCCTGGGGCAACGGCGGGCGGGGCCATCCGCTGACGGTCACGTTCACCGTGCTCGCCAGACGGCAGTAGCAAGGCCCCGCGGCCAAGGCGGCGTCCAGCTCGGCCGGAGGCGGGTGCCCATGAGCTTCCGGACCCTGGGACGGTCGGACGCCCACCTTTTCAGTTCTTCCTGCCGTCTGACGAGAAGAGGTCGTGGTCCATGGGAAAACCTCACCCGCCAGGAGCTGGGCGAAAGGCGGACTTGTCGAGGTCGCCCCTGTGACGACCGGCAGGTCGGCATGGCCAGCCGTGGTCGCGAGCGGTGTGGTGGTCTTCCTGTTTCTGCTGGCCGGTTCGGCGCAGGCAGA
>JANPCZ010000122.1:0-101267 GCA_031431215.1 Myxococcales bacterium
TTGACGCCGCGGCAGCGCGAGATCGTGCTTTACGGCATCGGCGACAAGCGCATGACGGTGAGCTGGGCCGGCAAGCACGGCGGTGGTTCGTGGGCGATGCGCTTCGCAGGGGTGATCCCGACTATCAAGCGGCGTCTGCAAGAGACCCAGTCGGAGGTGACCCGGCAGTGGTACGGACGCTACTTCCGTGAGTCGCTGTGTCGCGCCTGCGAGGGCAAGCGGTTGCGACCCGAGGCGCGCGCGGTCGTGCTGGCAGATCACACCGTCGCCAACATCACGGGCATGACGGTCAGCGAGGCGCATAAGTTCTTCGACACGCTGAACCTGCCAGGCGCGCGCGGGCAGATCGCCGCCGAGATCGTCAAGGAGATCCGGACCCGGGTCGGGTTCCTGCTCAACGTGGGACTCGACTACCTGACCCTGGATCGCACGGCGGCCACACTGTCGGGCGGCGAGGCGCAGCGGATTCGCCTGGCGTCGCAGCTAGGCTCCGAGCTGTCCGGCGTGATGTACGTGCTCGACGAGCCCAGCATCGGCTTGCACCAGCGCGACAACTTGCGGCTCATAGCGACGCTACGGCGACTGCGCGATCTGGGCAACAGCGTCCTGGTGGTCGAGCACGACGCCGAGACCATTGAATCGGCCGACTACGTCATCGATTTTGGCCCGGGCGCTGGCCGTCACGGTGGCCGGGTCATCGCCGCTGGGACACCCAAGGAGGTCGAGGCTGCGCCTGCGTCGGTCACGGGACGGTTTCTGTGCGGCGCCGAGCGCATCGAGATACCGGCTGTCCGGCGTACGCCGAACGGCTGGATCACGCTGAAGAACGCCCGCGAGCACAACCTACGCAGCGTCGACGTGCGCTTCCCACTCGGCGTGATGGTCGCGGTGACCGGCGTATCGGGCGCCGGCAAGTCGTCGCTTATCAACGCCACCTTGCACCCGGCATTGCGCCGGCGTCTGCTGGGAAGCCACGATCAGGTCGGGGCGTTTGACGGATTGGTTGGCGCCGAAGCCATCGACAAGGTCATCGACATCGATCAGAAGCCCATCGGCCGCACCCCGCGCTCGAACTCGGCGACCTACACCAAGGCGTTCGACCTGATCCGCGAGGTGTTCGCGCAGACCGTCGAGGCGCGCGCCTACGGCTACCTACCGGGACGGTTTTCTTTCAACGTGAAAGGCGGCCGCTGTGAGGCGTGCGAGGGCGATGGAGTTCGCAAGGTCGAGATGCACTTCCTGGCCGACGTGTACGTCACCTGCGAAGTCTGCAAAGGCAAGCGCTACAACGAGGCGACGCTGCGGGTGAAGTGGAAGGGCCTCAGCATCGCCGATCTTCTGGAGACCAGCGTGTCGGAAGCGCTGCAGCTGTTCGCGCAGCACCGGGCGCTGTCGCACATCTTGCGGACGCTCGATGACGTCGGCTTGGGCTACATCGCGCTCGGGCAGTCGGCGACCACGCTGTCGGGTGGCGAGGCCCAGCGGGTCAAGCTGTCGCGCGAGCTGGCCAAGCGCGAGACCGGCAAGACGTTCTACTTGCTTGACGAGCCGACCACCGGCCTGCACTTCGAGGATGTGCGGCGCTTGCTGTCGGTGCTGCAGCGCCTGGTCGAGACCGGTAACACGGTGCTGGTCATCGAGCACAACCTCGACGTCATCAAGACCGCCGATTACGTGATCGACCTTGGCCCCGAAGGCGGCCTGCGTGGCGGCGAGATCGTCGCGACCGGGACACCTGAAGACGTGGCTGCCGAGCCGCGCTCGTACACCGGGCAATTCCTTGCCAAGTTGCTGCCGGGTGTGCGTGGCCGCGCGCGCCCGGCTCGACCAGTGTTGCGGGCGGCCGACGGTGCTTGAGAGCCGTGAACCTATGGCGACACTGATACCGCAGATGGCTCTGGTCCGGCAGCATTTCCCGGCTTCGCCGCCCGTTGACGTCGAGGGTTTGATCGCGCGCGACCTCCCGAAATTGGGATTTCGGTCCGGCGAACGCATCGCGGTTGGCGTCGGCAGCCGTGGCATCGCGGATCTGCAGCGTGTCGTGGCGACTGTGATCCAGGTCTTGAAGGGTACCGGCGCGCAGCCGTTCGTCATCCCCGCCATGGGCAGCCACGGCGGCGCGACGCCCGCTGGGCAGCGCGAAGTTCTGACCGAATACGGCATCACCGAGGCCAGCGTCGGCGCGCCGATAGACGACTCGGTCGACGTCGAGCGGGTTGGCACATCGGCGGACGGCGTGCCCGTGTTCTGCGCCATCTCGGCCTTGCGCGCAGACGGCATCGTCTTGATCAACCGGGTGAAGCCGCACACCGACTTCGGCGGATCATTGGGCAGCGGCATCATCAAGATGTCGGTCATCGGTCTCGGCAAGCAGCCTGGTGCCGCGTCCACCCACACCGCGGTGGCGCGTCTGGGCTACGAGCGCGTGCTGCGCGGTTCATCGAAGGTCGTGCTGGGCAGGGCTGCCGTTCGCGGTGGCGTCGCACTTGTCGAGGATGCGCACCACAAGCTGGCCGTGCTTGAAGTCATGCGGACCGCCGACTTCGATGGCCACGAGACTCTGTTGCTTGAGCGAGCCGGGGCCGCGATGGCGCGCTTACCGTTCGACGAATTGGATCTGCTGATCGTCGATCGCATGGGCAAGAACATCAGTGGCGCTGGCATGGATCCCAACGTCATCGGCAATCGATCGCAGGGCTATAGCAATTCCTTGTCGGAGAAGCCCGACTACAAGCCGGCCATCGCGCGCATCTTCGTGCGCGATCTGGATCCCGCCAGCCACGGCAACGCGTGCGGCCTGGGCATGGCTGACTTCACCACGGCGCGATTGGTGAGAGCGATCGATCAGAGGTCGAGCTTCATGAACGCGCTGACCTCACTGTCCGTGCAGTCCGTGAAGATCCCGATACATCTGGAAAGTGATCGCGAGGTGCTGGAAGCCGCGCTCGGCACGTTGGCGCTGCCCGATCCGTCGCGGGCGCGGGTGGCCCGCATCGGCAGCACGCTCGATCTCGAGACCCTGGAGGTTTCGGATGCGTGCCTCGGCGGCGGGCTGGAGGTGCTGCATCCCGCGGCGCCGCTGCGCTTCGACGCCGTCGGCAATCTGCTGCCGCTGGGGGCGCCGACAGAAATTTCGAGGTAGCCGGTTCGTCCAAGACCAGTAGGTGATTTTTTCGGGGGGCCGGAATGGGCCCAGCGGCACTGGGCATTGCGACTTTTTTTTTCAACAAGTTAACAACGACCGAAACCGACCGCCCGGGTCGTTCGTATTCGAGGCAGAGGCCGTTTTCATCAACCAGTAGGAGACAGACAATGAGCACCAAGGGAGCAGTTATTGCGGCCATGGCCGCGGGTTTCTTTTCGACCGTGATCCCGATGGCCGTGCGCGCCGAGGACGCCAAGGTCCACTGTTCGGGCGTCAACGAGTGCAAGGGCAAGGGCGGCTGCAAGAGTGCCGGCAACGCCTGCGCTGGCAAGAACGGCTGCAAGGGCAAGGGCTGGATGGAGATGACCGCCGCTGAGTGCAAGGAAAAGGGCGGCAAGGTCGCCAAGGCCGCCAAGTAGCACCGCCACCCCAGGAAGACGGCGGCGCCGGGTCGCAAGATAGGGCGTCGCCGTTGGTTTCTTCGTGCTGAGGATTCCTTTTCTCGGGCAGGGCATCGGGTTGCGTACGCCGCATTACCCGCGCTTCGTCGACGGTACGGCGGGTGGCATGGACTGGCTCGAGGTCATCTCGGAGAACTTCTTCGAGCCGGGCGGCAACCCGCGCCGGGTGCTGCGCGCCGTGCGCGAGCGCTTTCCAGTGGTGCTACACGGCGTGGCGCTATCGGTGGGGTCGGCCGATCCGTTGAACCAGGGCTACCTGGACCAATTAGCGGCGCTGGCCAGCGAGATGGAGCCGGCTTTCGTTTCTGATCACCTGTGCTGGGGCAGCATCAACGGCCGCTACGCGCATGACTTGCTGCCGCTACCCTTCACCGATGAGGCGCTCGATCATGTGGTTGGTCGCGTCGGCCAGGTCCAGGACCGACTTGGGCGCCAGATCCTGATCGAGAACGTATCGAGCTACGTCAGCTTCGCGCACTCGCCGATGACCGAGTGGGATTTCCTGACCGCGCTGGCCGAGCGCGCCGACTGCGGCATCTTGCTCGACGTCAACAACGTCTACGTCAGCGCGCACAACCACGGCTTCGATGCGCGCACTTTCATCAAAGCCATGCCACGCGGCCGCGTGGGGCAGATCCATCTTGCTGGTCACAGCCGACAGGGTGAACTGCTGCTCGACACCCATGACCACGCGGTGCCGGACGGGGTCTGGGATCTGTACCGGTTCGCGGTCGAGACCCACGGCGAGGTATCGACCCTGGTCGAGTGGGACGATCGGATCCCTGACCTTGAGCGCGTGGTGGCCGAGTCGCAGCGCGCCGCGCAGGTTGCTGCGTTGGTGGTCGGCCAGCAGGAGCGCGCCGGTGCCAAGGTCTGACGGCCCGCCCGGCTTGCGCGAGCTCCAGGAGCGCTTTCATGCGCTGGTGACCGCACCTGCCGGCGTGGCGGCGGCGCTGCCGCAACTCGGGATCGGCATCGCGGAAGTCGAAGAGCTGGTTCAGGGTGACGCCCGCCTGGATGCCGTGGGGCGGCTGGACGTGTACGCGAACATGTACTTCTACCGCCTGCTTGATGCGTTGAACGGTGACTTCCCCAAGCTCGCGGCGCTGCTGGGCGAGGACGGCTTCTGGAACTTGATCACCGACTATCTGGTCGCCTGCCCGTCAGAGAATCCGTCGCTGCGCTTCGCGGGTGCGCGACTGCCAGGTTTCGTTGCGGCCCACACGGCAGGGCGTGCGCGGCCGGGCCTGGCCGATCTGGCGCGCCTGGAGTGGGCGCGGGCCGATGTGTTCGACCGCCGCGACGAGCCGGCGCTCGCGTTCGCCATGTTGCAGCGACTGCAACCCGAGGCGTTCGCAGCACTGCCGCTGCCGCTCATCGCTGCCCACGAGTTGCTCGACATGGAGCATGCCGCCGATGAGATCTGGCGTCGCATCGAACATGACGAGGACAGCGGTGCCATCGAGTCCGGGCCGCGGCGGATCCTGGTGTGGCGCCAGGATCTCGCGGTTCGCCACCGCGCGCTGGGTGAGCCCGAGGCGCGCTTGTTGCCCCGACTGCGTGAGGGCAAGACGCCCGCGACCTTCGGCCTGCTGTGCGAATGGCTGGGCGCTGACTTGCCGGCCGAGGCGGCGGCTGCCGTGGCGTTCCAGCTTCTCGGGGCGTGGGTGACGTCGGGTCTGATCGTCGACGTCTCCCGGGTGTGACGCCCTGCTGGCGATTCGTTGTGCCGCGGGGTGGTTTGCGCTACCTCAAGCTTTCGCATGGATGTTGCGATCGTCGGTTTCCACCATGTGGCGCTGTTTGTTGTCGACCTGCCGCGCGCGGAGGCCTTCTACACGGGCACCCTGGGCCTGCGTGTGCTGCGCCGGTGGCCCGGTGGCGCTGGCGACGGTGACCGCGCCGTGTGGCTGGACCTTGGCGCAGAATCATTTCTCGCGCTTGAACGAGTTTCCACCGCGGCGGTTTCGGCGCTCGCATCCGCGGATGCGCCCGGGTGGAACATGGTGGCGGTGCGCATTCCGGCCGCCGACCGAACCGCGTGGGTCCGCCGATTGACTGAAGCTGGCTTGGCTGTGTATCGCGAGACTGCGTACACGATCTACGTGCGTGACCCCGAGGGAAACTGCGTTGGGTTGTCGCACTGGCCTGACATGGCTGCCGGCGACGGTGTGTGAAGCGAGGCACCCGCGATGCCGACCGTTACGTTCGAACCTGCTCATCTGACGTTCGCGTGTGCCGATGGCGACAGCGTGTTCGAGGTGGCACGCCGAAACAGCCTGCCGATCTCGACCGCGTGCGTGGGGCACGCCACGTGCGGCCTGTGCCGGGTGAAGGTGCGCGCCGGTGAGGAGTTTCTTTCGTCGTTCAACGCGGGCGAGCGCAAGCACCTGGGCAACGTCTACTTCATCACCAGGGAACGGCTGTCGTGTCAGGCCCGCGTGAGCGGCGGCAACGTGGTTGTTGAGGTGCCCCCGCTGCGCGTGACCGAGGCCGCAGAACTCGGTATTGGCGCCGCGGGCGGGGCCGGGCCGGGCGGGGCGGGGGTCAAGAAGTAGCTGGGATACCCGACGGCGCGTACGCTCGCCGTCATGGATGTCGGATCGCGATGGACGTGCTGGCCACCAATGCTGGCCAGCCTGGCGGCGCTGGCGTGCGTGCCGACCTACCGACCGACAGCACCACCTCGAGCCCAGGCCGGCGAGGTCGGTGCCACGCTGTCGGACATTGAACTCGACGAAGGCTTCTTGACTGCTTCGGTGTCGGTCCGCGTGGAAGCGCCAGCCGGCGCGCTGCTGACCAACGCTTTCCTGGCCAGCACCGCGACGCCGCCGTGTGAGGGTGGCGAGCCGGTGACCGAGGTGGTCGTCGACGGGCAAGAGGAGTACCGCGTCGGTCCGGCGGACGTGTCGGGTGCGGCGCACACGCTGACCCTGCGATTCGCCAGGCCGCCGCCGTCGGGATGGCAGCAGGTCGAGGTCGCGATCGATCTGGAGCTGCTTGCGCCGGCGCGACGTTGCGCGCGGCTGTCGGTCAGCGGGCTTTCCGGAAAGGACTGGCATGGGGGCCTTCGCCCGCTGTGACCATGGGCGGTCGCCGATTGTCAGCGTGACGACGATCGCGGTGGCTGTGGGCGCGCTGGCGCTGGCTGGCTGCGCGGGTGGGGCGTATCAGCCGCTGCATCCGGGGCGGCATGCGGTCGTGGTACCCCGTGGCCAGTGGCGCGTGACCGAACTGGTGGTCGCCGGGGCGGTGCTGGTCAAGGTGCAGGCCGACGTGCATGGCGTTTCGCAAGTGCGACGCGCCTTCCTGACGGCTGCGGCCTCGGCGCCGTGCACCGCTGGGTGGCGTGAAGAATCCGTGGCCGTCGATGGCAATGAGATCTGGCAGCGTCCGGTCCGCGTCGACGGCAAGCGAAACCTGGAATTCTGGTTCATGGACGCCGATCAACAGCTTGGCGGCGCCACGGTACTGGATCTGGAGATCGCCGCTAGCCCGGGTCGGTCGCGCTGTGTGCGTCTCGATCTGGTTTCGCCCGGTGACGGCGAGGAGTGGCGCACCGGACGCTTCTGGATGGATGTGCGCTTGAAGAGCTTCTTCCCCGTGCGCATGGTCGAAGGTGCCCACGACGGACAGGGGCTGGCGATGCGCATCGGCAGGTGGTTCGGACCCGTAAACATCGGCATGTCGGGCGAATTTGCCTTCGGTCGCTGTGCTGGCGCGTGTCTGGATCGCGGCTACTACGGATTGGTCGGCGCCGGGCCGTCGGTGCAAGCCTCGTTGTACGAAGCCGGCCGGTTTCGGATCGGGATCGAGGCGGCGTGGGATTTCTTGCTGGCGCAGGCCCAGGTAGCGGGCCTTGAGAACTCCCGCAGGAGCCTGCTCATGTTTGGCCCGCGGCTGGGCCTGGGCGTGTACCGCGTCGACCGCATGCGGCTCGCCGGCGCCGGGTCCGAGCAGCGTGCGCGCTGGGGTGTGGAGCTGTTCGTCGCGGATCGGCTGGTCGATAAGAACGGGGGCCTGGCCTCGGCCCTGGTTCCGGGACTGGCGCTGTCGTTGGGGTTCCCGCTGTGAGCCTGCGCGCGGCCCGGGTCGGTGTCTACATCGTCGTGTGCGTAGCGGGCTGCGCCGCGCGCAACGTGCGCTTGCATCCAGGCAGCCCCATCGAGGCCCGCGACACCGGCGCCCGCGCGATTGTCGAAGCGGTCGTCCTCGACGGCGAGCCGAGTTCCTTCGTGGTGGAACTGAAACTGGATGCGCCCGCAACCGGACTGCGCGAGGCGCGGCTTGCGTCGTCCAGCGCCGCGCCCTGCGGCGGTGCGGGGCCGGCGGCGGCCGTGATCCAGGTAGGGGGCACGCCACACTGGCAGCGTCCGGTTGCCGTTGGCGGTGCCGGGACTGCCGAGGTGAAGCTGGCTTTTCCATCGCGGCTCACAGCTGGACCGCGCTCGATGGACGGCGAGACGTTCGTGGATCTGGAACTGGTGGATGAAGGCGGCGGGAACGCCGTGCGCTGCCTGCGCGTGCCGCTTTCGGGCGAGGGACTGGTCTGGAAGAAGACTCGCCGCTGGTCGGTTGGCGCGAACGTTTGGTTGTTTCCGCCGTTCCACTTGAGCCTTGCGGCCGGCTTCTGGCTCGGGCCGGTGCGGCTCGGCGCCGACGTCGGCGTGGCGTCGTCGTCGTACCAGTGCCACGAGTGCAAGGCGGGTGCGACCTACTTGCTGTTCCCGATTGCGCCGACCATCGAGACCTGGCTTTACCGGCGATCGGGCGCGGCGGTGGGTGTGAAGCTGGCGTACGACGGTGTGCCGGCCGTGGCGGTGTCGCACGCGGCAGACGCGCTGTTCCTGCATGGTCCACGGGCCGAGCTACGCTGGCTGGCCCTGGTGGCGCCCGGCGGCCGGCTGCCCCACGGCCCCCAGGTCTGGGCGGCGTATGTCAGCGCGATTGCAGCTCGCTGGAGCGCCGGCGATCCGCGCGATGCGAGGACCTTCATCGGGCTCGGATTCGGGTGGGATTTCGGCCTGTGACCGGCCGGTTCAGCGACCCCGGCCGGTGACGGCGCCGCGGGCAAGCTCATCGCAGCGCTCGTTTTCGGGTACGCCGGCGTGGCCGGCAACCTTGACGAACGCGACCCGCGGGGTTGTGGCCAGGCGGCGCCGCAAGCGCGCAACCAGATCCTGGTTGGCCTTGGCTTTCCAACCCAGGCTGAGCACGCCTATCGAGTAGGCCGAGTCGGTGTACACCCGCAAGCTGGCTTTGGCTTCGCCGCTCATTTCGGCGGCCAGTTCCAGGCCACGCTCGATGGCGACGAGCTCGGCGATGTTGTTGGTGCCGTGGCCCAGGTATTCGCCGTGCTCGCGGCGCCGCCCGCTGCCAATCACCACCACGCCGATGCCCATGGGGCCGGGATTGCCGGTGCAGGCGCCGTCGGTCCAGACGTGCAGCACGTCGTCGATGGCTCCGTGCGATGCCGCCGGGGCGGGCGCTGCGCTTTCGGCGGCGGGCTTGCTTGCGGCGCGCGGCTTCCGTACGGTTCGGCGCGGGCGCAGTGTGGCCGCCGGCTTGTCGGCGTCAGCGCCCAGCGGTAGCAGGTTCTGCGCCGCGGGCCGATACACGCGGGGATCGTCGGGGCGGTACTTCATCCCGGCGCGTCCGTCCGGGTCGAGCACCATCTTGCCGTCGTCGCCGACGTTCACCCAGACCGCGTCGCCGCGGAAACTCATTCGTGCCCACGGCATTTGCGAAAGCCTCACTATCACGGAAAGGCTGGTAGTTTCCTGTTCCACGTGTCGCAGTCCGCGCTTCGCATGACCCTGGTCGTCGCGCTTCACGGCGTGGTGTCGTGTCGCGGCGGCTGCTGGCGCGACGAGCCGAAGGTTGCGGCTCCGGCAACGCTGGCACTGCTACCGGCGGACGCGCGCCTGGTGGCGTCGGTGGACTTCGCGCGGATTCGCGCCACGCCGTCGTGGTCGAAGGTGTCGGAGCTGGCGGCAGGCGATGCCGCCGATCGCAAGATCCTGGACGAGCTCCTGGCGCGCACTGGGCTTGATCCCTTGCGGCAGGTGCACAGGATGGTGGCGGCGTTCCCGGATGACGCGCGCGCCAGCGGACGGTTCGCATTGGTCATCGACGGTGCCGGCTTCGACGAGATGCGGCTCATCACCTACGCGCGCGATCGGGCTCATCTCCGTGGCCGCGACCTGGTCTCGCGCAGCTACCGCCGCCACACGCTGTGGTCCAGTGCCAGCGCGGCTGACCAATCCGTCGCGGGCTTCTTCGCCAGTCCAAAGCGGTTCGTGCTGGGCGGTGGCGGCTGGGCCGAAGCCATGGTCGATCTCATGGACGCTGGCGCCACCGGCAAGAGCGCCGCCGACAACAGTGAACTCGGCAACCTGTGCCAGCGCGTGGACACCGGCCGCTCGGCATGGTTTTGCGGCGTGATCCCGCCCGACCTGCGCAAGCAGCTGCTCGCGGCCCTGCCGCTCGATCCGGCTGCCTCGGTCACCCGCCTGGCAGCGGCCCTGGATCTGGGCCCCGGCCTCGATGTCGATCTGACCGCCGATCTGTCGAACGCGGCCGATGCCAAGATCCAGGCTGACAAGATCACCGCCGCGCTTCGCGACGCTCGCGGCAGCGCCCGGGTGCTGATGCTCGGGCTCGGACCCTATCTCGATCACATCACTGCGGCGGCGGATGGTCCCGGCCTGCGGGTGCACGCCGCTCTGGGCGAGACCCAGGTCAATGATCTGCTTGGGCGGCTGGGCGGGCTCGTGCGCCTGGTGCGCCCGCAGTAATGTCGCAGCCGCCATGAACGCAACGACACCCGCGCCTTCGTCCGACCCGCCGCCGCCCGCCGCCGGCGATGGCCCCGATCGTCCCGATCGCGCCGATCGCGCCGTGGAGGCTGGTCGCGGTGCGCTGTTCATCGGCTTCGCCAAGGTGTTCTTCATGATCAGCGGGTTTTTGCAACGCTGGCTTCTGACCCGCCTGGTGGGCCAGGCCGAGTACGGCGCGTTCTCGCTGGTCAACAACGTGGTCTCGACGGTGAACAACACCATGGTGCAAGGGACCATCCAGGCGGTGTCGAAGTACACCGCCGAAGCGGACGGTCGTGCCGACGCGGTCAAGCGTGCCGGCCTCCTGCTGCAACTGGGACTGGCGACCGCGGTGGGCCTCGCGTTTCTGCTGCTCGCCCCGGTGATAGCGGACCTGGCCCACGCGCCGCACCTGGTGCGCTGGTTTCGCATGGTGGCCGCCATCCCGTTCCTGTACGGCTTCTATTCGGTGTTCGTGGGCTCGGCCAACGGCCAGCGGCGCTACCGCACCCAGGCCAGCTTCGACGTCGGTTTTTCGGTGGCCAAGACCATCCTGGTGCTCGGCGGCGCGGTGGTGGGCGGCATGCTTGGCTCGTCGGTGACCGGTGCATTTGTCGGTTTCATCGGCGCGGCCCTGCTGATCCTGATCGCCGCCGCGCGCGTGATGGGCTTGCCGCGCGGCACCGATCGATTTTCGCCGCGCCGTCTGTTCGTGTTCATGGGCGGCGTCGTCACCTACACATTGCTGGTCAACCTGGCGCTCAACTACGATCTGTTTCTGCTGCGGCGCTTCGCCGGCGCAGTCGTGCCGGCCGAGCGCGCCGACGCCCTCGCTGGTGTCTACGAGGCCATGCGCAACATCGCGCTTCTGCCGTACCAGGCACTCCTGGTGGTGACCTTTGTGATTTTCCCGCTGGTGTCGCGTTCGACCTTCGAGGCCGATCGCGAGGTCACGCGCGCCTACGTCACCCAGACGCTGCGGTACGCCCTGATCCTGGCGGCTGCGCTGGGTGTGGTGCTGGCGGCGCAGCCGGCGGCCCTGCTCGCGATCCTGTACCAGCCGGCCTACGGTCAGGGCGCGGCCGCGCTGCCGGTGCTGATCGTGGGCGTGTGTTGTCTGGGGCTGCTCGGCATCGCGGGATCGATCGTGAATGCCTCGGGCCGGCCGCAGGTGGCCGTTGGGCTGTTGGGTATCACAGTTTCTACCGGTGCCGCGTTGGCGTTCACGCTGGTGCCAGCGGCATCACCGGGCCCGGAAATGTTATCGCGGGCGGCGCTCGCGACCTCGGGCGGGATGGCGGCGGGCCTTGCGGCGGCGCTGGTTTATCTGCGCGCGCGGTTCGGCGCCGGCCCGCCACTTCCAACGGTATTGCGGGTGGCGGCTGCGGCCGCAGCGGCGACGGTCGCGGCGCAGGTGATTCCCGGGCGGGGCAAGCTGGTGGGTCTGGCAGCGATCGCCGTGGCCGGGGTGGTGTTCATCGCCGTGCTGGCTTTGCTGCGCGAATTCGGCGCGGTCGATCGAGCGAAGTGGGCCAAGATCCTGCGCCGATAGATCCCTTCTTGGTGAACACGTACCGGTGAAGCAACCACGCCACCGCGACACCGGTCGCCGTACCCACCACGTCCCAGGTCAGATCTCGCCACGAAGCGTCGCCGGGACCCGCCAGATCGAGGCCCTCCTTGGCCACGCCCGCGGTCATCGCCAGACTGGCGCCCACGATCGCACACAGGCGGGGTCGCGGTGTTTCCTGTCCGGTTGTCACGGCTGTCACTCCGTAGGCTCCGCTCGCCAACACGAAGGTCGCGCCGAAGTGCAGCGCCTTGTCGCGCGCGAACCAGGGATCGGGACCCGACTCGCCCGCGAGCGCTGGCCCCGACGGTGATGCCAGCATGCTTGCGGCCAGCACGGCCACGGCGACTCGTTGCATGCGCCTGTCGAACCTCAGGTCCTCCCGGGCGAGGAACGGGTGGTCCAGGCTGGTCACCTTTGACACGGGGAATTCGGGTGTAGACCGTGCCAGCGAGCGACGCAAGGGCCTTTCTTGATCCTTGGCGGTGCGTGGCTCGCGATGAGCGAGCTGGAGATCCCTCCCATCCTGTCGTTCAGCGGCGTGCGACGCACGCCAGCGAAACCCCCACCGGCAAGTCCGTGTGCTCGAGCAGGTGGGCTTCCAGAGCGAAGATCTTCTTGAGCAAAGCATTGGTCAGCGCCCCGCCGATCTGACTCTCGCTCTTGATGTGCGGCGGCCGGTACAGGCGCATGGCCAGCCGCGCCGCGAGGATGGGCGGAAACAGGATGCTGTTGAAGAATGTCAGACGCTCGATGTGAAATCCGCCGCCCGCGATCAACGTCTCAAGCTGCGCCCGGTGGTAGCGACGGCGGTGGTGGGACACCTCGTCCTGCAGCCCCCACAACAGCATCAACGCCGGCACGAACACCACGAGCACACCGCCCGGTCGCAACACCCGCGCCAGTCCGGTGACCGCCAGCCGGTCGTCGTCCAGGTGTTCGAGCACATCCAGCGCCACCACCAGATCGAAGGCACCGTCGGCGAACGGCAGCCGACCGGCATCGCCGCGTACCCGCGCTGCATGGCCGCGCCCGCGGGTGCCGTCGAGCCCCAGCGGCACCGTCGAGAAGTCGAGACCGATCGCAGTTCGCCCGCCGGCCGCCAGCACCGGACCGTTGGCGCCGGTGCCGCAGCCGACATCCAGCACGCGCGCACCCGGCGGCAGGCCGGGTGTCAGCTTCGCCAGCAGGCGTTCGAGGATGCGGCGGCGTCCCTCGAACCACCAGTGCTGGCGCTCGACCGCAGTTTCGACCTCGTAGGTGGCTGTCTCCATCGCGCGGTCAGGCCGGCCGTTTGCCTTCGCTGGGGAAGGGATCCGGCGCGCGACTCGCGGGCGTGGCCACCGCGGGCGCGTTCACTTCCTCGGCCAGCAGGTACACCGGTTTATGCTGGGATTCGTGGTACGTGCGCACCATCAACTCCGCCAGCAACCCCATGCCAATCAGCTGGATACCGACCACGAACAACATCACGGCCAGCAGCAGCAGTGGGTTGCGGTGGGCGTAGTTCTCCGGATTCAGGAACTTCTCCACCAGCGTGATCGCGCCCGAGGCGAAACCCAGAGCGATGAACAAGAGCCCCCACAGTCCGAAAAGGTACAGCGGCTTGGTCGAGTAGTCGCCCAGGAACTTCACCGTGGTCAGATCGAGCAGCACCTTCAGCGTGCGCGACAGGCCGTACTTCGATTTACCCTCGGTGCGCGCGTGGTGGCGCACGACTTGCTCGGTGATCCTCGCTCCGGCCCACTTGGCATAGATCGGGATGAACCGGTGCATCTCGCCGTACAGCCTGACGGGTTCGATCACCTCGCGGCGGTAGGCCTTCAGCGTGCACCCGTAGTCGTGCAGATGAACGCCACTCACCTTGCCGATGAGCCAGTTGGCGATTTTCGAGGGCAATCGTCGCGACAGCGCTTTGTCCTGCCGGTTCTTGCGCCAGCCCGACACGATGTCGAAGCCCTCTTCGAGTCGGCGCAGAAGCTCGGGGATGTCGTCCGGGTCGTTCTGCAGGTCGGCGTCCATCGGCACGATGTAGGCGCCGCGTGCGTGATGGAAACCCGCCGCCATCGCCGCGGTTTGGCCGAAATTGCGGCGAAAGCGGATCACCCGCAGCCACGGCCGCGTCGCCGCCGCTTGTTTGAGGCGCGGGAAGGTGTCGTCGCCCGATCCGTCGTCGATGACCAGCACCTCGGTCGGACGCCCGCCGGCCTCCAGCTTCGCCACCGTGTCGTCAAGCGCCGCGCACAGGCGTTCGATGGTCGCCTCTTCCTCGAAGCAAGGAACCACGATGGACACCTGCGGAGCGGTTTCCGACACGCCGGCTTATAGCGGAAAGCGTCGGTAGGGTCGAGGCTCGGCTGCAGTAGCAGCGGCTCACTTCCGGAAATTGACCCTCCTGGAACAGCGTGATATCGATGGGAACCCTAACCGGTAAACAATGGCGAAACGAGTCCTGATCGCCGACGACAGCGTGACGATCCAGAAAGCGTTCGCCATGGTCTTCGCGGGCCAAGATGTCGAACTCTTGGCCGTGCGAACGCTGGACGGTGCCCTCACCCGCGCGCGCGAGCATCGGCCCGATCTGGTGATCGCCGACGTTGGACTGGGCGACCGGACTGGTTACGAGTTGTGCGCCGCCATCAAGGCTGACGCCGGGTTGCGCGGGGTTCCGGTCTACATCCTGGCCTCGAACCATGTGCCATTCGACGAAGCGCGCGGCGGGCAAGCTGGTGCTGACGGTTTTTTCCTCAAGCCATTCGACAGCGCCCAGATAATAGATCGAGTGCTCGATGCGATGGCGCGTCCGGCGGCGGCCCCGGTCGAGACAACGCGCTCGCCGACGATGATGCCCGTGGCGCGACCCGCGGTGTCCGATACCACCGACCGAATGCCGGCTGCGCAGGATGATGAGATCGCGCTCGATGACGATGACGACTACGGCGAGTTTGTGGTCGAACGCTCGGGGGCGGCGCCCCTGCCTCCGGCGCCACTGCCGGCCCGACCTGCTCCGGCTCCCGCGCCGGCTCCTGCGCCTGTTGCTCGCGCTGCTCCCCCGGCAGCGTCTTCGCCCGGCGGTGGCCTGCGCCCTTCCCTGATTCCGGGCACTGCGCCCGCGATGGCGCCGCCGCGCGCTCCCGCGGCGCCCCAGTTCCAGACACCGCGTGTTCCCGTCGTGGCCATGCCCGTAGCGCCTGAGTCCGTCGCGCAGCCAGCGGTCCTAGGGCGCATGACCGGCAGCCGCACAATCATGGGCCTGCCCGCGGTCGTCGCGCCGGTCATCGCTGGCACGCCCGGGATGCCGCCGCGGGTTGAGGCGCGGGTGCCAGTGTCCGCCTACGCACCGCCATCGGCGCCAGTCCCGGTTGCGCCAGTAGCCAAAGCCCCGTCGTGGCCCGAGGTCATTGCTGTCCCGGTTGCGCCGGTGCCCGCGCCCGCGCCTGTAGTCGTCGCTGCACCCGCGCCGATGGTCGCTGCGGTGCACTCCGCGCTGGATAGGAAGATCGCCGAGATCGCCGCCCGTGGGCCTGAGTACGAGGCCATCGCAAAGCTGTCGCGCGAGATCATCGAGCAGGTGGTGTGGGAGGTGGTGCCGGAGCTGGCCGAGGTCATGGTGCGAGCGCACGTTGAGAAGTTGGCGACGGCCGGGAAGTAAGTAATCTTTCCGGCTTCCGCGTATGTCCGACCTGCCCAAGTCCTACGATCCGTCCGTCATCGAGAAGCGCTGGTACGCCGAATGGATGGCGCGCGGCTACTTCCACGGCGACGCCGCCGCGCCCAAGGCTCCGTTCTCGATCGTCATCCCGCCGCCGAACGTGACCGGCTACTTGCACATGGGGCACGCACTTGGGCGCACCATCGAGGACATTTTCACGCGCTGGAAACGCATGGCCGCCTACAACGCCATGTGGCTGCCCGGCACCGACCATGCGGGCATTGCCACCCAGATGGTGGTCGAGCGCGATCTCAAAGAACGCGAGGGCAAGAGTCGCCACGATCTCGGCCGCGAGGCCTTCACCGAGCGGGTGTGGCAGTGGCGCGAAAAATACGGCAACCGGATTCTTGAACAGCTGCGGGTGATGGGCTGCTCGCTCGACTGGGACCGCACGCGCTTCACCATGGAGCCGGCGTACTCGCGTGCTGTCATCGAGGTCTTCGTGCGCTTGCACGAAGAGGGACTGGTGTACCGCGCCAAGCGTCTCATCAACTGGTGCGTGTCGTGCCGGACGGCGCTGTCGGACCTGGAGGTCGAGTACGACGAGGGCGCTCAGGGCGAGCTTTACGAGTTCGCGTACCCGCTGGCCGATGGGTCGGGAGAGGTGGTGGTGGCGACGACGCGGCCCGAGACCATGCTGGGTGACACCGCTGTGGCGGTGCATCCGGATGATCCGCGCCACCAGTCCAAGATCGGCAAGCTCATCAAGCACCCGTTCGTGGCGCGCGAATTCCCGATCATCGCCGACGGGCAACTCGTCGATCCGAAGTTCGGCACCGGCGCCGTCAAGGTCACGCCGGCCCACGATCCCAACGACTTCGAGTGCGGCCAGCGGCACCAGCTCGCCTCGATCTCGATCCTCGACGAGCAGGGCGCGGTCACCGCCGAAGGTGGCCCGTTTGCTGGCCTCGATCGCGCCGCCGCTCGCAAGGCGGTCAAGGCCCGTCTGAAGGAACTGGGCCTCGAGCGCGGCAGCAAGCCGCACGTCCACGCGGTCGGCCATTGCCAGCGCTGCAACACCGTTGTCGAGCCGATGCTCTCGACCCAGTGGTTCGTCAAGATGGAGCCGCTGGCCCAACCGGCCATCAAGGCGGTCGAAGAAGGCAAGACGCGCTTCGTGCCCGAGAGCTGGGGCAAGACCTACATGCACTGGATGACCAACATCCGCGACTGGTGCGTATCAAGGCAGCTGTGGTGGGGCCACCGCATTCCCGCCTACCACTGCGCGACCTGTCGCGAGATCACGGTCGCCCGCGACACCCCAAAGGCTTGCAGCAAGTGCGGCGGGGCCGAGTTGCGCCAGGACGACGACGTGCTCGACACCTGGTTCTCATCGTGGCTGTGGCCGTTCGCGACCCTGGGCTGGCCCGACGAGACCCGCGAGCTGCGTACCTTCTACCCGACCACGCTGCTGGTCACCGGCTACGACATCCTGTTCTTCTGGGTCGCACGCATGCTGATGGCGGGCCTGCACTTCTGCGGCAAGGTGCCGTTCCGGACTGTGTACCTGCACACCCTGGTCACCGACGAGCACGGCGACAAGATGTCGAAGGTGAAGGGCAACGTCATCGATCCGGTCGACGTCATCGCGCAACACGGCGCCGACGCACTCCGGTTCGCGCTCGCGTGGCTGACCACCCAGGCGGCGCAGGGTAAGAACATCAAGTTCTCGATGAGTAACGTCGAGGACGCGAGGCGCTTCGCCAACAAGATCTGGAACGCCGCCCGCTTCGTCCTGATGAACCTCGAGGACTACGATCCGAATCGCTACGCCGATCGGACCGCAGAAGGCCCCGATGGCGCCGAGTTCGAGCTGCCCGAGCGCTGGATCCTATCGCGGGTGCAGCGGGCCACCGAAGAGGTGAACCGCGCACTAGACGAGTACCGCGTCGCCGACGCCGCGCAGGCGGTCTATCACTTCATCTGGGATGAGGTGTGCGACTGGTGCATCGAACTTGCGAAGCCGGCATTGTCAAAGGAGGCGCCGCCGCACAAGCTCGCCGAGCGCTGGAAGGTGCAGGGCGCCCTGGTCACGGCGATGGAGACCGCCATGCGTCTCCTGCACCCGTTCATGCCGTTCTTGACCGAGGAGATCTGGCAGACGTTGCCCAAGCCCGTGGCCGCGTCCCAGAGCATCATGATCACGATGTATCCGATCCCTGACGTGCGCTTCCTCGACGACGCGTCCGAAGCCTCGATGGCGCTGGTGCAGAAGGTGGTCAGCGCCATCCGTTCATTGCGCGCCGAGAACAACGTGCCTCTGTCGTTTCGATCCAGGGTGTTCTTGAACGTGGCCGACGACTACCGGAAGACCATCCTCGACGGCTACCAGAAGTTGGTGTCCGAACAGGCACGCTGTCGCGAGGTAGCCGTGCGTCGTGGCGGCGAGCCGCCCGTCGGCCCGACAGCGGTGGCCGTCGCCGGCGATGTCGAGATCGTCCTCATGATCGAGGGCACCGCCGATGCCGGCGCGGAACGGACCAAGCTGGAAAAGGAGCGGACCAAGCTCACCTCCGATCGCGACTTCCTCGCCAAGAAGCTGACGAACCCCCAGTTCGTGGAACGTGCGCCCGCCGCGGTGCTTGAAAAGGATCGCGCTCGGTTGGCCGAGCTCGAAACGGCGCTGGTTCGCGTCGCGGCGGCGCTTGGCCGTCTGTGAGGCTGTCTAGAATCCTGCCCTGATCTGGCCGACCTGCCAGGCCACACCGCCGCCGTCGTCTCGCACGATCAGCACCACCGCACTGGCATCGCCCGACGTGAATCGCACCGTTGCGTTGGCCTCGCGGTAACTGGCCAGCTCGCCGTGGGCGAACCACGCGAACGACAGTTTGCCGTCACCCGAGGCGGCGGCCGCCAGCTCGTGCGTGCCGGTCGGTAGGCGAACCTCGGCCCCAGCCAGAGGCAGGCCTGCCACTGTGGCGCGGGCTATGGTTGGGTTGTTACCGGACATGCCGAAGCGAACAATCTTCTGCACCACCTGCCTGCGACCACGAAATGACATCGCGATCGACAGACTCACCGCCAGTGCTTCACTTGTGTCGGGCGGTAACTTCAGACGCTGCCTCGCCACGGCGAGCTGCTCGGCAGTCGGCGCCGCAATGAACCAGTTGGCGCCGTCCTGCTTGATCACGTCGGCGGCGTCGAACGGTGGCGCCAGCCCGTCGGTGGAGGTCGGCAGGAAGGACACGCCCTTGGGCGACTCGATCGACGGAGCGCCTTCGTCGTTGCTGACCAGCACCAGCACCTGAGCCTTTTCTTCAGGGCCGAGGCGGGGCTGCGTCAGCTGCACCGCAAGCACCCGCGCCGGCCGCAGGCCGCCCGGTTCCTGGTAGTCACTGCAGCCGCAGATCCAAAGCCCAAGCCCCAGTGCCACCCGAAGGGTGCGGCTCACGACTCGGCGTAGAGCCTGATCTGTTCGCGCATGACTTCGGGGGATAGGCCAGTGCGGAGGTGTTCCTGGAGACAATCAGCCAGGGTCACCACCATCTCCTCCACCCCGCCCTGGGTTGCAATTCGGGTCAATAGTGCTCGTGATTCGCGGCTGTCGTCGCTGCGCAGAAAATCTTTGATCATGTCCAGCGTCAAGTCGCCAGAGAAATCGAGCATCGCATGGTCGAGAAGAAAGGCGATGAGCTGGTGCACCGAGGCCTCCCCGTTGGCGGAGTTAGTTGCGTAAACAAGTGTCGTGAGACGAAAAAAACGAATCTGCTAATTACGCGGAAACTCTTCGACAATCAAGACCGAACTACGTTGCTGGCAGGTGCTGTCGCGGGCCGGCCCGCTTCTTGACTCCCCCAACGGATTTGTTACGGTGCCGGGGTCGTGACGCGCCCTGGCCGCCTCGGAGCGCTCGCGCTGGGTGGGACGCTCTTCCTCGGCTGCGGGCCGGTCGAGTACCTGAATCAGGTCACGAACCGCGCCGGAACAGCTCTCGCACAAGCGCAGCGGGACTCCGCCGACCAGCTCGCGCCCTACGAGTACCGCATGGCCGCCGAGTACCACCACAAGGCGCGCGAGGAAGCTGGCTACGCTTCCTTCCAGGTGGCGATTGATTACGGCCGCAAGGCGGAGGCCTGGGCCGCCAAAGCGAGGTCGCTGGCCCTTGAACGGGCGGCGAAGGATGACGCCGTTGGCGCGGTTGGCGCGGTTGGCGCTCCCAACCGCAAGGCCCCATGACCACGTCGGGGGCGTCGCGCGGCCGGCCGCAGGGCAGTGTTGTGGCTGCTGTGGGGGTCGTGGTGTGGGCGCTGGTCGCGCTGTGCGGCTGCGCTGGTACGGAACTCGGCGCGCAAGCGCGCGGCATTCGCGGTCTGATAAAGATCGCGCGTGACAACGGCGCCTACCGCTGCGCTCCCACGGAGCTGGCTCTGGCCGAGACCCACGTCGAGTTCGGCGACCGCGAGCTTGATCAGGGCGACTACTTTCGCGCCCGCGATCACTTGCGCATTTCCGAGGACAACGCGCGCGAGGCGATTCGCCTGTCGCCGCGCGATCGCTGCACGCAAAAGCCGCTGCCCCCGCGGCCTCAGGATGGTGACGGCGACGGCATCCTCGACAAGGACGACAAGTGCCCGGCCGAGCCGGAGGACAAGGACGGCTTCGAAGACGCGGACGGCTGCCCCGATCCCGACAACGACAAGGACGGCATTCTCGACGCCAAGGACCGCTGCCCGACCGAACCCGAGGACGCCGATGGCTACCAGGATGACGATGGTTGCCCCGATCCGGATAACGATCAGGACGGCATCGCCGACAAGGACGACAAGTGTCCGAACGAGAAGGAGGATCGTGACGGCTTCGAGGACGCGGATGGTTGCCCCGATCCGGACAACGACAAGGACGGCGTGCTCGATGCCACGGACAAATGCCCCAACGAGCCCGGCCCGGCCGCCGAAGGGGGCTGCCCGCAGAAATTCAACCTCATCAACATCACCAGCGACAAGATCGAGATTCGCCAGACCATCCTCTTTGCGACCGGGAAGGCTACCATCCTGGCGAAGAGCTATCCGCTGCTCGACGAGGTCGTGACGGCCCTGCGCAGCCGGCCGTCGATGCGGCTGCGTATTGAGGGACACACCGACGGTCGCGGCGCCCGCGCGATGAATGTCCGCCTGTCGCAGGCCCGTGCCGATTCCGTCAAGGCCTACCTGGCTGGGCACAGCATTCCGATCGACCGGCTCGAGTCGCGCGGCTACGGGCCTGACCAGCCCATCGAGACCAACAAGACCGCGGCCGGGCGGGATCGCAACCGGCGGGTCGAATTCATGATTACCCAGCCGTGAGCGAAGCGAAGGAGCTCCAGATGATCTGTCGCCCCGTCAACTTGACCGCCCTGGCTGCTGTGGCGGCAGCCGTGGCTGTGCTGAGTGCGTTCGCGTCGCCTGCCGCTGCCCAGGACGATCCGATTCAGAAGATTCTCGACCTCAACAAACGAGCGATCGCTGACTACGAAGGCGGCGACTTCGATTCCGCCAAGCTCGGCCTGTTGGAAGCGATCGGCGTCGCGACGAAGGCCGGGCTCAGCAGCCACAGAGCGATGGCCCGCACCTACGTCAACCTTGCAGCCGTTTACGTCAATGGCTTCAACGCGCGCGACAAGGGTGTGCGCTATCTGGGGATGGCGCTCAAGATCCAGCCTGATGTCCAGCTCACGAACTCGCTCATCACGCCGCCATTGCGCGAGGCGTTCGCGATGGCAGGCGGCAAGAAGCCGACGCCGGTCGAGACCGAGGCACCCAAGCCCGCGGCTCCGTCAGTGCCGGCGGGCCCGACGGGGGATTCAGAGAAGCCGACCGAGACACCGGAGCCCGTCGCGCCTTCGTCGCCGCCTGCGAGGAAGAGGCGGGGCGGGCCCGAGGAGCCTGATCTTCCGGCCAGCATTCCCCAACCGCTCTACTGTCCCAACCCGGACGAGGCACCGCCGTCGACCCAGATCGCCCTTCGCTGCGTGGTGCAGCCCGAGTTGGCGATCGCGCGTGTGCTGCTGTTCTACCGGCTGCCCGGGGGCGAGAAGTTCACCCTCGTGCCGACACTGCGCTCGCCCAAGGGCTGGTTCAACGGCATCATCCCGGCCGCCGCGGTGGAGGGGAAATCCCTGCAGTACTACTTCGAGGCACGCGACGCGTCCGACAAGGTGGCAGCCTCGTCGGGTCGCAACGACAGTCCCAACTTGATCATCATCAAGGAGGGAGCGCCGCCGGTTGGCAAGGGATCGCTTGCGATGCTGTACTTCCAGAAGCGCGGCGACGGCGCGGCCGCCACCGAGGAGAATCCGCTCGAGGCGATCGAGAACGAAAAGGCCAAGCAGGAGTTCGAGGGCCGCGTCCACCGCCGGGCTGAGAATTCACTGTGGTTTGGCTTCGGTCTCGGCACCGGCTACGGCTACCACCCGAAGGAACATCTGGAATTTCGCTACAAGCAGGAAATCCTTGCCGGCGTCAATCCGGCCGGAACGATCCACTTTGCGCCGGAGGTCGGCTACCAGATGAGTGATCGCCTGTCGCTGTCCCTGCAAGTGCGGGTGCAATACATCCGGCCCGAGGGCTCCGGTGACGACATGAAGGGGAATCCGGCCCTGGGAGCGGTCGCTGGATTGGCGCGGGCGATGTACGCGTTCGGCGAGGGCAACTTGCAGTTCTTCTTGGCCGGCGCGATCGGCGGCGGCGACGGTTTTCGGCTGGTGATACCACCCAAGCCCAAGATGGGGGTTCCGCGAAACGATACCGTCCGTGGCGGGCCCATCGTTGCGGGCCCGAGCTTCGGAATCTTGTACCACTTCAACCGAAGCCTGGCGCTGGCTATCGAGGTACGCGGCCTGCTCGGGTTCCCGACCTTCGCGGCCGTCGCTGATGGCACGCTGGGCGTGCAGTACGCGCCCTGAGGTCGGTCATCCTAGGATTGCGAGTGCAGCGCCTGCGCTGGCGGGGCGCTGGTGCGGCGCTGCGCGCAGAAGCAGGTCCACAAGCTCGACCAGATCGGGAGCAACGCGCGCGATCGTGGGTTCCGGCGGCGGCACCGTCGCGAACCGCTGCGCGACGAGATCGGAATGCGTCCGCAACGGCCGGCCGGCCAGCGCCTCACCCAGCACCAGTCCCAGCGCGAACAGATCGGTTGCTGGGGACGATGCGGAGCCGTGGAATTGCTCGGGCGCGAGGTAGAGCGGGGTGCCGGCGGGCGATTCGTCGCTGCCGGTGCCGGACAGGCGCGCGATGCCGAAGTCGGCCAGCACACACGTACCCGGCTCGCGCAGCAGGATGTTCCGCGGCGTGATGTCGCCATGGACGACGCCATGCTGGTGGACGTGGGCCAGCGCTTCCAGCAGCCCGCGGGCCATCGTTCGCACCTCCTCGGCTGGCAACCCTGCGCCCGCCGCCGATGCCAGCAGTCGATCGCGCAGGGCGCCCCCGGGCAGGTATTCCATCGCCAAGAGCCGAGCGTTCTCGTCGAGATCGTAGATCGCGATCACCCCCGGGTGGCGGAGCGCGGCCGAGGTGCGTGCCTCGGCGAAAAAGCGCCGGCACGCGTGCGACATCCGCGGCCCCGCCAGATGCGGGTGCAAGATCTTGAGGGCGACGTCGATGGCGAGTTCCGTGTCGTTCGCCAGGTAGACCGAGGCGCTTGCTCCGCGACCGAGCTCGTGCAGCAGGCGGTAGCGGCCGGTGCGCACGTTCTCGGGCGAGGCCAGCGTCGGCAACCCCTGTGCCGGCGGCGCGTCCCCTGACAGAGTGGTCCGGGCCGTACGCAAACGACGAGCGGCGGGCCCGGCCGCCGGGTGATCGATGTCGTCGGCGAGCAAGCGTTCCCAGCGCGTGAGCGCCTTCGCACTGTCGCCGGCCTCTTCGTCGAGGGCGGCCAGCCGGGCGGTTGCTTCGCCTGCGCCGGCAGCATCGACAGCCTCCAGCTCAGCCAGCAGCAGGCGGGCGCTTGCTCGCTCGCCACCATCGAGCAGAAGCTGCGCTAACCGTAGGCGCGCTACATGGTCGCCGGGCGTCTGGCGAAGTATCTCGCGCAGAGACTCGACCGTTGGGGGCCCAGCTCCGGTCAAACGATCTCCAGGGTGAAGCCACTCTCGGTCTGGAACACATCGCCGTGCGCGAGATCGAAACTGGCGCCCACCAGGCGACCGGCGGTCCGCAGCACGACCTCGGGTCCATGGATGAGCCGGGGGCTCGGGCGTGAAAACGAAATGGCCAGATCGGCGGCCGCCGGATCCACCAAGGCGAGGGGCAGGGGGCCAGCTCCGACCAGGACGCACAACCCACGGTCGAACCCGGCCAGCCCGTCCATCCGCCACAGCAACGGGGCCAGACGCAGAACGCCGAGGTGACAGGCCACGCCCAGATCGATCGCCCCACGTGCCGGCAGCACCAGCGGCGCGCCCAGGGCGACTCCGCCAAGCTTGGTTCCGCCGCGCGAGCCAAGGTCCTCCAGCATGAGTTCCGTGCCCGTCGGATCCAGATCGAGACGCGCGTGACGGCGAGACACGCCTGGATCCCGCACCGCGATCTCGGCATCGCCATCGCGTCCCAGCGTTGCCGGCAGCCCGCAGACTCGCACCAGGCGACCGTCTGGCAGGCGCAACGTGGCCGCGTGCCCTCGGCACAGTCGCTGCTCGATCTGTCGGGCTTGCGCCAGCGCCGGGGCCGCCGCCACATCGCCTTCTGGTAGGGCACGTGCCAGCAGCAACGCCGAGGCACGTTCACCGAGCGCCAGCAAAGCCTCGAAGCGGCGCAACAGTGACGCCAGACTGCGCCGCTCGCCCACCCGCTCGGCTTCACGGGTGAGGCAGGCCTCCATGCGTTCCAGATCGCCGATTGCCCCCCAGGCCTCGGCCGCGCGTCCGTCGTCCCCCGCCCGCTCGAACAATTCCGCAGCGCGCCGGTTTTCCCCCAGCTCCTGGCCGAGTGCAGCCGCCAACCGCAGCGCCCGGCGATCCATCTCAGCTAGCGCTGGTGCCGCGGCTCGCCTGGCCAGTGCCGCCCCTGCCAGCTGTCGGATGGCGGCCAGCTCGGGTGGCGGCCGCGCGGAAGGTTTCGACCAGGCTATGGCGGCGCCTTCCACGATGGCATCGATCGTGTCGCACAGATCCGCAAGCGGCAGCGTCCGATCTGCCGCGTGTGACAGCAATATCTCGAGCGACAACCAGCTGCCGTCGAGCACCAGCTGCCGCGCCAGCACCGGCAAGCGGCCCACGCTCGCCGCCGCCAGCATCTCGTCGCGCGAAATCGGCGGCCCATCCTCGGACATGCTGGTCAGTTTCCCACGGCATCTCTCATGGCGCTTGTGTCCGAACGTGGGCAGTCGCCTGGCGTCCCCGGCAGGGCGGCGGTGAACAGCGCGCCGACGGGTCGGCCACAGCGTCGGAGGGCAGCCATGGTTGCAGGTACACTATCCCAGAATGTTGACCCGAGTCAGCGCGGGACAGACTCGCTTCGTCGCACCCGGGCTGCAGGCGGATGCGCGTGGCGTGGCGGCGGGCAGCGAAATGGTGGCACGCTTCCCCACTTTCGATCGGATGGTCACGTTCTTTCGTGTGCTCAGTGCCAACCCGGTTCCCGACGAGTTGTGGGCGGGCCTCCGCATCGTGCATGCGCGATCGAGGGGCGGTCTGCGCGAGGTCCTGGTTTTCGCGCCCTATGTGGCGGCTCACGTGGCTGCGGACCTGGCCGCTGCCGCGCGCGTCGCGCAGGGACAGTGCTTCACGGGCAGCGGTCGCCACTTCGTGCTGTTTCGCGACCGGCAGGCGCCGCTTGGTTACGACGCCGCCGGCCTCGTCCATGACGACGTTGTCACCGATGCCACCTTCTATTTGCCAGCCGAAGCTGTCCCGTGCCGCTTCGAGGGCACGGTCACTTTCCGGCACCTGGTGTTGCGACTAGAGTTGCGGCGCGATCCTGCGGCTGACCTCACGGGGCTTATCGCTGAGGGCCTGCCGATCCTGCTGCTGGCTCGCCGTGGGATAGGGCCCGTGCTGATTGAATACCTGTGGCGCTCGCGCACCCGCGCCGAGGCGGTGCAGATCGATCCGGGGCACGCCGACGATCAAGCCGTCACCCCGCCTCTCTGGCTGTTTCGCATACGTCGGATGTCTGCGCGACTTGGCCGGGTTTTGCCCGCAATACCTGGCGTGGTCGTGCTGCGATCAGTGCTCGACAACGTGGCGGTTGCCGCCGGGTTTTCCCATCCTTTTCACCTCGGCAACTGTGCCGGTGCACTTCGTGCTGCCGCCACCGCGGCCGATGGTCCGGGCACCGGCAGCCTGCTGTTGCTTGCGCCTCGCCCTTTCGGCATCGTCGATGTGTCACCGTCACCGATCTTCGTGGGCCTCGACGACCTGGTGAAGCTGACGCCGGCGCCAGCGCTCGCCGTGCCCGCGGCGGCATCGCCTGGCGGTTCATCGCCGCCGCAGGCGCTGACCGTGAAATTGCGTTTGGTCCCGGCGCCCGGACAGGCGTCCCAGGCTGTGGCGGTCTGGATCCCGACCGCACGCCTGCCCTGGTTGCAGAGGCTAGTCTACGCTCTACCCGCCACGGCGCTGCGCGAGTACCGCGCGGCGATGACGGATGCCGGGATGCTGGTGATGGGGCGCGATCGGATCGAGGGCATTCCGTTCGGTGAGCTGCTGGGACGGGTCGGGCCCGGTGTTCTGGCGCCGCTCGGATCGGTGCCCGCCCCGGCGGTGTCACCCGAGTTGTTGGCCGATCGCCTTGGCATCGGACGCGGCGACATCTGGGTGTTCCTGTCGGCTGGCACCGGCGGGTTTCGGATCCCCGAAAACTCTCTGGGGCCACTCGATCGCCAGCTGCTCGTGACTGCCCTTCCAGCTGCCGGATCGCCCCGGGTTCGCGCCCGTCCGGACGGACAGGCAACGTCACAGAGGCCGCCACCCGAGATCGTGAATGACCCGCTAGGGGCGTTTCCACTGTGGGGATTGGGTCGGCCGGGCTCCGAGAAACCCTGATGCCGCGTCACTTCGTCAGCCGGTTCGTGCTGCCGCTGGTGCAGGGCGGCCCGGTGCACGTCGGCCGGCCCATCGGAGCGCGGGTATTCGCCGAGATCCTGCGCGCCGGCACCGACCCGCAGATCGCCGCCGAGCTGGCGCACGCTCGCGCTCAGATTGCGCTCCGGTTCTTGCCCGATGCCGTCGAGCCCGCGCTCGATGAGGCGACCTTGCGGCTTGCCGCGGGGGTCCACAACCTGCTCCTGCTGGCGCATCCCGCGGTGCTGCGGCGTGGTCCGCGGGTCGGGGACGCCATCGCCGCCGCCGGTGTGGAACTGGCCGATCTCGGTCCGCCTGCCACGGCGCGCGAGGCGGTGGAACGCCATGCCCTACTGGCGCGCTTGCCCGAGCTATTCCGGTCCGAACACCTGGTCCACTTCTGGGCAGGGCAGCGCGTGTTTGTCGGCCGCGCCCCGCCCCGTGGGCTGCTGATCTGGCCCCGCCTGAGGCGGGTGCGCGTCGAGAGCAGGCGGCGTCTCTGGTCCCAGGAGATCGGTGTTTCGAGCGTTGCGCGTCCGCTTCAGCTGGCGCTCCATCGGTCAAGTCCACTCGGCGAAGCGCTCGACCCGCTGTGCCTGGATCCTCCGCTCGACTGGGATCGGGTGTTGTCCGTGGTCAGGGATCCGGGGCTGGGTCGGGCGATCGCCGCCGGGCTGGTCGATCAGGGAGTGGTGCCCGCCGGCGCTGCTGTCGCGGCAGCACTGTTTCGCTATCACGCCACCCGAACCGATCCGGCTGCGGCAGCTGACACCGGGTTCGGGCTGGGCATTGGAATCCGGCTCCTGGCACACTCCTTCTGGCTGGCACAAGTACTCGACTTGCCGCGCGACTTCAGCGCGGGCTCTGCCCTGGATCTGGTGGCCTTGCTGGCGGCAGCGGCGGAAGTTGCGCCGCAGCTGGCCTGGCCACCCGACGTGCCTCAGGAGAGCAAACTGGGAAGCGAGCTCGGGCGGCGTTTCGCCGCGATGCGCGTGACCGCGCTGGCCCAAGATCCGGGGCGCGTCTCGCGGGCCGTCGAACTGTGCCGGAAGGCTGGCGCGAAAGGCTGATCCGATGAAAGGCCACGGGAAGTCGTCCCTAACAAACCGTGGCCTTATGGCGAGAAATTCGATAATTTGTGAGTATCCACCAGGGCAGACAGGGTTCCGACTTTGGTTCCCTGTCCGGAAAGGTTCGTTTCATGAAGCGATGTAGCCGTACTTTTCTGGGTCGTGTGCTCCCCGTGATCCTCGTCGCTTGCTCCACGGATCCCGGTATTAGTGGCGGGCCGGGTACGTCCGTCGGCGGTACTCCCAAGCCTGGCACCGCCGGGGGCAGCGCTGCCGCGACAGGCAGCCTCGGCAACTTTGATCCCAACGTTGGCGTGCGAGCGGGCGCCAGCGGCGGCGGCGCGACCGATGAAGGCCGAGCCTGCAGTCTCGAAAAGTTCGACCTTGAGCGCAACCCGCCCGAACTGCTGCTGGTCCTCGATCGCTCGGGGTCGATGAACATCAGGGATGGGCGCATGACCTCGCGCTGGGACGAAACCACCGCTGGTCTCAACGAGACGCTGAAGTCGACCGAAAATCTGGTGCACTGGGGCCTCAAGATGTTCCCCAGCGTGAGCGGCTGCGGGGTAACCCTCGGGGTGGAGGAGGACGTCAAGCCAGCCAACTACACGACGGTCTTCGGCCGGATCACCACGGCCGGATTCAACAACACGGGCGACGGCGGTACGCCGACAGCCGCCGCCATGAATGCCGCTGTTGCCTACCTCAAGACCCGCACCACCAAGAACCCGAAGTTCATCGTGCTGGCCACTGACGGCGAGCCCAACTGTGCCGCGAATAACGCGAATGCCAACGGTCGTGATGGCGCCATCGCCTCGATAGCCGCGGCGGTGGCGGCCGGCTTCAGGACCTATGTCATCGGCATCGCCACGGCGGGTTCCGGCGCCAGCGCGACCCTCGACCTGATGGCCGACGCCGGCAAGGCGCCGCGCATGGGCACGCCGCGCTACTTCCCGGTGAACATTCGTCAGGATCTGATCGCGACCCTGAACATGATCGCCGGGCAGATCAGCACCTGCGTGTTCCCGCTCAGCAAAGCGCCGCCCTCGTTGAACGCGGCGGTAAAGATCGACGGCGTGACCGTCAACAAGGACCCAGCCAATGGCTGGAGCTACGGCGCCGGCGACAAGTCCATTCAACTGAATGGCATGTCCTGCGAGCGCCTGAAGAACGTGCAGAAGGCGAACGTCAGCATCACGTTCGCCTGCCCCGGCGTGATCATCCCCTGATTGTCGCCTGACCCGCGCCTCCCGCGCCCGATGGCCTCCGGGCCGGCCTGCTATAGTGCCGCCCGCTCATGACCACCGCACCACTTCCGGCGACGATGCCGGACGCCGATCTGGTCGGCACCGCGGGCAAGCTGCGCGATGTAGCCCGAGCGCTTGAGCGCCGTTTCCTGGCCAAGGATGAGCTTATCCGGCTGCTGCTGGTCTGCCTCATTGCGGGCGAGCACATGCTGCTGGTGGGCCCGCCCGGCACCGCCAAGTCAGCGCTGGTGCGGGAACTGGCGCGGCTCATCGATGCGCGCACGTTCGAGTACCTCCTGACCCGCTTCACCGAACCGAACGAACTGTTCGGCCCACTCGACATCAAGGCCTTCCGCGAGGGCTCCTACCTGCGCCGCACCGATGCCATGCTGCCCGAGGCCGAGATCGTCTTCCTGGACGAGATCTTCAAGTCGAGCTCGGCCATTCTGAATTCGCTGCTGGCGATCCTGAACGAACGGCGCTTCTTCACCGGCAACCGGACGCTCGAGGTGCCGCTGTGCTCGCTGTTCGGCGCCACCAACGACGTCCCCAACGACGAAGCGTTGGCTGCGGTGTTCGATCGCTTCTTGGTGCGCGCGGTGTCGGAGAATCTGGATAGCTTTCATTTTCACGGCCTGCTCGAGCGCGGCGTCGCCGCCGAGATCGCGCACGCTTCCGGGGCGCGTGATGCCACCCGGCCCCTGGTCGCCCTGTCCGAGATCCGCGCCGTGCAGCGCGCCCTCGATCGCCGCCTGAAATTTTCCGACGATTTTCTATCCCGCTACAAGGGGCTCATCTTCCAGATACGTTCTGAAGGCGTCTCGGTGAGCGACCGCCGGGTGGTCAAGCTGCTCAAACTCTTCGCTGCCAGCGCCTTTTTAGACGGTCGCTCCGAAGCCCACGACGGGGACTTCTTCATTCTCAAGCACGTATGGAACAGCCGTGATCAGGTTGCTCTGCTCGCCGACATCGTCTCGCCGGTGCTTGACCGCCACCATCGTGAGCACCCGGAGGACAGGCGTCTGGGCGCCGCCGCCCTGGATCTCGATGGCATTCTCGCGGAACTGGGCGCTGTGCGCAGCATCCTGCTCGGTGGCGAGACCCTGTCCGATGTGCAGCTGTTCTCCCAGATGCGCAACCTGCAGGACATCCGCGCAGCGCTGCAGACGCTGGCCACGGAAACCTCACGCCAGATGGTGGGGGAAGTCGACAAGCTGCTCGAGGGCGTGTTCGAGTCCTCGCGCTGGAGCGGATGATGGATCCGCTTCCGCCCAAGCAGCGTCGAGCCTTCTCGACGTTCGGAGGTCCGGTCGAGCGCGCCGGCAATCCCGATGCGGCCGGAGCGGTTGCTGGCATGTTTCGCGTCGACGCTGCGCTTGAGCGCGCGCTCACGCATGGTTTTCACAGCTACGCCGGGCGTATGCACCCGTCGATCGCCCGGGCTGCTGTCGCCCACTGGACCAAGGCTGGCGCGCGCGTGCTGGATCCGTTCTGCGGCAGTGGCACCGTCCTGGTTGAGGCGATGGCCGCCGGGCGAGGCGCGGTGGGGCGCGACGCAAGTCCGCTGGCGGTGGAGATCGCTCGGGTGCGCAGCACACCACTTGGTGCTGCCGGGCGGGAGCGCCTGGTCGAGGAAGCCGGGCGCATCGCCGAGGAATCCGGCGAGCGCGCTCGCAAGCGCAAGCGGCCGGAGGTGCCGTTCTGGGCGCGCGGCGAGTTCGATCGCTTCTTCCCGCACGTACTGTTCGAACTGCTGGGCCTTCGCGACCTGGTGATGGAGACCGCATGGGATGACGTCGGGCGCGCGCTGCGTCTGTGTCTGTCGTCGATCCTGGTGAAGTTCATGCGGGAAGGGCCTGCGGCGCCTCGGGACGGTGCCGGCAAGCGCATTGGCCGCGGTGTTCCGTCGCGGTTCCTCGCCGATCGCGCCAAGGAGCTGGCGCTCGGTTTGGCGGCGCTCGAACGCAGCGCTCCGGCCGGAGTTCCGGCACCCGACATCGCGGGCGGCGACGCACGGGCGATGCCCGATCTCGCGTCAGCCAGTTTCGATCTGGTGCTGTCGTCGCCGCCCTATGCCGGCACCTACGACTACGCCGAGCAGCACGAGGTGCGCTTCAGGTGGCTGCAAATGGATCCGACGCGCTTTCGCAGCATCCAGCTCGGCGAGCGCGGCCACGGCTTCGGTGCCGTACCGCAAGAGTGGCACGAGAGCCGGCGCCGCTGGCTTTCGGAGGTGGCCCGCCTGCTGCGCCCGGGCGCGCACGCGGTTCTGGTCGTGGGCGATGGCGTGGTCGGCGATCGTGCCGAGGACGGTGCCCGGGCGACCATCGACAGCAGCGCGTCCCTGGGCCTCATCTTTGTTGCCAGCGCTTCGCAGACGCGCCCGCCGCGCGACCGACGCCTCGCGGAGATCTTTGCCGCTACACCCCGGCGCGAGCACATCCTGGTGCTACGACGGATGTCATGAGGTGCTAGTCCGGCAGCAGCTTGCCGAGCAGCCCGTCCAACTCGTCGAGGGAGCCATAGTGGATCTCGATGCGACCGCGACCGGGGCCGGCCTCGACCACATTCACCCTGGTACCAAGGGCTCGTTGCAGGCGCAGCGACAGATCGCGTACCGAAGCCGATGGGCGAGGCGGGGCGGCGGGACCACCCGAGGTCTCGCCGTTGCGCTCGCGCCGCACCAGCGATTCGATCTGCCGCACCGAAAGATCCTTGTCGACGATCTGCCGCGCCAGCTTCGTGATGGCGTCGGGCGCTTCAAGCCCGAGCAGCGCCCGCGCGTGACCCATCGACAGCCGGCCGTCGATCACCATCTCGCGCACGGCCGCCGGCAACTTCAGCAGGCGCAGCGCATTCGCCACGGTGCTGCGTTCCTTGCCGACCTGCTCGGCAAGCGCTTCCTGTGTGTACTCGAACTCGCCGATGAGGCGCTGGTATGCCTCCGCCTCCTCGATGGGATTGAGATCCTCGCGTTGCAGGTTCTCAACCAGTGCCATCTCAAACGCTCGCGCCTCGGCCACATCGCGCACGACGACCGGCAGCTCGTGCAGGCCGGCTCGTTGCGCCGCACGCCAGCGCCGCTCACCCGCGATCAGATCGTAGCCGCCGCCGTTGCGCTGCCGGACCACCAGCGGCTGGATAATCCCCTGCGTCTTGATCGATCGCGCCAGATCGGCCAGACGGGCGTCGTCGAAGCGCTTGCGCGGCTGGCCTCGTGACGGGTGGATGTCCTCGATGGCCACGGTGCGAAGGCCATCACGGCCACCACCAGGCGCACCCACCGCGGCCGAGCTTGTAGGTGTGGCTGCGCCCGGGATCAGGGCGGCCAGCCCACGGCCCAGCGCTTGACGTTTGCCGGTCACGCGCGCGACAGCTCCTCGCGTGCGTGACGCTTGACGAACTCGCGCGCGGCCTCAAGGTAAGTCTTGGCACCCTTGGACGCAACGTCATAGAGGAGGATTGGCTTGCCAAACGACGGCGCCTCGGACAGGCGCACGTTGCGCGGGATCGCGGTGTCGTAGACGCGGTTGCCGAAATGCGTACGCACCTCGCCGGCCACCTGTTCGGTCAGGTTCTGACGGCTGTCCACCATACAAAGAAGGATGCCCTCGATCGCAAGGCCCGGGTTCAGTGATCGCCCGACCAAATTTACCGTGGCCTGGAGATCGGACAGGCCCTCAAGAGCGTAGAACTCGCACTGCAGCGGCACCAGAACGCCATCGGCTGCGCACAGTGCGTTCAGGGTCAAGAGCCCCAACGACGGTGGCGTGTCGATCAAGATGAATTCGTAGTCGGGCGCGGCTACCCGCAGACCTTGCCGCAGACGCAGCTCCCGATCGCCTTCGGGCAGGGTAGCAAGCTCGATCTCTGCGCCCGCAAGGTGCGGACCTGATGGGACGAGATCGAGGAACGGCAACTCGGTCTTGCGCACCACCTCGGCCACCGTCTTGTCGCCGATCAGCACCTGGTAGACGCTGTCCGCCTCGTGCCGCGAGTGCCCAAGTCCCGAGGTGGCGTTGCCCTGGGGATCCATATCGACGAGCAGGGTCTTCCTCTCCGCCACCGCCAGCGACGCCGCGAGGTTGACCGCGGTCGTGGTCTTGCCGACGCCCCCTTTCTGGTTGGCGACGGCGATGATTCGGCCCATGGCGCCCGAACCTATCTGGTCCGGGCCCGGGTCGAAAGCGCGTTCGCGAGTTGGGGCTCGCCCAAATTGATGTGAAAAATTGACGCCTTCCCGCGACCTGGTTACATGGGCCTACATGTAGATGTTTTTCCTACCACAACGAAGCGGGAGGCCTTAGATGGAATACAGCGACAGCCGGATCTACAAGACTTTCGAGGAATTCGAGCGCGAGGAACTGCGCCGGATGGACTGCGCGGGCGTCTCGGTCGACGAAATGATCGACACGATCTTCGGCGAGGAGTTGGACTTCGATGGCAAGTCCGTTCGCCGGTCGGCACGCGAGGACGACGACGAAGAATAGTTCCGCGGACTGGCCTGTCGCCATGGCAGCGGGTATAAACCCGCGCCATGGCGACTCAGACTTCACAGACTAGTGGTGGTAGCAAGATCTGGCCCTGGGCCCTCATCACGGGCCTGTGTGTCGGCTTCTTGGTCGGACGCGAGATGGGGCCCCGCTCGGGCGGGGGAGGGGGCGGCGATTCCGAGGACAAGCCCAAGGTGGTGGCCGCGGGCACGGTCGGCGGCGGCGCCAAGTACAAGACGGAGTCGGAGTTCCCGGCGGGCTGGTTGAAGTCCACGGACCTGACCTCGGTGTCGGGCGTCAGCTTCGAGGGGATGGCGGAGGGGCAGAAGGCGATGGCGCTGCAGGCGCTCAACGAGCGCAAATGCGAATGCGGCTGCGGCATGGAGAGCATTGCTGTGTGCGCAAAGAAGGACACCACTTGTCCGGTCAGCCCGCGCCTCATGCGCGAGGTGCTGGCGCTGGCGAAACAGGGCAAGAGCATGGCCGACATCGGCGCCTACCTGGATCGCGAGAACAAGAAAGGCGGCGCTGCCGCCGCTCCCGCTCCGACCGGTCCGCGCAAGGTTGTGATCGCGGCGCACAGCCCACGCAAAGGCCCCAAGGCGGCCAAGGTGACGGTGGTGGTGTTCAGTGATTTCCAGTGCCCGTTCTGCAGTCGTGCAGTGCCCGTCATCAAGGAGATCGAGCAGAAATACCCGAAGGAGGTGGCGCTGGTGTTCATGAACCAGCCGCTGTCGTTCCACCCCAACGCCATGCCGGCCGCGGTGGCGTTCATGGCGGCGAATCGGCAGGGCAAGGCCTGGGAGATGCACGACAAGCTGTTCGCCAACCAGCAGGCGTTGTCGCCTGCGGATTTCGAGAAGTACGCGGGCGAGCTGGGCCTCAATGTCGGCAAGTGGAAGAAGGACATGGAGGACCCGAAGATCAAGGAGCAGATCGCGGCCGACCAGAAGGTGGCTGGCGAGGTCGGCGCGGACGGGACCCCGACCTTCTTCATCAACGGACGCTTGCTGTCGGGCGCGCAGCCCTTCGATCAGTTCAAGACCATCATCGACGAGGAGATCAAGAAGGCCGACGGGCTTCTCAAGCAGGGCGTCAAGGCCGAGCAGCTCTACGACAAGTTGATGGAGGAAGCCGCCAAGGCGCCCCCGCCCGCGGCAGCCGCAGCGCCGGCAGCGCCGGCAGCGCCCACTGCCAAGGTCGACATCAAGTTGGGCGACGCGCCGATCAAGGGCTCGGCCAAGGCGCCGGTGACCATTTTGGCTTTTAGTGACTTCCAGTGCCCGTTCTGCTCGCGCGTCGTGCCGACGCTGAAACAGATCGAGGACACCTACAAGGACAAGGTGCGCGTGGCTTTCAAGCACCAGCCCCTGCCGTTCCACGACAAAGCGCAGGGTGCCGCCGAGGCCTCGATGGCCGCCCACGAGCAAGGCAAGTTCTGGCCGATGCACGACAAGCTATTCGCCAACCAGCAAGCCCTTGACCGCCCTTCGCTCGAAAAATATGCGGAAGAACTGGGCCTCAACATGGCGAAGTTCAAGGCCGCTCTCGACTCCGGCAAGTTCAAGAAGGTGGTCGAGGACGATTCGAAATATGGGACCTCGCTGGGCGCCAACGGCACGCCGACCTTCTTCATCAACGGCAAGATCCTGGTCGGTGCGCAGCCCTTCGATGCCTTCAAGACCGAGATCGACGCGGCCTTGAAGAACTGATTTCCGGCGCTGGCCTCTCGGCCCGGGCGGGCGAATCAGCCGGCCCGGGCAAAGTCCCGCATGTGCTGGGCCAGGGCCTGGCAGCCCTCCAGCGGCATGGCGTTGTAGATGGACGCTCGCACGCCGCCCACCGATCGATAGCCCTTCAGCGCAACCATGTTTTTGGTCGCGGCTTCCTTGAGGAATTTCTCGGTCAGTTCCTCGCTCGGCAACTTGAAGGTCACGTTCATGTGGCTGCGAGCGGCCTTCTCGGCGACGGTTCCCAGGTAGTAGCCCCCGGAGGCGTCGATAGCGTCGTAGATGATGCGCGCTTTTTCCGCGTTGCGACGCTCAAGCGCGGCGAGGCCGCCCTGTGCTTCCATCCAGCGAAAAGACTCGAGCAGCACGTACACCCCGAATGTCGGTGGCGTGTTGAGGCAACTCTTGGCCTCGGCCAGTACTTTGAAGTTGAAGATCTTGGGCACGCTCTTGGGGATGCGGTCGTGCAGATCCTTGCGGACAATGGCCAGCACAACCCCCGAAGCCCCCAGGTTTTTTTGCGCGCCCGCGTACACCAGAGCGCTGCGATTCACCGGGTGGGGCCGTGACATCATCTCGGAGCTGGCGTCGACGATCAGATTCGGGTGGTGCGGCCATTCGGCCAGCCGGTGGCCATGAACGGTCTCGTTCGAGCAGACGTGCAGGTAGGCCGCGGCAGGATCGGCAGTCCAGCCGCCTGCGGGGCGGTCGAAGCCGGTGTCCTCGCTCGATCCGATCACCCGGATCTTGTCACCGTGAGCGGCGCGCGCAGCGTCGGCCGCTTTTTTCGACCACTCGCCGCTCACCACGTAGTCCGCGGTCCCGCTTAGGTAGTTCATCGGGATGGTGGAAAATAATTGCGACGCGCCCCCTTGCAGGAACAGCACATCGTGGCTGGCGGGGATGTCGAGCAGCTTGCGACAGCGGGCGATGGCCTCGTCGAGCACGCCGTCGAATTCTTTGCCGCGGTGGCTGCACTCCGCGATGCCGAAGCCCTTGCCCTGGTAGTCGACCAGTGCTTTGGCCGAGGCCTCCAGCACCTCGAGCGGCAGCATCGCGGGACCCGGGCTGAAATTGAACACGCGTTTCATGGTGGTTCGGCTCCGTTGATTCGCGCGCAGCTTAGTCGATCGAAACGCGGATGGGGAGGTGGTTTCGCGCCGGTGTTCTCGGCGTGTTTCGCCAGCGCGCGAGTCAGAAGCGCTGGGTGGGTACGTTCGGCCGTACCCGTCGCAGCACTTGCGCACCCACGCCCCACAGCAGGCGAATCTCGCCGTTGTCCGCCCGGCCCTGGTACGCATCCAACCGGCGGCGACCGTCGTCGCATGGGCTGGCTTCGAGGATCTCGTAGCTGCGCTCGTACAGGACGATCTCGCTGCCCCGAATCTCGCCGGTGACCTGGAAGCGGGTGACCACCCGGAAGTCGAGCGCGCTGTTGCAGCGGTAAGCGTGCCCATCCGTCGACGTCTGCCTGACCGCGCGGTCGTAGTAGCCGGTGACCTGTCTGCCGTCCTGAACCAGGTGCCACTCCTCGCGCTCGGCCTTCTCGTCGCCGGAGGGAATGGTGCCGCGATTTTCCCACAACCAGGTGCCTGCGATGTCGGCCAGCGGCTCGGCGGCGGCGTCCCCTCTGACCGACTCGAAGGTGGGAAAAGCCGGCTCACTCGACCAGTCCGGGCCGGAGTGGTCGCTGCTGCCCGCGCCCAAGGCGGGCCCGTCGCTACCAGGACCGCGCCGGTAGAGCGTCATCTTTCGTGCGTCGTCTACCAGCGTCAGCACGTCTCCGTTGACGCTGGCGCGGTAGCGCGCGGGGGAGTGGAACGCCGGTCGGCAAGGCCCACGCGCCTGGACGTCACCGATCTCCTCCAGCTCGATCCCGCCAGGCGCGGCTCGGCCGGTGACGTCGAATCGCAAGAGCGTGGAGAAACGAGGCTCACGGCTGCACAAGTAGGGCCGGCCATCGCCCGAGATCATGGTCAATTCGAGCAAGTAGAAGCCGGAGATGCGGCCGCCTGACTGAGTCAACTCCCACGCTTGCCGTTCGATGCGGGTGTCGCCGTTTCCGATGCCCTCGCCCAGGGTGGAGCGAAAGATGCCTTCCCAGACACCGGCCACCTGAGGCACCGCCCGGGCCTGTCGGATTGCCGCCGAGCGCCCTTGGTTGATCGAACCACAACCCGTCGCTGCCATTGCGGTGGCGAGGGCCAATCCGGCCATCGAGACCAGGCGCGAACGCGACGCAGCCACCATGTTCAAGAGTAGCAATCGGCACAGCGCTGAACCACATAAGTCGCGACCGTTTTCGTGTGGGAGGCCGACCGACAGAGAGGCGCGCTAGTTCTCGGGCGTACTGTGTCTTTGCAACTGCGCCGCCTCTCGCTCCCACTCCGCCACGCGCCGGGTCAGCAACCCTTCGAGCTCGCGCTCGCGATCCACCAGGCTGTGCAGCTTCTGCCAGTCACCCGAGTGCTCCCCCGCCAGATCGGCCCGTGCAGCTGCCAGGTCGGCCTCCAGCTTGGCGACATCGGCCTCCAACGTCTGTACCCGACGTTCCAGGCGACGACGTTCGCGCTCGCTGTCCTTGCTGGCGCTGCGGCCCTGCTCGGCGGCGGTGGTGGTGCCCAGCTCTTTCGGGGCAGCCTTCGCTACCTTCGCCCGGCCCTGCCGCTCGACTTCGGTTGCCTGCACCGCGGAGCGGTTCGCCCTGCCTCGCCAGTCCGAGTAGTTGCCGAGATGCGCGTCGATGCTGTCGCCCTCGACCACCAGCAAGCGCTTGCAGACGTGGTCGAGGAAGTAACGGTCGTGGCTGACCACGATAAGGGTGCCATCGAAACCCGCCAACGCCTCCTCCAGCACCTCGCGCGCGGGGATGTCCAGGTGGTTGGTTGGCTCGTCGAGCGCGAGCACGTTGCGCGGAAATAGCATCATCTTGGCCATGGCGAGGCGACTGCGCTCGCCGCCCGACAGGCTGCGCACGACACGAAAAGGGTCGTCTTCGAAGAAACGAAATTTGGCCAGGTAGTTGCGGACCACGTCCTCCGACAGATCGGCGCGGACCGTGCGAATTTCGTCCAGCAGGGTGCGCTCCTCGTCCAGCGAGGCCAGCTTCTGGTCGAAATAGCCCAGCCGCACGCCGCTGCCGCGTTCGACCTGACCGTGGAGTGGCGGCAGGTCACCCACCAGGGTTCGCAGGAGGGTCGACTTGCCGCATCCGTTGGGGCCGATGATGCCGACGCGGTCGCCGCGGTAGATGTTGAAGGTTAGCCCGCGGAAGATGGTCCGACCCGAGTAGCCGACCGACAAATCCCCAGCGCGCAGGATCTCCTTGCTGCCGAGGTCACCGCCGGTCTGGAAGGACAGCGCGATCCGGCCAGCCAGTTCCCAGTTGTCGTCGGGGCGCTCCAGGCGCGCCAGCTTCTCGAGCATTTTGCGACGACTTTGCGCCTGCTTGGTCTTTTGCCCGGCCAAGTTGCGGCGAATGAAGTCCTCGGTCTTGTCGACGTGGTCCTTCTGGCGCTGGTACTCGATCCGCGCACGTGCGAGACGAAGCGCTCGCTCGGTGACGTACTTGTCATAGCCGTACGGGTAGCGAACGAACTTGCCGTCCTCGAGCTCGACCACTTCACGACACGTCCGCTGGATGAAGACGCGGTCATGCGAGACCAGAACGAACGCACCCGGGTAGTCGGCGAGGTAGGCCTCCAGCCGTTCGATGGCGGCCAGATCAAGGTGGTTGGTCGGCTCGTCCATCAGCAGGAGATCCGGCTGCCGGACCAGCACCTTGGCCAGTTCGAGCCGCCCGCGCTCGCCGCCCGACAAGGTGTCGACCGACCGCGCGAGGTCCGCCTCGGCGAAGCCCACGTCGGTTACCAGGCGCTTGACCCGGGCCTCGATCTCGTAACCGCCCTCGCGCGTGTAGCGCTCGGCCAGATCGCCGTAGCGCTGTAGCTCTTGCTTTGATGTCGGCGTGGCGCTCGAATTCTGCGCGAACGACGCCTCCATCGCAGCGAGCTCCGCGTGCATGGTGACGAGGTGCTGGAACGGCTGCGTCAGGGCGTCGAGAACGGTGCCTTCACCGGCCAGCTCCTGCGACTGCCGCAGGTAAGCAACGCTGGCCTTGCCGAGCACCCGAGCATCGCCGGCGTCAGGGGCCAGATCGCCGGCCAGAATCCGCAGCGCTGTGGACTTGCCTGTACCGTTGGGTCCGACCAGGGCGATGCGATCGCCGGGCCGAATGAGCAGCGACGCGCCGGCCAGGATCTCGTTGCCAGGGTAGGCGAAGTGGACGTCGGAGAATTGAGCGAGCGACATCGGGAGCGGCGGGGTTCTACCACCTCAGAATTGATGTTGGCGCTCCCGCCAACCTGTACTAGAACACCGGCGCCATGGCAGATCCCATCCGAGTTCTGGTTGCCGACGACATGTCTGCTGCGGCGGTCAAGTTGATGTCCGAGGCGGATCTGGCGGTCGACGTCAAGACCGGCCTGCCTGCGGCCGAGCTGGCCGGCATCATCGGTGGCTACCACGGTCTTGCGGTTCGCTCGGCGACCAAGGTCACCACCGACATTCTCGACAAGGCGACGCGCCTCAAGATCGTGGGCCGCGCCGGCGTCGGCGTGGACAACATCGACGTCAAGGCCGCGACCGCGCGCAAGGTCCAGGTCATCAACACGCCGCAGGGCAACGCCATCGCCGCGGGCGAGCTGGCGATAGCGTGCATGTTCGCGCTCGCCCGCAAGTTGCCCCAGGCCACGGCCAGCATGAAAAAGGGTGAGTGGGACAAGAAGCGGTTCATGGGGGTAGAGCTCACCGGCAAGACGTTAGGAGTGGTTGGCTTTGGAAACATCGGCCGGCAGGTCGCCGAGCGCGCCGTTGGTCTCAAGATGAGGGTGCTGGCTTTCGACCCCATCTTGCCCAGCACCGCGACGCCTCCGCCGGGTGTCGAGTTCGCCAAGTTCGACGACGTCGTGACCAGGTCGGACTTCGTGACGTTGCACCTGCCGCTTCTGCCTGAAACCAGGAACCTGTTCGGCAAGGACACACTCGGGCGCATGCGCAAGGGCGCGTATCTGATCAATTGTGCGCGCGGCGGCGTGGTCGACGAGGCGGCGCTGTACGACAACCTGAAGGGTGGCCATCTAGGTGGAGCGGCACTGGATGTGTTCGAGAAGGAGCCGTGCGGGATGCTGCCGCTGTTCGAGTTGGACAACGTGATCGCATCTCCGCATATCGGTGCGTCGACCAAGGAAGCGCAGGAAAAGGTGGCGATCGAGCTAGCGGAAGTGTTCGTGGATTTCCTCAAGAACGGCAAGATCCGCAACGCCGTCAACCAGCTGTAAGCGCTGCGGATGCTGCCCCAGCCATGTTGACTGCGCCGACGTTGCGCCTCCCCGCGGGGATGCGCGACTTTGCCCCCGAGGCGACGGCTGCGCGCCGGCGCATAGCTGAAGCTCTGACCGGCGCCTTCGAGCGCTGGGGTTTTGCTCGCGTGATCACGCCGGCTTTCGAGTACGAGGACGTGCTCGCGCTGGGCCTGGGCACCGCCGGCCGCGCGGCAGCCATCCGCTTCGTCGAACCCAGTTCCGGTCAGGTGGTAGCACTGCCCCCGGACATCACGCCGCAGATCGCCCGGCTCATCGCGACTCGGTTTCACCACGAGCCCGGCGCGGTGCGCCTGTGCTACGAGGGTACGGTCGTTCGTCTCGACCCGCGCGCCCGCGCCCAGCGCGAGATCATCCAGGCCGGCGTGGAAATGGCCGGCGTCAGCGGTCCGGTCGGGGACGCGGAGGTGATCGCGCTCGGGGTCGAGGCCCTGGGTGCGGCGGGACTGGGTGACGCGACCATCGCGCTCGGGCATCTGGGCCTGGCCCGCGAGGTGCTCGATGCGCTCGGCCTGACCGAGGACGGCAAGACTGCTGCGCGCGGCCGCATCGCCAAGCGTGACAGCGCCGGACTCGCCGAGATCCTGAATGTTGCGACCGGACCGAAGGCGGTCGTCGAGTTTGCACAACTATTGCCCGAGCTATCGGGCGCACCCGCCGTCCTCGATTCTGCGATCAAGCGTGCCCCAACCGCTGGCATCCGCGCCGCGCTGGGCAACCTGCGCGACGTGGTTCGCGACCTCGATGGGCGCGGCCTCGCGCGTCGATTGCACATCGATCTCGGCGAGGTGCGCGGTTTCGACTACTACACAGGCGTGCGTTTTCAGGGCTACGTGCACGGCGCCGCGCAGGCGGTGCTGCAGGGCGGCCGCTACGACGGGCTGCTCGCCCGCTATGGCCATCCGTCACCGGCGGTAGGCTTCGCCATCGACGTAGAGGCCACCGCAGTCGCGTGCGAAGAGTCATCGGCGGCACACGGCTCCGACGGGCCCGAGGGCGGGGCCCGGGATGCCGGTGTGCTGGTGGCGGGCCCGCTGGCAGATGCCCAGCGCCAGGCCACACTGCTGCGTCGTCAAGGACGTCGAGCCGCCGCCGATCTCGCTGGACTCACCGGAAAAGAACTCGACGCCTACGCGCGGCGGTGGCACTTTCGAGAGGTGCTACGCGTCGGTAAGCGTGGGCGCCGCAACGACTAATGCTGCAACGCTTGCTGACAAAGAAGGTCATCACATGGCGGTCGTGATCGTCGTTGGCGCCCAGTGGGGCGACGAAGGCAAAGGCAAGGTCGTGGACCTGCTCACCGAAAGAGCAGACGTGGTTGCGCGCTGGGGCGGCGGTGCCAACGCTGGGCACACCATCGTGGTGGCCGGCGAAAAATTCGTGACCCACCTGATCCCCTCTGGGATCTTGCGGCCGGGCGTGACCTGTGTGCTGGGCGAAGGCATGGTGATCGATCCGCGCACCCTGATCGAAGAGATCGACACCTTCAAGAAGAACGGTCGCATCAGGAGCGCCGCAGACGTGATCGTTTCGGGACGCGCCCATGTGACCCTGCCACACCACCGCGAGCTCGATCGCCTGCGCGAAGAGCGTCCGGGTGCGCTTGGCACCACGAAGCGTGGTATCGGACCTACTTACGAGAGCAAGGCGTCGCGCACCGGCGTACGCATCGAGGACCTTCTGCGCCCCGAGCGGCTGCGCCGCAAGATCGACGAGAACGTCGGTCTGGTCGCGCCGTTGCTCGCCAGTATGAACGCGCCACCCGTGGACGCCCTTGCAGTCCATCGCGAGTACCTGGCTTTCGGTGAGCAAATTCGACCCTACGTGGGCGACGGCTCGCGGTTCCTGTACGACCAGATCCGGGCCGGGAAGAATGTGCTGTTCGAAGGTGCGCAGGGCGTTCTGCTCGATCTCGACCACGGCACCTACCCGTTCGTGTCGTCGTCGTCCACGGTGGCAGGTGGCGCGTGCGCGGCGTGCGGCATCGGGCCCACGTCAATCGACACCGTGGTGGGCATCGTCAAGGCCTACGCCACCCGAGTCGGGCTGGGCCCTTTTCCCACCGAGTTGAAGGACCAGGTCGGGGAACGTCTGCGGGAAGTCGGTGCCGAGTTCGGGGCCACCACGGGTCGCGCTCGCCGCTGCGGCTGGCTCGACATCCCAGCGCTGCGCCTGACCGCCCGCCTGTCCGGGATCGAAACGCTGGCGCTAACCAAGCTCGACGTGCTGGCAGGCATCGAGGAGATCAAGCTATGTGTCAGCTACAAACTACGCGGCCAGACGCTGGATGAATTGCCACTCGACCCGGACGACATCCAGGAGATCGAACCGGTATACGAGACCTTCGTCGGCTGGGAGCGCCCCGCCGCGGGCCAGAGCCTTCGCAACGAACAAGATCTTCCGGCGGGGGCTCGCGTATACCTTTCTCGTGTCAGCGAACTCGTCGGACTTCCGCTCATGTGCATCTCGATGGGGCCGGGGCGTGAGGAAACCATCCTCAAGTGGAACCCCTTCGAGTCCGCGAGGTGAACCATTCTCTCCGCTAACTACTCTGAATTCTTTCTCTTCCGCCGCCTACGCGCTTGCCACGAGGGGCCCCCAACCTATAATCTGCGGCCCTGCAGGGGCATTTTTGCTTCGGCGTGCGACGATTGATGGCCAAAATGAGAGGGCCCAATGAAGATCGTTTGTGATGCCTGCCAGGCCAAGTACTCGATCGCGGATGACAAGGTTCGGGGCAAGGTTTTCAAGATCCGGTGCAAGAAGTGTAGCCACGTCATTGTGGTGCGCGGAACCGACGACATGGCTGCTCCGGCGGCCCGCGCCACCGGATCGATCATGGCCGTGGATCCCTTCGAGGCTCCGGCTGCTGCGCCGCGAACGGAGAGCGCCTGGCACATCGTGGTCGATGGCGAGCAAGTAGGACCGCTGCCTGATTCCGACATCCGGGCGCGCCTGGCCCGCGGCGAGATCAACGCCGACACGTTCGCGTGGAAAGAGGGACTGGCCGACTGGTTGAAAGTCGGGTCTGTTCCGGAGTTTGCGGGGGCGACTACCTATTCTTCGCCTTCCCCGGCGGCCAGCGACTTTGACAATCCTTTTGCGCCGCAGCCCACGGTGGCCTACGCACCGGGGGTTGCCGAGATGGCTTATGCGGCTGCCCCCGGGTCTGGCGGCGCGGTGGATCTAGGGGACGTCTTCGGAGCGGGGCCCAAGTCTGGGCCCAAAGCCGCGCCCCCGGCGGATCTGTTTGCCTCTCCGGTCGGCGTGTCAGCGCCCCCGGAGGCGGCGCCATTCTCGTTCGGAGGGTTTGGCGCTGCTGCGGACTCGGCTCCGGCGCGCGGCGGCAACGGAGCGGGTGCCGCCATGTCGGCCCGCGCCGATAGTCTGACCGGGCAGCGCCATGAAAACTCGGTGCTATTCTCGCTGTCCAATCTCGAAGCGCTGGCGAAGCCTTCGGGGGCTTTCAGCGCGTTGCCCAGCCCAGGTTCAACCGGCGGCGCTGGTGGCGGAGGTGGCGCAGCGACGACTGAGGGATCGGGCCTCATCGACATTCGGTCGATGGCGCAGATGACGCTTGGGTCGCCAGGTTCTGCGCGGATGGACTTTGGATCAGGTTCGGCCGGGGATCTGCCGACCTTCGCGCCGCCGTCGTTCTCGCCGGTCGCCCCGGTGCTGTTGCCGATCTCGCGCTCGAGCGGGGCACCAACTTGGGTGTATCCCGTATTGGGAGTGCTGGTGCTGGTCCTGGGAGGGATGGGGTTCATGATCTTCAAGATCATCAATACACCGGTGATGGCGCCAGTTGCCCTGGCACCTACCGGCCCAGCTACCGTGGCGCCGACAGCAGGCGTACCGGCCGTTGCCCTGGTCGCACCGACTGCGGCTGCGTCACCGCCGTCCACGCCACCGCCGTCCAACAATGAGGCGCTGCCACCGCGGGAAGGCGACAAGCCTCTCGAGGGCACCAAGGTTGCCTCAAATGACCGACCTTCGGGCAAGGGCGGCAAGAGCGCGAAATCGGGCAAGACCGCTAAGGCTGAGGTTCCCGGGTCCGCCAGGCCCGTTCAGGTCGCGGCCGCGGCTCCTGCGGCGGCCAAGCCCGTGGAGAAGGCGGCGCCGGCGCCTGCGGCCGCGCCGAAGAAGGGCGGCGACGCGCTGGATGATCTGCTCAACGGAGCGCTCAACAAGAAGCCCGCGGTCGCAGCGGCGAGGAGGGAGGACGATGAGCCCAAGAAGGCAGCGTCGGCCGCAAAGGGTGCAATTCCGAAGGAAGACATCGTGAAAGCCATGATGTCGATCCAGCCCAAGCTCAAGGACTGCTTCAACCAGTTCAAGGTCCCGGGAGTCGCGAACCTCAGGCTCAAGGTGGATCCAAGCGGCAAGGTCGGCGACGCCAGTGTGTCGGGAAAGTTCGCCGGTACGCCGACCGCCGGTTGTGTCGAGGCGGCCGCCAGGGGCGCCCGCTTCCCCGCCAACGACGGCGAGCGGATCGACTACCCGGTGGCGCTGCGTTGAAGCGACTTCCGGATCGACGCCCACTCGGCTGATGCCACTGCTCGATAGCCTCCGGCGAGAACTCGGCGCCGAGGGGTTGCACATCGTCGTACCGTTGCTTGCGGCAAACGCCGATGCGATGGCTGGGGTGCGCATCGAGGATCTGCTAGCGGGCGCTCGCAGCGGCGTTGTCATCGGCGATGGCGGCCGTGATTTTTTTGATCGCTTCTGGGCGCACGGGGATCGGCATGGGGACGATCCTCTGGATCGCTACACTTCGCGTGTGGTGATCGCGGCTAGCGAGCGTGCCTTTGCCGGGACCGGGAATGCCCACGCCATCGCGTTTCCGTTTGCGCGCGCTCACCGCCCACTACCGTTCCAGCGCCTCGGCCAGGCCGCTGGCGTCTCGCCGCCAGGGCCCCTGGGCCTGCAGATCCACCCGGTGTACGGGCCGTGGTGGGCCTACCGGGCTCTCATCGTTACAACCGCGCATCTTGTCGGGGCCGCGCCGGTCGGCGACTGCTGCGATGGCTGCGAGGCACCCTGTATCTCGGCATGTCCGGCGGGCGCGCCGGGACGTTCTGGCTTCGCGCTGGCCCGGTGTCTGGGACGTCGTACCTCGGTCGATGCCTGTCGACTGTCATGTGAGGCTCGCATTTGTTGCGTGCGCGGCCCGGAACACAGGTACCCCGCGGAGCAGCTCGCGTTTCACATGAATGCGTCGCTCCCGCGCCCCGGCTGATCTCGCATCTGGCCGTCAAGCCCCGGCGCGAGGTAGCCGGCGCCGACGAAGCACCACGGCGAGCGAGCCCACCAACGCGGCGCCGAGAGCGCCGCCGAGTAGCCAACCTGGCACGCCGCGATGGCTCGGCGTTGGCTCTCGCGGCGCGGGGCGCACCAGGAACGTTGCCGAGCGATCCTCAAGCAGCGAGACGCGTGGCCCGTCGAACTTGAAGCGGGTCTTGGACACCTGCCCCTCGGCTGGCGGGGCGGCTCGGCCTAGATGGCTCGCGACGAGAATCCAGCCGGGGCCGGGATCGATACCCAGCTCGGTCTCGCCCAGGCGGCCGGGATCATGGCCGGGCTCGATGCGCAGTGTATGTGGACCACGGACCACCGGAACCTGCGCCCGCAGCTCGATCACCACCGCGGCAGCTCCGGTCGACCGATCGCTCCCCAGTTCCACAGTGGCGGTGGCGGGCGCCGCTGTGTCCTGGCCATCGATGGCGAGCGTGTACAGCTCGCTGGCGCGCGCCGCCCAGCGCCGAGCCTCCTCGGTCATCTCGATTTCTGAGATGAGCCCGTCCTGGTCAGCGTCGATGGATCGGCGCCGATCGGCGCCCGGTAGTGGGCCGAACAGGTACGAGGAGAACACCTCGACTCGGCTGTCAACGACGACCAGCGCGAAGTAGCGATTGACTAGCTGGGGGGAGATCTCCGGGTGCGCTCCGGCACCCCGCGCCGACAACACTAGCCCCGCCAGGGCAGTGGCAAGGCAGAGCCGCCGACGGTGCTTGACCACGACGCTGACGATACCTAGTCTGCTGGCTCGATGGCTACCAGCGTGAAGGCCCACATCGCCGGCACCGTGTGGAAGATCGAGGTCGCGATTGGCGACACGGTCACGGAGGGGCAGACCGTGGTCATCCTCGAATCGATGAAGATGGAGATGCCGGTCGAGTCGCCGGCGGCGGGTCACGTGTCTGCGATCCGTGTGCAGCCCAATCAAGCGGTCGAAGAAGGCGCGCCGCTCGTCGATCTGGACTGAGGATCCATTCCCCAACCGGTTGCAAGTGCCCGGGGTTACGGTTTGCCATCGCCGGCACGGGGCAGTTCCCCAGCAGGCGCGCGTGGTGGTGCCGGGGAGTCCGGTTTCTTTTTCTCGTCACTGGCGGTTGGCGGTTTCCTGGCCGACGGCGGCGGTGGCGTGCCCAGATCGTCGCGCACCTTGATGCTCAACTTGTCGATGAGCAGTTGCTCCCAGTGCTTGGGCAGATCCGGGAGGGTGAACACCACGCGGGTCGATTCACGTCCGTCCTCCACCACACGTACGAGTTCGGCGGAGCCCTTGTAATTCCTCTGACCCTCGCTCAACTCGAACAGAACGTAGCCAGTGGCCTCGTCCTTTTCGCGAATCACGTATCCGCGATCGATGCGGAGAAATCGAACGGTAGTCGGCCACACCTCAGTGGGGGCGTACGGCAGGACCGCGCTCGATCGCGCGGCCGTTGGTGGCGCCGCCGCCATACCGGCCAGCAGTACCATTGCTAGGGCCACCAGATGCTTCATTCCCGGGTGCCACTCTCGGCGGCGGCCTGATTCGATTCCAGGACCACAGCCTGGAGCGAACGGGTACCGATCGAGAAGCGCAGCGACACCAGCCCCACCCCGACGAACCACGCGAACTGGATTCCATGGAGCGCAATCGCGTAGGCGCTGCCCAGCGAGCCCACCACCGTCGCGGGTAGATAAGCGTGCAGACCCTGCAGAATACCCAGCTGGAACTGGCCGACCAGTCCCGGCGAATTTGGCAGGGAGATCAGCACGCCGGTGAGCGCCATGGTCGCGTACGCGGCAGCGATGGAAATATTGAGTCCCATGTCTCTCGCCAATAACCACATGCCGAACCCGTTACTACCCCAGTACAGAATGGTTTGGACTAAGAACGGCAGCAAGTTCTTCACGTCACCGAGGACACGAAAGCCCTGGATCAGTGCCTGGAGTCGGTCGGCCAACTTCGCAGCGGTGGCCGGCGCCAGAAAGCTGACCAGTGAGGCGGTTAGTGCAAAGCGGATGGTGGCATCGGGCCAGACGAGCGCGAAGATCAGGAACAGGGTCAGGGTGACAAACCCTGCAAGCGACAAGAACACCGCGAACCGCAGCACCGGCGCGTACGTGCTCGGCGCCGAGGCAACGTATGTGATGAAGAACAGGACCGAGATGACCAGACCGTCGATGATGCGTTCGACGGCGACGGTACCGAGCACAGCGCTCATGCGCGACTGCCCGTCCCTGACCACGAAGTACGGCCGAACGAATTCGCCCAGCCGGACCGGCAGCGCCAGGATTGCCATGAACCCCACCGATGAGATCAAGAGCAGGCGGTGCAGGGGCAGGGACACGCCGATGGGTCGCAACAGGTATTTCCAGCGCCACCCACGAAACAGGTGGGTCACAGCAAGCGTGGCCACGTAGAGCGCCACGGCTTTGGCCGGCACATCTGTCGCAACACCAGCCAGACACTGACCGCGCCCACCAGAAGCGATAGCGCTATCTTGAGGAACAGCTTCACCAGCGTGGTCCGGGGCCTGGCGGCGCGCTCGGACGCCGGTTCAGGGCAATTCGCCGGCGAGAATACGACGAGGGTTGTCTGCCAGCAATCGATCGAGGGCCGACGCCCCGAGGTGCTTGCCGATCCAGGTCATGCCCGCGGCCACGGCGGCGTGGTCTTCCGGCCGGTGCACGTCGGTGGCGGCAGCGTGCGCGAGTCCTTCCTCCAGCAATCGTCGTACGGTCTTCATTTCCTTTCGTCCGTGGGCTCCCTCGATCGCCGCAAGATCAACCACCAAGGCCGCCGATCGGCCAACCGCCTCGGCGCGGGTGATGTCGTTCTGGATGGCGTCGTAGCGTTCGGGATGAGCCATGACCGGCAGTCGCCCGGAAACCCGGATCTCGAACAAGGCCGCCTCGATACGCGGTGGAAAGAACCTCGGGTTGACCTCGAAAAGGAATGCTCTCCCGCCCGGGTAGCATGGCAGTCCCCCACTGCGTAGCCGATCGTGGAACACGTCATCCCAGTAGTTTTCCGCGGCGAGGCCGAGTTCGAGTTGTGGGAACTGGCTCGCAACTGCCGAAAGGGCGGTTGCGTAGGCCTCGTCGATGGCCTCGCGCGCGGGCATGAACATGCCTGCTCGCTGGTGCGGCGTCGCACAGAGATGGGTGAAGCCCAAGCTGGCCACGGCTGTGACCATCTGGAGGCTCGCTTCCGCTGTAGCGGCGCCGTCGTCGAGGGCGGGTAAGTAGTGGGAGTGGAGATCGACGTATCTGCCCATCGCGAACAGCGCCCCACCATAGCGGATTGTCAGGCGGTTACGAGAAAACCCGTTGGGGAACCCTGGCCCTGGGGAGCGCAACCCCCAGGGTACACCGCCGCAGTGCGCGGCGTTAGATCAACGATGTCAAATATTTGCGACAACCGATGCGTGGGGAACATCACTTGCAGTACAGTGTGAGTACACGGGGAGAAAAAAATCGATGAAACAGCAGATCGCGATGCCCAAGTTCAAGATGCCAGGTCAAGCCGGCCATTGGGGGCTTCGGGCCCTCTGGATCATCGGTGGCCTGGTGGTGGTTCAGGCGGTTTTTCTTGGCGTCGCGTTTTCCCGGCACCAGAGTGCGCAGGCGGCTGCTCTTGCTTCGACTCTTGAACTCGAGCGCGTGCGCGTGGCTGCTGAAGCGGCCGCGCGCCTCGCTGTGCCGCCCGCCGCGCCCTCCACTCAAGGGACCACAGCGACGCTGGCGAAGGCGGGTTCACCGACGGAGCAGACGGCCGCTGAGGTCACGCCGAACGACGCCGGAAAGACCCTCGCAACTAGCGTCGACGGGCCGTCCCCAAAGTCTGGCCGTCGCGCGCACAGGGCGTCGACATCGCCTCATGCCACCAAGGTGGCCAAGGCCGGAGGGGGGCACAAGACCACCGCAGGCGGAAAGGCGTCGACCGCCGCGGCATCGGGCGGGAAGTCCGACCTGATCGACGATCTGTTGAAGAAGTTCAAGTGACCGTGCCGGCTCTGGCTGTGCCCATCTCGACGTGGGGGATGTTTCCCCCACTACGTGGGGGTCTTGTCCTCATGGGTTTGGCCGTTTGATGGAGACCGTCACGTGTGTTACAAAAGGTTGGTTTTCGCCGGGCCTTTCACGGATTTTCCAGGCCACCGCGGAGAAAGGGTTTCATGGCCGAGCAGCGTGAAAACTCAGTTCTGTTGTCTTTGAGAGAGGTGCGGCGCATGGAGGACCAACGGGTCCACCAGGAAGAAGCTGCCATTCAGGCGAAGGCCGACGCCGAACGTCAGGCGCGAGAGGACGGCGAACGGCGCATTCGCGAGGAAGCCGACCGCAAGCGCCGCGAGGAGGAGGATCGCCTTCGGCGGGTGGAGGAAGACCGGCTGTCGCGAGAGCGTGAAGAGCAGCTTCGCTTGCAGGAAGCCGAGCGCAGGGCGCGCGTCGAGGGCGAAACGCAGCTTCAGCAAGAACGGATGCGCCTTGAGATCTCGCATCGGAAGGCCAAGTCTCCGATGCCGGCCATCGCGGGCGTAGCGGCTGTGGTGGTGCTGATCGCAGGTGGCGTGGTGTTCAAGCTGTACAGCGATCACAAGCAGGAACTCCAGGCCGCCGAGCAGGAGACGATACGGATCAAGCAAGAAGGCGACCGAAAGGCCGAGGCGGAGCGCCGCCTGTTCGAGACCCGGATGGCGCAACTCGAGAAGCAGCTGGCGACCTCGACGGACGAGGCCCAGAAGGCGCAGCTTCGCGTGGAGATGGAGAAGGAGCGCGCTCGGCGCGCGCCCACTCCGACGCGTCGGGAGCCCGCGGCCACGCCGTCGGCGCCCAAGCCGAGCCTCAAGAGCAAGCGGCCCATCGACGACGATCCGCTGGGCGGAATCAAGTTGTAGGCAGCCGGCTCTGGGCCAGCGGCAAAGCGTATGCAAGAGGGCCCGAGATCGGGCAAGCGGCATGATAAGACTGCCGCCATGACTGGAAGCGACCTCTTCGAGCGTCATCGGCTGCGACTCTTGGAGATCCTCAAGCGCCTTGCCTATGAGGAGCGAGAGGTGACCCTGGCTTCGGGCAAGAAGAGCAACTTCTACATCGACTGCAAACAGGCGGTGCTCGGGGCCGAAGGGCATTTTCTGGTTGGGTGGCTGTTCGGCAAGCTCTTGCACGACAAGGCGCCGCAGGTGGAGGCCGTCGGTGGCCTCACGATGGGAGCCGATCCGTTGGCCTCGGCCGTGGCGACCGTGAGCTATCTGTCAGGGCGGCCATTGCAGGCGTTCTACGTACGCAAGGAACCCAAGGGTCACGGCACCGGCCAGTGGCTGGAGGGCATCAAGTCGCTGCGCCCGGGTATGCCGGTGGCGATCCTGGAGGACGTGGTGACGACCGGGGGCTCGGCCCTGAAGGCGATCGAGCGTGCGCGCGATTTCGGGCTTGAGGTATCTCTGATCCTGGGCCTCGTGGATCGGGAGGAGGGTGGGCGCGAGGTGCTGGAGGCCGAGGCTCCGACGATCACCCTGTTCCGCAAGCGGGAATTCGTTTGAAGGGCGGTAGGCCAGCCACTGCTGTCGTCGCGGTGCTTGCGGCCGCGGCCGGTTGCGCATCGGCCAAAGCGCGGCCAGTGGACTTCTCGGAGACCAACCGCGCGTACGCGAGTGCGGACTACGAACGCGTGCGAGAGGACTGGACTCGCCATGCCAAGGTCATCAGCGATGCGGGTACGGTCATAGAGGTATGGGCGGTGCTCAAGAGTTGGGATTTTCGCCAGGCGTATATCGAGTCCTACGGAGAAACGTATGGTCTGTCTGAAGCCGATCGCGATCAGTTGCGGCAGACGCAGATGGACGCCGCCAAGGCGACTTTCGAGTTTCACGTTGCGGTGCAGACCACGACCCATCGGTGGAATGATCTCGAGAAGAAGGATTCGCCCTGGAAGGTGACTTTGATGGATGGCGCCGGGTCTGAACTGCTGCCGAACAGCATCCAGGCGCAAAAGCTCCCCGAACTCTACGAAACGCAATTCTTCCCGTCGCGCACGGCGTTCACTCGAACCTACCTCATCAAATTCAGTCGAAAGGTCGGGGAAGGGGAGCGTCCCTTCGCAGGCGCGAAGTCGGGGCAACTGGCGCTGCGAATCGTGAGCCCGGTTGCCAGAACCGAAGTGGTCTGGTCGGCCAGGTAGAGGGCGCGCGCTAGCGGCGGCGGCCGCGGTCCAGATCGTCGAAGGTGTCGATCTCGGTCTTGTACAGATCCGATTCCCGGGCGAAGAAATCGGCCTCGATGGCGTCGAACTCGGTAGACGGGCCGCGCCGTCGCGCACCTGGGGCTGCCTGCTCAGCAGCAAGCGATGGGGCCTGCACGGCCTCAAGCGCGGCCGTAGCCGGTATCGCCACTGGGGCGGGGCTCAAGATCTGCGGCGGCAACTCTGGTGCCGCCGCGGCGGGAAGTGGCGCAGGCGCGACGGGGGCCGCTGGTGATGCAGGTGCCGCCGGGGCCGGCATGACAACGGGGGTGACCAACGGCGGCGGGGTGGGGAAGCCTACGGTGGCGGCGGTGGGACTCGATGGCTGGGGCAGGCGCCTTAGGCCACTCGGTTCCTTGACGAAAGAAACCGGAGCGACCGTGGGTCGCGGCGTTGACAACTCGGGCGGCGGGGTGGCCGGACTGTTCGCCATCTCGAAGGTATCGATTTCGGCCATCATGGCGGCGTCGAGCTGAATCGACCCCGCAGCGGGTGGTGCTGCGGGCATGCTGTGCGCGGTCTGCCGCGGCGACGAGGGCGCAGCCAGCATGCCACCGGTCACCCGGGCGGGCGGTGCCGCGGCCAGCGTGGCGGGCGCGGACGCTGGCAGTTCAACAGGGGGCTGCGCCGGAAGGTTCAAGTCAGGTGGGCCCAGATCGATCACGAACGAGGGAAAGTCGCTGACGACCGCGGGCATCTCGCGCTTGGTCGCGCGCAACTCGCCGCGAGTCGCCGCCTCTTTGGTACCTGTGGTCCTGGGCGGCGACGGGGCTGCCGCCGCAGAAAGTGTTGCGGCGGGCGCGGCGGCGGTCTCGGGAGGGGCTGGTGAGGAGGGCGATGCCGGTGCTGGCGCAGCGAAACCCGGCGGTCGCGTGCTGACATCAGGAATCGCCCGCGGCAGCGCGGTGTCGGCGGCACGCAGGGTGGCGTGCTCGGCGGTCACGCGATCCTTCCGGGGCGTCCTGCGGCGATTGGCGGTACCCGATCTCTGCTCGGGCCCGGGCTGCGGCTGCGAGGCGCCTGAGGCGGTCACGCTCGATTCGGGGGCCCGGTTGACCCAGTCCTCGATCTTGGGTTTGCGAGGCGTGGCCGCCGCCGCGAGAGGTGGTGGCCGGTCGCTGACCTTCTTTTGGATGACACCCATCTCGTGGATGCGCGAAATGATCTTCAAGGTCTCGAACACGCGGTAGGGGCTGTCGTCGATGACATCGCCCAGGCTGCGGGTGCCGTCGAAAAGTGTCAGCACCTGCACCACCTCGGACGGTACCTGCGCAGCCTTATCAGGTGCGGTCGCAAACACCGTTTGCACGGTGCCGATGTCCTTGGTGGCGTGGGCGAAGTCGCGCAGGAAGCGCTCGGACTCTTCCAGCAGATCCGCTGCCTTCTTCTGCAGCGATCCTCGTCGCGTGACCGCCCGGATCTTCAGGTCTAGCGTGGCATCCTCCCACAGCAGGAGCCGATGAAGCGCCGCCTCTCCTTGCAGGGATCCGACCTGGGCCGACGTGACCTCGCCGTCAGTGAACCGGATCTCGCCTTTCCGGCTCGATCGCTCGATCTGCAAGATCGCCGAGCGGTGCAATCCCAGGATGGTGCGCACGAGAAAGTAGAGCCCGAAGTCGGACAGCGCGCCCTCGATCGTCGCTTCCTCACCAAGTGGCCGGCTGACCGCAGCCAGCATCCGGGTGGCGGTCAATACGTCGCGAACGAACGCGGGCATCGGCAGGTACGCGGCGCCAAGATCCACGGCGGCGGCTCGGGTGTCGGGCGGGCCCAGCAGCAGGGCCGGAAGGTTCTTGGTTGTGTCGCTTCCTCGCAGGCGGGCGAGGCCCTCCAGGATCGAGGTGGTCGGCTGTCGGAGCGAAGCGACCACGACCTGCACCCCGGCCCCAGCCAGGGCGTTTGTGAGCTTCTCCGGATCGGCCAGCCCGGTTACCTTGACGCCGTCACCCTCGAACCCGTACTTCAGGGTTTCAAGGCTCTTGCTGTCGGGGTCCAGGATTAGGACATGAGAAAGGCGCGGCATAGGCTGCGTCGCGAGTCGGCGAGAATCCGCCGAGTATAGGCCACCTCGGTGTACGGTGCCCTGGGAAGTTGCCGGGTCGCTGTGGGGCAAAGTGTCCGACGAGAAATCCACGGTCACTATAAGAGCCAGAGCGCACAGCGATTCGTCAAAAGTGCAGGGAAAGTTCTGGTGCGTGAGAATTTCGCCCGTACAATTTGCTGCTTTTTGGTGATGGCTTGACCGCTTGATGGATTCACCCGGCTCCCGCGACGAATCGATCGGAACGATCGAGAAGCTGATCCAGTACTTCCGCGACGGTGCCAGGCCACCCGAAGCCTTTCGGGTGGGCATCGAGCAGGAGAAACTGGCGGTGCGCTCGGACGGCACCGCCGTGCCCCAGGATGGCCCGGATGGCATCGCGGAGCTCTTGCGCAAGCTCGAGCGCCGCGGGTTCGTGGCACAGATCGAAGACGGCAGGGCCATCGCGCTCGGGCGCGGCCAGGATCGGATCACACTCGAGCCAGGTGGGCAGCTGGAGTTTTCTGGGGCCGCCTTGCGGACAGCGATCGATTGTCGCGCCGCCCTGGTGGCGCACGTGCGTGAGGTCTCGGAGCTGGGCCGGCCGCTCGACATCCGGTTCATTTCGGGCGGCTTTCGGCCGTTCGGTCGGCTCGATGATGTGCCCTGGTTCGCGAAGCGCCGCTACGTCGTCATGCGTGATTTCCTGCCGCGGGTAGGCCGTCTCGGCCACGAGATGATGAAGCGGACGGCAACGGTGCAGGCCAACCTGGATTTCGCCGACGAAGACGAAGCGGCGGACAAGATGCGCACGGCGCTTGCCTTGTCGCCCTTGCTGACCGCGATGTTCGCCTCGTCACCCATAAGCGAGGGCAAGCCCAACGGTTATCTCAGCTACCGAGCTGCGGTCTGGCTGGAGGTCGACGAAGCTCGCTGTGGGATCTTGCCGTTTGCGTTCAAGCCTGGGTTCGGCTTTCGCGACTACGTGGAATGGGCGCTGGACGTACCGATGTTCTTTCTGGTTCGCGATGGCCGTTACCATCCCGTGGGCGGGATGCCCTTCCGGCGCTTTTTCGTCGAGGGTTGGAACGGCGAGACTGCCACCATCGGCGACTGGGAGACTCACCTGTCGACCCTGTTTCCGGATGTGCGCCTCAAGCGCTACATCGAGGTACGCGGCGCGGATGCGGCACCGCTGCCGTTCGCCGCGGGACTGGGTGCGATATGGCGTGGCCTGCTCGACGACCGATCGGCCCGTCAGGCGGCGTTCGCCCTGGTGGCGGACGCATCGGTGGACGAACGTGAGCGTCTGCGGCGTGAGGTGCCGCGTGCGGGGCTGGCGGCGCGTCTTTCCGGTCGACTGCTGTCAGACCTGGCGCCGGAGATCTGCCACATCGCACGCCAAGGTCTCGCGGGCCTCCCTGGCGGCGTTGCGGATCAGGTGTTGCTGGATCCGCTGGCCGAGCTGGCGGCGGCGCGGCGTTGCCCGGCCGACGACATGCTGGATACGTTCAACAGCGTCGGCGGCGATGCCGCGAAGCTTGTCGACGCGTGGGAAATCGACCCGGTCTGACGACCGGAGCCCGCCGCTCGGGGCGGTTCTTGTGTTCTGAGGTGCCGCCCGGATTTGAACCGGGGAATGAGGGTTTTGCAGACCCTTGCCTTACCACTTGGCCACGGCACCCGACTGCGGAGAGAGTTTTTAGCGCATAAGCGGGCGCGCGACAGGAAAAATCAGATGGTTTCGGTGTCGGCGGCGTTGTCGCGGGGGGCTCGGCTGGGAGCGCCGGTGCGCAGGTAGCGTGACGCCATCTCGAATTCGAAGAAGGACACCATCTTGGTCTCGAGGACCTTGTTCCATAGCTCGTGGGCGCCGTCGCTCTTACCGTCGGCCAGGCGGCGCATGGCTTCGTAGAAGTAGAGTTCGGCCAGGCGGGCGGGTTTGTCGGCCATGGCGCGCAGTTGTTCGAAGCTCAGCCGGCCGACGGCGTAGCGCGCCAGCGGCAGATACCACGCGGCGTCGCGCGGCGGGCGCAGATGAACCTTGCGGGTGTCGAGGCCGCGCAGGTAGCCCTCGGCGGACGCGTCCGGGGCGCCCGCCCGGCGGGTCAGATCGAGGACCCACAGCGAAGCGTAGACCTTCACGTACTCGGAAACCGCGCGGTCGGGTTTCGACAGGGCGACGCGGTAGATGTCGAGCGCGGCGTCGGCCTCGCCGTGCTGAACAAGGAAGGAGATGGCGTCGATGAAGCTCTGGTCACGATCGCTCTCTTCGATGGCCTCCATGAACTTCTGCTTGCCCTCGGTGCGCCGACCGACCAAGTAATACAGCCGGCCTACCTCAAGGGTGGCTTCCGACGCCGCCAGCGCGTTCTTACGTTTCAAGTGCTCGACCATCAGGCGTTCCCAACCCTTGGCCGAATTGCCCCAAGCCTCGCGTGCCTCCTTCATCTTGCCCTGCACTTCGAGCGCGTTGCCGAGGGCGCGCGATAGCTTCGAGCCGCTCTCGACCCACCCGATGGTCTCCTGAATGGGGGCGTGCGCTCCGTGTCGGGTCATGGCCTCGCCGACGATGCGGGCGGCTCGAGGGGCGTCGCCACGCTTGAGCGCCAGGTTTGCCATTTGCAGGCTGACCTCGATATCGGAATCGCTGCCCAAGCCCGCGTGCGAGAACAGGGCCTCGGCCCGATCGACGAGGCCCGCGTTCAGGAAACCACGCGCAAGTTCCAGATCGATATCTCGCTCGCCCAGGCGGACACGATCGTCGCCGAAACGCTTGCGGGTCTGGGCCAGCTGTCTGCGCAGGATCTCGGCCTCGCGCGCGACCGGCTCGATGTCGCCCGGATCGACCCGTAGCCGCAGGCGCGAGAAGGACAGATCGAGTTCCTCGGTCGCCAGGGCGCCGAGCACGTCGTCCGCGGTCTTGGCCTTGTCGAACATCGTGACCACACTTCGTGCGGTGGCCGACGAGGCCTCGATGAGGGTCTTGGCCTCCTGGATGTAGCGCAGAGCCAGGAACGGCGCGGGCAGGAAGCGGGACACGCGTGAGGCCACTAGCAACAGTCCGACGTGGCGCGGGAAACGATCCAAGCCATCCTCGATCACCTGGACCGCTGCCACCGGATCGAGCCGGTCATTCGACGTTCCGCCCAGGATCTCGCCCCGAGGCAGGAACCGGCGCGCCAGCGCCAGGAATTCGTCGGGCCCGGCATCGGGGCGCGCGGCGGCCACCACCAGTTCGCGCAGCTCGGGCTCGTCGCCGGGCTTGTTGGCCATCCGACGCAGGCTCTCGGCCGCCTTGGCGCGCTGGCCGCAGCGCAGGTAGAGCGCCGCCAGGTTGACCGCCGTGGTCTGGATGGTCTCGCCCTCAAGCAAGAACTCCGACATGCCATTTTGTGCCGAGCCGGTGCCGAGCGGCCGGCGCATGGTGGTGGCCAATTGCTGCTGCCGTGCGATGTAGCTGTCCGCGAGGCGATTGATCACGACCGGGACGGGCCAGTGGATCGCCAGAGATTCCAGCACCTCGATGGTGGTCGGCTGGGTGTTGGAAGCGCTGGTTGAGCGCGCCAGGCCGCCGCCCATCTCGACCCACGGCAGCAGCTCGTCGAGGCGGCGCTTCCACTCGGGCGAGGCAGGCTCGATGCTGGCCAAAACGAACAGTCCACCGGCGACCGCGGTCTCATTGCCTCGCGGTGAAAACGTCGCAACCACCACGCGGGCGGCCGCGCCCAGCAGCGCACGCTCGTCGGCGGTGAGGCGTGGCCCTCCAAGCTGCCATAGCTCGGTGGCAGCGAACAGATCGAGGGCGTCTCTGAACGAGTCGAAGATGCGGTCGAAGTCATCGGGGGCGCCGAGCGTGGCAGGGTCGCGGCGCAGTTCTTCGGTGTCGAGGCGCACGAGTGGCCCGAGCAGGTAGTCGAGCAGCTTCTTCCGCAGCTTCGTCCTCTCGGTCGCCTCGCGGGGCAGGCTTTGGAGGATGAGGCGCGCGTCAACGTAATCCTCCTCGAACGCGATCGGCTTCTGCGCGGCAGCCTCGGCGACGAAGCGGCGGGCGGACTCACTCAGGGGGCCCCGGCCTCTGCCCGAAGCGCAGCCCGCAGCGAGAAGTGCGAACGTTAGGCCGGCCGCAAGTCGAGATGGAGATCGCCTCATGCGCGGAGTCTATAGCGCGCGCAAAGCCGCGGGCTATAAATGACGCGCGCATGAGCACTGCGACTGAACTCGGGCGGACCTGGCGCCGTGCCCGGCCGACCTGCCCAGGCAGCTGGCACACGCCGCTGGTCATTGGCCATCGTGGGTCGAGCGCGTGGGCTCCCGAGAACAGCATCGAGGCGTTCCGACGCGCAGCCGTCGATGGCGCCGATGGGGTCGAGCTCGACGTGCTCGCTTGCGCCACCGGCGAGATCGTCGTGTTCCACGACGATGATCTTCGACGGCTAGGCGGGCGACACGAGCGCATTGCGGATCTGCCGCTGTCCGACATTCGCGACACGACCCTGCTAGATGGGGCGCGGATCCCGACGCTGGCCGAGGCGCTGGCGGCTTGCGGTGGCGACCTTTTGGTGAACATCGAACTGAAGTCGAGCCGAGTTTTCGATGCCACGGTGCCAGCGCTGGTCGAGCGGGTGTCGGAAACCGTCGACCACGCCGGCGCTTCGGCGCGGGTGCTGGTGTCGTCGTTCAATCCCCTGGCGGTACGCGCCTGGCGCAGATGGCGCCCCGATGTCAAAGCCGCGCTGCTGTTCGAGCGCGCCGGGTTGGCAACTGCGTGGAAGCCCTGGACGCTTTCGTGGCTGCACCCGTTCGCTGCCCATCCGCACGAGAGCCTGTGTGACGCCCAGGCCATCGATCACTGGCACCAGGCGGGTTACGCCGTCAACACCTGGACGGTCGATGATCCGGCGCGCTTGCGAGCGCTGCGCGATGCCGGCATCGACGGCATCGTCACCAACGATCCCGGGGCGGCGCGCGCGGCCCTCGAGTCGCGCTAGCGGGATCACAACCAATCAGAAGCCGGCGGTCAGGGCGAGGCTAGCGGTGTGAGAGTGCTGGCCGTAGCGGCCCGCCGCAGTCGGGCGTGCGGTGCCCGCCAGGCGCGCACGACAGGCGCCTGAACCGAGATCCCCGCCCGCGCCCTGGCACGCCACGGCGTTGCGCGGATCAAAAGCCGAGGCGCCCGTGTTGACCTCGGGCACGAAGGTGAACGCGTAGCCGGCAGCGACGCCCAGGCGGCCGAAGCGAGCCGCCACGGCCAGCGACGGTTCGATCTTGAATCCGTCGACTGCAGCAGGCGCCAGGCGAGCGGGCGTCACAGCCGAGGTTTCGAAACGCAAAGTGGCGGCGAGGCGAAGCCGTCCAGAGTCCAGCAGCGCCCTGGTCGCGCGCAGGCGCACGTCCCAGGAGTCCTGGAAGCCTCGGTGCAGAACCACGCTTTCCGGCACACCCAGGGCCGAAAGATCGGTGCCGGCGGGGCCCACGACTCGCAGGGCGATGCTGTCGTGCCGCGACCATATGGTCAGGCGGGCGATGCCGGTCAGGTCCCACGCCGGCGTGGTGTGCCAGGTGGCGCCAGCGATGATCGTATCGGGCAAGTCGTAGGCAATGTGGCCGAAGACGCAATCATCCGTTCGTCCGGCCGGACACGGCAGGGCGTTGGCCCCAGCGCGCGGCGGCGGGGTGAGGCGGCTCTTGGGCGCGTCGAGCTCGACGTCACTGCCCGCCCTGTTGAGGGGATGGCTGGAATAGGCGAGGCCAAGATCCCAGGTGTCGAATCGGTAGTGCAAACCGCCGCCCAGTGTGAACGACGGCGCGCTGTCGAAGGCGCCAAAACCGGAAGCCAGGTCGTAGCGGGCGGCGGCAGCCGGGTTCTCGACGCCGCAGGGGTTGCCGCCGCAATCGGCTAACAGCCCGGCGGCGCCGGCACCGAGAGCCGTGTCCTCGTCGACCACGAAGCGTCCGGTCGAGAACAAGAAGCCCGGCGATACCCCCAGGCTCAAGCGTGGGCCCAGACGCACCGCCAGGGCGGGGACCACGGCAGAGCTGCGCAGATCGACCTCGGTTGCGTGGTACCGGGTCGGCAGGGCTCCGTCGCGGGATGGCGAGAATTTCACCCGCTCGACGAACGGCACGTAGCTCGCGATGGCGAAGCTGAACCGGCTGCCCAGATCCACGCCGACGGCAGCAAAATGCCCGGGCCCGAGTGGCCAACTCACCGGCTGGTAGAGGCCGCGTCCGGTGGCAGAGGGTAGGGCGCGAGATCCGCCCGGTGCGCCGGTCGCCGGATCGATGGCCGACCTGCCGACGGTGGTGGTTGTCTGGCGCACGCTGCCAACCAACATGACCTGATGGCCTTCCACCAGGGCCAGGGCGGCTGGGTTCCAGAACACGGCCGACAGATCACCGGTCGTGGGGCCGGAGAACCCGATGCCGCCCACATGGGGATCGTCGAGGGGACCGGCGACGGCGGGGCCCGGGGCAGGGAGCGCGAGCCCCAGTATGAAGAGGACGAGGCCGCAGCGGCGCACGAGAGGTAGGTTGACGTTTATCGCGCGGGCCGGGGCGGGGCAATGTCGGGTGGCTGCGCCACCTCACGGCGATGACTGAGCCGCCCCTCCGGCGGTGTGGGTGGGCGCTTCGCCTTGACCCTGCGATCTGGGGGTGGCTAACATCGCCCCCCGAATGAGAAGGCACATCGTGGTCTGGTTGTGGGTTTTGGTGATCGCCGGGTGCGAGACCGTCTCGTCCGAGAACTTGCAGAAGTGGAAAGGCACCACGAAGGGTCCGGCCAAGATCGAGGAGGCGCTCAAGAACTCTTCCGTGCCGCCCAAGCTGCGGGCGGAGGCGGCTGGGGCGATGATCGACATGGACATGCCCGACAAGGTCGATGAGATCCTGGCCGCGGTGCCGGCGGCGGAACGGTGGGAGATCATCAAGGGGCTGGTGCCTATCCACGCGGCAGGCATGAAGGCCACCCAGGTAGACACCGTGCGGGCCGCTCGCGATGCGCTGTTCAGCGCTCGCCAGTACGCCGCTCCGGAGGAAAAGCAGCAGATCGATGCTGTCATCCTGCCGTCGATCGAGACCGACATTCGCGCTGGGCGTACGTCTGGCGGCCGGCACTCGATCGAGAAAATTCTGACGGCGGCGGGACCCGCAGCGGTACCCATCCTGATCAAGTTGCTGCGCGAGCCCAACACGCCGTTTCCCGCGATCGTCGACCTGGTGGTGAAGGTCGCAGATGTAGATGGCCGCGAGCAGGCGGCGACGGTGCTGGTCAAGCGAGCGGGCGCCATGAAGGAGATCCCGCTGTCGATGTGGAAGGCGCTGGGCGAAATTGGTGGCAAGGCGGCGACCGCGTTCCTGGTCGGCAGGATTGAGCAGGGCGGCGAGAAAGACGCGCTTCAGGCGACCTTGGCACTGCAGCAGTCCAGGCAGCCCGCTTTGCTACCGATGGCCTTGCGCATGGCCGGTGATGCCAAGGTCAACAAGGGCCTGCGCGACGAGATGTTCGGCTTGGCCGAGCGAATCGGCGGCTTGGCGGCGCGTGACGGGCTCATCGCCATCATCCGCGGCGACAAGGTCGAGCTGGTTCGCTACCGGGCGTACGAGGCCGCGCTGGTGGCTGGTCGCGCGGATGCCATCGTGCCCGCGCTGGAAGCTTTTCCAGCCAAGGAGTCGTACAAGAAGGCGGATTTGATCGACTACCTGGCCAAGGACATCGAGAAGCTAACGAAGGTCAAGGGGGAGAAGGAGGCGGTAACCAAAGCGCTGAGCAAGGCATTGGTTTCAACGTCGGCGCTGGCGCGGATGGCGGCGGTGCTGGCGCTTGAGACCATCGGTGGTCCGGCCGACGCGCCGCTTTTGGCGAAACTGGCGACGGACAAGGGCGCGGTCAAGGGATTCGACCTCGCCGACACCGTTGGCAAGGAGGCAGGTCGAGTGGCGGCCTTGCTGCAGGCGGGGAAGGGCGCACGGAAATGAAGCTACCCGCGGGCCGGCCAGAACACGCGAGTTTCGAGACAGGACGCTAGATGGCGACTGACCTGAACAAGAAGACGCTGCGGCATTTCTATTGCCGGGACAAGCTGTGGCAGAGCTTCGAGCGCATGTCGGAGGATCTGGATCGCGGTATCGATGATCTGGTCAACGAGGCGATGCGGCTCTTGGCGCGCGAGAAGGGCTACATGCCCGGCGAGGCGGACACCCGGCCGCCGACCATTCGGCAGGGGCCGCCGCGGCCGCCACCGCCGCCGGTACCGGTGCCGCGCGCGATGACGCAAGCGGGTTTCGAGACCCGCCGCACCGGCGCGCACGCTGTTATCGAGGCTCGCATCCCGGGCCCATCGTCTGCCGTCATTTTGCCGCCGCCGCCGCCGCCACCGCGGGAAGATGTACAGAATTTTGCCACCGTCGATGAGCAAGCCCACACGCCACCGCTGTACGTCTTGTTTGAGAACCAGAAGTACCTTGTCGACAAGGACCAGTTCATCATTGGTCGCGGCGTCAAGTCGTCCGATCTGCCCATCAAGGACGGCAACATCTCCCGCAAACATGCGGCGGTGGTCCGCCGGGACGGTGCCTACTACATCAAGGATCTGGGGTCGACCAACGGCATCGACTTCAACGGTACCCGGATCGACAACAAGCGGATCGAAGAGGGCGATCTATATTTCCTCTGCGATCACCAGTTGCGGTTCACGTACCGGTAGGCGCGTTGCTGATAGGCGAAGCCGGATTGCGCGGCGCCGGGCCGGTGACGGTGGCGCGTCTGGCTGCGCACCGTCTGGTCACCGTGGCCGACCTGCTCGACTTGTTGCCGCGCGCGTATGACGACTTCCGGCGCACCTACCTGCTGGAGCAACTGACCACGCTGGAACCTGGCACTGCGGTGGTTGTCTGCGGCCGGATCGGGCGGGTGCATCTGTTCCCGCGCCGTCTGCTTGACGTGCACATAGAGGATGCCGGTGTGCGTCTGCGGGCGCGCTGGTTTCGGCCAAGGGCCTTGATGGCGAAGTCGTTCGTCAAGGGCAGCAAGTTGGCCCTGTGCGGGATCCTGAGACGAGCGGACGACAACACCGCCGAGTTGATCCATCCGCGCAACGTGACCGCGCAGCTGGAAATGGCCGCGCCCACCGTGGGACTGGGGATAAGGCCGCGCTATCCGAAACTCGACGGTGTTCCCGAGCGGACGCTGGAGAAGATCATCGCCGGGGCGGTGGCAAGTCTCGACGACGGGGCGCCGGAGATCCTGCCGTCCGAGCTGCGCCGACGACTGGAACTGCCGGCGCGGGTGGCGGCGCTGCGGGCGGTGCACCTGCCAGGAACCGGGGTTTCGGCGGCCGATCTGGCGGCCCTGGCCGCGGGCGAGTCGGCGGCGCACCGACGTTTGGCATTCGAGTATTTCCTGGTCCTGCAGATGAGCCTGCGTCGCCAACGTGCGGCGGTGCTCGCGCGTAGATCCCTGCCCTGTGGGGCGGATCCATCGGCCGCCCTGGCGACGCTGCGCACGGCGGTGACGTTTCCGCTCACCTGCGCGCAGGAGCGTGCCATCGCGCTGGTCTTCGCCGACCTGGCCTGCGACCACCCCATGCAACGGATGCTTGCTGGCGATGTCGGCAGCGGCAAGACGGTGGTGGTGTTCGCGGCCGCGTTGCTGGTCGCTCGCTCGGGCGGACAGTCTTTGTTGATGGCGCCGACCGAATTGCTGGCCGAGCAGCACGCCCGCACGCTGGACGCCTGGGGCCGGGCGGTGGGCCTGCGCGTGGCGCTCTTGACGGCGGGGCTGCCGCGCGCCCAACAGGAGGCATCGGTCGCGGATTTGCGGGCAGGGAAGGTGGATCTGCTGGTCGGCACGCAGTCGCTGCTGGACGACCGGGTGCAGGCGCCGCGCCTGGCTCTGGCGATCATCGACGAGCAGCATCGATTCGGCGTGCGCCAGCGCGCACATTTTCGGCGATCAAGGCTCTCGCCGGACGCGGCGAATTCGGGAATACTGCCGCACCTTCTGGTGTTGACCGCGACACCCATTCCCAGGACCCTGGCGCTGACCATCTACGGAGATCTCGATCGATGCGCGCTCGACGAGTTGCCGCCCGGGCGCGCGCCGGTGCGCACTGAAGTGGCGGTGGGTGAGGCCGGACGCGCGCGGGCTCTGGCCGCGATCGTGGCAGCAGTGGCTGCGGGCCGGCAGGCCTACGTGGTGTGTCCCGCAATCGGCGAGACGGAAACCGCATCGGCTGGCGCGGCGGTGCAGGTGGCGACGGTGGGCGCTCGTCACAAGCAACTGCGCCAGGCGCTGCGTCCGGCGCGTGTGGCCATGTTGCACGGGCGGCTTGAAGGTGCGCGCCAGGAAGAGATCCTGCGAGATTTTCGCGCGAAAAAGATCGATGTCTTGGTGGCCACGACCGTGATCGAGGTGGGCGTCGATGTGCCCAACGCTACGGTGATGGTGATCGAGGACGCCGCGCGACTGGGACTTGCCCAGCTTCACCAGCTTCGCGGGCGGGTGGGGCGCGGCGCCCACGCGGCCAGTTGCTGGCTGTGCGTGCCGGACGATGCAGCTGCAGCGGGGCAGCGATTGATGTTTGTGGCCGGCACCAACGATGGCCTTCGTATCGCGGAGGAAGATCTGCGGGTGCGCGGTCCTGGCGATCTGTTCGGCGCGCGCCAGACCGGTGCGCCGCGCGGCGGGATGCTGGACTCCGGCGCGTGGATTCGCATGGTCGAAATGGCGCATGACGAGGTCGATCGGTTGCTGTCCGTGGATCCGGAGCTGGTGCGGCCGGAGCACAGGATGCTGCGTGAGGCAGCCGAGGCACGGATGGCAGCGGGCAACACGTTCGCCGAGGAGGCGGGATGACATCGGACGCCGAGGCATCGGCGCCGCCACGGTATACGCCGCTGTCGTTGTGTCTGCTGACCGGCGTCCTGGGCGGCGGCGTGGCGGGCTTTCTGGATGCGGCAGTCACGCTCGCGCGGCGGGTGCCGGGTTTGACGGCGCCGCGGTTTGCTTCGCTAGCCGGGCTGGGCGTGGGCCTGGCGGCGCCGGGGGGACTGTTCCTGGCGGCGGTGGGTGCGCTTTTGGTCCTGGCGTTGCGCCGGCGTGCCCGAAGTCTTGCCGAGCCGCTGGCCATGGGCCTGCTGGCACTGCCGGTCATCGGCTACGACGCCTTCGCCCTGTTCGCGGGACGAAGGGCAGCGCTGTTGCCCGGGCACCAGGCCGTGTCGGTGGTGCTGTTGCTGGCAGGTCTTGGCGCCGTGGTGGCGGCTCTGCGTATCTACCTTCGCTTCGCTGATGCGGGGGGCGCTGCTGAAAGCTCGGGCGCGGATCGCGCCGGCCGGCGGCTCATGATCAGCACGTCAGTCGGGCTTGCCGTCACCGCGTACTTGGCGAACGTGTTGCTGCTGCCGCGTTTGTATCCGTGGTTTCATCTGTCGCTGTCACTGGCGTTCTTGGCTTTCGTCCTGCTTGCGATCCGCGTGTTGGTGGTGCGCCGGACTGACGGTGGGGCGGTGGTGCAGCGTCGGCACGTGGTCTTGTGGGTGCTGGCGTTGTCGACGATGGCGATGGGGATCCTGGCGTTGGCGGTGCCCCAGCTTGGGGCCAGCCAGAGTCTGCGCTTTGCCGCGTACGAAAAAACCACCGTGATAAGGGCGCTCCTGGAGCTGTTTCCTCGTCCGCGGGTCGCACGGCTGGTATCCCGGGCCGAGCGTCTGGACGGTGACATCGACGAGCCGGCCTTGCCCGGCGGTCCCCGCCTGCCCGTCGCGGACGTGTTCGTCATCAGCATCGATGCGCTTCGTGCTGACCATGTCGGTGCCTATGGCTACCGGCGCCCGACCACGCCCCACATCGACGCTCTCGCCGCCCGCAGCGTGCGTTTCGACCGCGCGTACGCGCAAGCACCCCACACATCGTTTTCGGTGGCTTCGATGCTGACCGGCAAGTACTACCCGACCATCGCGCGTCTGGCCCCGGGCGACGTGCACGATCCGGTAACCGCGGTGTTACGGCGCTACGGGTGGAAGACCGCGGCGTTCTACCCGCCTGCGGTTTTCTTCGTTGACGCGCAAAAGCTGAAGGCCTACCAGGACAGCAATTTCGACTTCGAGTACGTCAAGGTCGAGTTCCTGGACGCGTACAAGCGGTTGGAGCAGGTAGCGGCGTTCTTCGCAACCGACCGTCCGGGGCGGGCGTTCGTCTGGCTGCATCTGTTCGAACCGCACGAGCCCTACGACGATCGAGCGGGGTTCAGCTTCGGGTCCAGAGACATCGATCGCTACGACAGCGAGATTGCTTACACGGACGCCGCGGTCGGCAAGCTGGTCGCGTACATCGAGAAGACCCGGCCCGGCGCGATCATCGTCCTGACCGCCGATCATGGTGAAGAGTTCGACGATCACGGTGGCCGCTACCACGGCTCGACACTGTTCGACGAGCAAGTGCGCGTGCCGCTCATCATTCACGTGCCGGGAATAAAGCCGCATGTCGTGTCTGGGCCGGTGGAGGTGGTCGACATTGCGCCCACCATCCTGGGCCTGCTCGACATCCCGGTGCCGACGCGCATGCGCGGGACGGATCTGGGGCCGTGGCTGGCGTCGCCGCCCGCGTCCGCGTTGCGGTTGCCGCCGGTGTTCGCCGAGGTCATGGAGAAGCGCATGGTTGTGTGGGGCCACGAGAAACTGATCTGCGACATGGACTGGGGTTTCTGCGCGTATCACGATCTCGAGGCCGATCCGGGCGAACGGAAGAACCTGGCCGACGATCGACCCGATCGGGTAGCCGCGCTGCGGGGCCGGTTGGACGACTGGTTGGATGATCACGGCCGCTTCGAGCCGCAGCTCTTGCGCGGCCCGGCCAACCCCAACGGCGGGGATATTCCCAGGGCCATCGCGCGCGGCCGCATGGGCGATCTGATGGTGGCCCGCGAGCTTGCCGAGATGCTGCGTTCCGATAGCCCGGTGGCGGTGCGGCGCGAAGCGGCCCGGTTGCTGGTCATGTTGCCGCCGCGGCCCCAGGAGACGCGGGATCTGGTGCTCGCCGGGCGGGCAGCCGACGATGCCGAGATTCGCGACTGGGCCACAGTGGCGGCGGCGCGGCTGGGGGACGCCGCGGCGCAAGAGGCAGCACGGACGCTGGTCGAGCGGACCGACGGGGCTGGCAAGGAGCTGAGGCTGCGAGCGGCGCTGGCGCTGGCTCTGGCCGGCGATCCCGCTGGCGCACCTGTGCTCGCCCTGGCGCTGGACGACTGCGAGGATGCTTCGTTGTGCCGGCTGGTGATCCTCGGTCTGGGCGCCGTTCGCGATCGCCGCGCAGTGCCGGCGCTGCTGCGGCACCTGCCCGAGGTATTGAACCGACGAGAAATCGTCGGCGCCCTGGGCGCGATGGGACCGCTCGCCGGGGAGCCGGTGATAAGCGCGCTCACCTCGCGATTGGACAGCGATGAGTACGTGCCAGTGCGCGCCGAGGCAGCCACCGGCCTCGGCAAGATTGGCGGCGCTGCCGCCGTGAGCGCGCTGGTGGCGGCGCAGGGCCGCGAGCGCGAGCAACTGGTGCTGACGGCGATCGGCACGGCGCTCGGAATTTTGCGCGCGGCCGACAGCAAGCCCGAGGTCAATCGCGCGTTGAAGCCGCCAGCCACGAAAGGTAGGCCGGGTTCCCGTCACTGAGCGGCAGCGCGATGATCTCGGGCACCTGGTACGGGTGCAACGCTTTGATGCGATCCCGCAGGGGCGCATACAACGCCTGCCGCGTCTTGATGATGCACAAGACCTCGGCCTCGTCGCAGAACTTGCCCTCGAACACATACAGCGACCGCAGCCCGGGCACCACGTTCACGCAGGCAGCCAGCTTGTCCTCGATGACCGCGCGGCCGATGCGCGCGGCGGTGTCAGGGTCGGGCACGGTCACCAGCACGACGATGAAGGCGGAGGCGTCCATGGTGGTAGGGATTATGCCGGGATGGTGGCGCAGAAGTCTCGCAGACGGTAGGAACTGCCGGTGCGTTTGCAGAAGTTTCTCGCCCAGGCCGCTGTGGCTTCGCGCCGCAACGCCGAGGAGTTGATTCGCTCCGGGACGGTGCGGGTCAATGGCGTCGCAGTGACCACGTTCGGGACCCAGGTGGATCCGCAGCGCGATCGGGTCGAGGTCGAGGGGCGTCGCGTGCGGGCGGATGCGGCCATGTACCGTCTTCTGCTCAAGCCACGCGCGTGCCTGTCGACGCTGGGCAAAGCGCCCAGCAAACCGGGCGAGCCAGCGCGCCCGACGCTCGCGCGTTTTGTGCCCGACGCCGAGCCACACTGGCAGCTTGCGGCGCCCCTGGATTTTCAGACCGAGGGTGTGGTGCTGGTGACCACCGATGGGGAGCTCGCGCAACAGCTGGCGAAGGGCGGCGGGAGCTTGCCGATGACCTATCACGTCAAGTACCAAGGTGCGGTGGGTCCGCCCGAGATCGCGCGGCTGGCCCGCGGCTGGCGGGTCGACGGGCGGCGAACGCTGCGGCCGACCCAGGTGAAGCCGCTGGCGACCACGGGAAAGAACACCTGGGTCGAACTCGTGGTCAACGAGAGCCGCCCACGTGCGCTCAAGGCCAGCGGCGATCCTATTCGCAGGTTCGTCCTCAAGATCTCGCGCGTCCGGCTGGGCGACCTCTCTTTCGAAGGGCTGGAGATGGGCGGCTGGCGTGATCTTTCGCGCGCCGAGGTCGTCGCCCTGCGCAAGGCGGCGGGCGTCGGCGGCTGATGCCGTGGCCGAACGCTGGGCGCGTGTTTCGCCGGATTGACCGGCGATGGCCGTGCTAGAAACCGGCTCGTGAGCAAGACCGTCCGCGCACTCATCTCGGTGTCCGACAAGACCGGGTTGGTCGACCTGGGTACCGGGCTGCGCAAGCTGGGTATCGAGATCCTCTCGACCGGTGGCACCGCTCGCAGCTTGCGCGACGGCGGCGTGGTGGTGCGCGAGGTCAGCGACTTCACCGGCTTTCCCGAGATCCTCGACGGGCGCGTGAAGACCCTGCACCCCCTGGTTCACGGCGGGCTGCTCGGGCGCGACACCGACAGCCACCGCCAGGAGATGCGCAAAGCTGGCATCGATCCTATCGATCTGGTGGTGGTGAACCTGTACCCATTCCGGCAGACCGTCGCCCGTGGCGCGCCGTTCGACGAGATCATCGAGAACATCGACATTGGCGGCCCGGCGATGATCCGATCGGCGGCCAAGAACCACGAACGCGTGGCGGTGGTGGTCGATCCGGCCGACTACGGCCGCGTGCTCAAGGAGATAGCGGATCTGGGCGCGGTGTCGGGACAGACGCGGTTCGAGCTGTGCCGCAAGGCCTTCGCGCATACCGCGGCTTACGACGGCGCCATAGCCGGCTACCTCGGGCGGCTGGATCAGCCGACCGCGGCGCCGACCGAGTTCCCGGCGACCATGCATCCGTTCTTGCGGCTCGAGCGCACGCTTCGTTATGGCGAGAATCCGCATCAGAAGGCGGCGTTCTACGCGACCGATGGCGCCAAAGGACCGTCGCTGACGCGGGCCGAGGTCCTGCAAGGCAAGGAGCTTTCCTACAACAACATCCTCGATCTCGATGCCGCCATGAAGCTGTGCGGGGAGTTCTCTGCGCCCGCCGCTGTCATCGTCAAGCACACCAATCCCTGCGGTGTTGCGCTTTCGGCGGATGGTGTGACTGCGGCCTACCGGCGCGCGCGTGAGACCGATCCGGTGTCGGCGTTCGGTGGCATCGTTGCGGTCAATCGCCCGGTGGATGCCGAGCTGGCCAAAGAGATGGCCGAGACCTTCCTTGAGTGCGTGATTGCGCCGGACTTCTTGCCAGAAGCGCGCGAGGCACTGGCCGCCAAGAAGGGCCTGCGTCTGCTCAAGGGCACTCTGGGTGCGATGGAACCGGGCGAGTGGGAGCTGCGCAGCGTGGCGGGCGGGATGCTGGTGCAGACGCGTGACGCCGAGACCTCGGCCGTCGCGGGCGCGCGTGTGGCCACCCGGCGGGCGCCGACGCCCAAGGAGCTTGAGGATCTAGATTTCGCTTGGCGAGTCGCAAAGCACGTCAAGTCGAACGCGATCGTGTTCGTGAAGGACGGGCGCACCGTCGGCATCGGCGCTGGGCAGATGTCGCGGGTGGATTCCGTGCGCATCGCGGTGTCCAAGGCGCGCGCGCCGCTGGTTGGCACAGTGCTGGCCTCGGATGCATTCTTTCCGTTCCGCGACGGCGTCGACGAGGCCGCCAAGGCCGGCATCACGGCGCTGGTGCAGCCGGGAGGGTCGGTGCGCGATCAGGAAGTGATCGCGGCGGCCGAAGAGCGCGACGTCGCGATGGTATTCACGGCCGAGCGGCATTTCAGGCACTAGAGGCGGATTCGGTGGGCTTGCGCATCCTTCTCGTCGGCTCGGGCGGGCGAGAGCACGCGCTGGCATGGAAGATCCTGGAGAGTCCCCTGTGCGACCGCTTGTTGGTCGCGCCTGGCAACCCCGGCATCGAGGCGCTGGCGCGTGGAGCATCGGGGGCGGGCAGGGTCGCCTGCGTGGCGGTGAGCGCGGAGAATGTGGCCGACCTGCTGGAACTGGTATCGCGCGAGCGCATCGGGCTTGTGGTGTGCGGGCCCGAGGGGCCGCTGGTCGCTGGTCTCGCCGACGGGTGCGCGGCGCGTGGCACGCCCTGCTTCGGGCCGTCGCGGGCAGCGGCCCAGATCGAGGGTTCCAAGGCCTTCGCCAAGAGCATCATGCGCGAAGCCGGAGTGCCGACCGCTGCCTACGGCAGTTTCGAGGACGTGCGTGCGGCCGAAGCATTCATCGACGCGCAGCCGGGCGACGTCGTGGTCAAGGCCGATGGTCTGTGCGCGGGCAAGGGCGTCGTGGTGACCTCGTCACACGACGAAGCCAAAGCCGCGGTCCGGCGCATGCTGGGCGAGCGGCAATTCGGTGATGCGGGCGCGCGCGTGGTGGTGGAGGAACGACTGGCTGGCCGCGAGTGCTCGCTGATGGCGCTGACCGACGGCGAGCGCTTCGCGATGCTGGCGTCGGCCGAGGATCACAAGACGGTATTCGACGGTGATCGGGGACCCAACACCGGAGGCATGGGCGCGTATTCGCCGTCGCCGCTGCTCGACGATGCCCAGGTGGCGCGCATTGGCGAGACCATCTTCGCGCCGACTTTGCGGGCCCTGTCGGCGGCCGGGTGCCGGTTTCGCGGGCTCCTGTACGGGGGTCTGATGCTCACGCCTGATCGTGGACCGATGGTCATCGAGTTCAACTGCCGTTTTGGCGATCCCGAAACGCAGGCGGTGCTGCCGCGGCTTTCCGGCGATCTGGTGCCGTGGCTGCTGGGTGCCGCCGGAGGGACGCTGCCGCCGGGCGAACTGAGCTTCCGCCCCGGGCTCGCCCTGTGCACCGTCCTGGCGGCGGCCGGCTACCCGGGCAAGGTACGCACCGGCGATGTGATCTCCGGACTAGGTGATGACGGGCAGGTGACCAGCGAAGGCGTGACTGTGTTCCACGGGGCTACCCGTCGCGACGGCGGCGAGTTGGTCACCGCGGGCGGGCGCGTGCTGGGCGTCGCGGCGACCGGTGTCAACCTCGCCGATGCCCGTGCGCGGGTTTATGAGGCGATCGAGGACATCCAGTTTTCGGGTGTGCATTTTCGCAAGGACATCGGGCTTCGAGGGGACAACACATGAGCGAAACCAATAAGTGCGACGTGGCCATTCTTATGGGATCGAAGTCCGATCTCGAAACCATGAAGCCCGCCGCCGAGGCGTGCAAGCGGCTCGGGCTCACGGTCGACGTGCGGGTGCTGTCAGCGCATCGCACGCCCGAGCAGGCAGCGGCCTTCGTGCGCGAGGCAACCAAACAAGGCACCAAGGTCTTCATCTGTGGCGCCGGTGGAGCCGCCCATCTGGCCGGTGCGGTCGCGGCCCAAACCACACGGCCCGTGATCGGTGTCCCGATCGCGGCCAGCCTGATGGGGCTCGATTCGTTGTTGGCCACCGTGCAGATGCCGCCCGGTATGCCGGTGGCCACGGTGGCGATTGGCGGCGCCGAGAACGCGGGCCTGCTGGCGGCGCAGATCATAGCGGTCGGTGACCCCGCACTTGCCACCAGGATCGAAGCCGAGCGCGAGGTCCGGCGGCGGAAGGTGCTGGACAGCGACGCCGAGGTCCGGTCACAGCTCAAGTGACGACACCGGCGCAAGCCAGCACGAGCGTCCTTCCCGGCCCGGTGGCTCGGGATGGTGTCCCGGTGTTGTCCGTGCAAGCCGCGCTTGGGCTGGCGCTGCTGTTCGGTTTTCTGGCGACGACCGGACGCTGGGTCGGTCCGGGCGGCAACGAGATCGTGGTGCGTGTGCTGACCGCCGCTTCGGCGATGGCGGCGAGCTTGCTGCTGTTTCGTCTTTGCCTTGGCATCGGCATCTCGCCTGCCAGCAGCCTCGCCACCACGCTGGCGCTGGCCCTCGCAAGTCCGGTCCTGGTGCTGGCGCGCGGAGCCTGGCCCGAGGCCTTGATGCAGGCCGCGGCTTTCGCTGGTTTTCTCGGCGCTTTGCTTGCCGTGGTTCGCGCGCCGGGCCCGGCGACCTCGCTTCGGCTCGGGGTGTGGGCCTTCGCTATCGCGGTGTTGGGGACCGCCTTCTTTGCGTCGTTGGTTGGCGCGGCTGTTCTGGTTGCCCGGGTGCTTCGGGCTCGGCGGGACGAGCGTCGCCGCGTCCTCCTCTCGCTCGCGTGCGGCGCTGCCGGCGCGGGCGTCATGACGATCCTGGTCGCGATGCTGCATCGATCACCGTCGGCAGCCGCCGAGCCATGGTTGGACCTCGACCTGCGGGGCGGGCTCCTGACCGGGCTTGCCGAGCTTTTCCTGTCGCCCGGCAAGAGCGTTTTCCTCTATTGCCCACCGCTGGCGCTTGGCGTGGTCGCCCTTGCCCGGGCCTGGCGCCGCGAGCGCTTGCTGGTGCTGGCCTGGGTCGCGGCGGTGGTCCCGCCGGTGTTGCTCATTGCTGGCCGGATCGATCGGGGCGCGGGCGGCGCGTGGGGACCGCGTGAGTTGGTTTTCTTGTTTCCGGCGCTGCTGCTGCCCGCGGGCCGGTTACTCGACGATCTCATGACGGCGCGCCCGGGCGGCGCTCGCACCGCGCGCCTCGGCATCCTGGCGTTGGTCGTGGCCGCGGGCCTTTTCGTGCAGATCGTCGGCAGCGCGCTGCCACCGCGGGTTTTCTTTCGCGTCGCCGAGGAAGCACGGACCCACTGGCTGGGTGCGCCCAACCGGGGTGCCGCCACCGTGGGCAGCCCTGGACCCGGTGGCTGCGATCCATGTTTCGAGGACGCGTCGCCGGCAGTTTGGTTGCCGCCCTTTGCGCCGATCGACGGGCAGCTCTGGTTGCTCCGCCACACACTCCTCGGCGATGACTGGCGCACAGCCACGGCCGATGGCCCGTGGCGGCGCTACACCCGGTTGCCGATCGACATCCACCGTTCCTACGCCACCGCACGGCTAGACTGGTGGTTCCTGGACGCGCGGCGCCGGACGCCGGTGTGGGCGTTCGCCGCGCTGGCGCTGCTGGGTCTTGCGACGCTGGCCTCAGCGGCGGTGTTGGTCGCCAGCATGCGACGCCGCGCCCGCGAGCAGGATCGCGCGATCGCTCGCGCTGTCGACGCCCTTCGTCGTGGCGAAGTGGTGGCGTATCCGACGGAGACCTTCTACGGCCTCGGCGTCAACGCCTTCGATGCCGGGGCCATTGCAAGGCTGCAACAACTGAAGGCGCGCGACGCCGGGCAGCCGATCTCGGTGCTGGTGGTCGGCGACCAGATGCTGGCGACTGTGGTCTCCGAGGTGCCACCGCAGGCGCGACGGCTGATGGCGACGCACTGGCCGGGTGCCCTGACCCTGGCGCTGCCCGCGCGCGCGGATCTGCCAGCGGCGCTGGTCAAGCAAGGCTGCGTGGCGGTGCGCGAGTCGCCGCATCCGATTGCGCGGGCCCTGGTTGCGGCCTTCGGCGGGCCCATCACAACGAGCAGTGCCAACAAGAGCGGCGAGCCCGCGGCCGCGTCGCCGGCCGCGGTGGCACGGGCCCTGGGCGCCGAGGTCCACATCCTCCACGGTGGCGAGTCACCCGGAGGCATGCCCAGCACGGTCGCACGTGTGGCCGGGGGCTCCGTCGAAATTGTTCGCCAGGGTGCGGTGAAGTTCAGCTAGATTGCGCGCCGCCATGGCTCAGATCGCAGCTTTTCACGGCCTTCGCTTCGACCTTCGTCGCTTTCCCGACCCGGCCCTGTTGCTGGCGCCACCGTACGACGTGATCTCGGACGCCGAGCGAACTCGTCTTGAGCTAGGCCACGATCGCAACATCGTGCGCCTGGACCTGCCGCGCGGCGACGGCGATGCCAAGTACGAGCATGCGCGCGCCGAACTCGAGCGCTGGATCGATGACGGTAGCCTGCGCTTCGACGAGGCGCCCGCGCTTTATCGCTACGTGCAGAACTTCACTTACCCGCCAGGTCTTGCTGGCAAGTCGTACACGCGCAGTGGCTTCATTGGCCTGCTCCGTCTCGAGCCGTTCTCAAGCCGCGTGGTGCTTCCGCACGAGCACACCCTGTCGGGTCCCAAGGAGGATCGGCGCAAGCTGATGCGCGCGACGCAGGCGCATCTTTCTCAGGTCTTCGGGCTCTATCGCGATCCGCAGGGCGATGCCGAGGCGGCGCTGGCCCCGGTCGAGTCGCGCCCGCCGGACCTCGATGCGACCACCCGTGACGGGCGGCATCGCATGTGGGCGGTGACCGACCCGGCCGTGATTGCGCGAGTCGCGCGTGCGATGGCGGCCCGGCAGGTGATGATCGCCGACGGACATCATCGTTACGAAACCATGCTGGGTCTGGCCGCGGAGCTGCGACCCGCGGGCCGTGCCCCCGGCGAATCCCTGGCGGACTGGGGCATGGTGTTCTTCGCGCGGGCCGAGGATCCTGGCTTGCTGGTGTTGCCCACGCACCGGTTGGTGAAGGGATTGCCGAACGAGGCGCTCGCGGCGCTGCGCGATCGCGCGAGCAAGAACTTCATCGTCGCGCCCGGGACGGAAAGCACACCCGCCGCGATCGAAGAGCGCCTTGCGCGCGACGGCCAAAAGCAGGTCACCGTCGCATTTCGTCAGGCCGGTCAGGCCGACACGCTGTGGTTCACGCTGCGCCCCGACGCTGATCTGTCGCCGCTGGGTCCGCCGGCGCTGCAGGGACTCGACGTGACCGTGCTGCACGGGCTGATCCTGGGCCCGTTGCTGGGCATCGACGCCGCCGCCATGGCGAAACAGTCGTACCTTGGCTACACCCACGATACCGCTGAGGCCTTGGCGAGGATCGCCTCGGGTGATGCGCAGGGCGGGTTCCTCATGAATGCGACCAAGATCGATCAGGTGCTGGCGGCGTGTGAGGCAGGCTTCGTGCTGCCGCAGAAGTCGACCTACTTCCAACCCAAGCTGGGTTCGGGGCTGGTCATGGCGCGCATCGAGCCCGACCGGCGGCCGGTGCTCCCCGATGTATGAACGGCGGTAGCGGCGACGACGACGTCACGTTCGACACGCTCCTGCGCGGGCGGGTCAAACTCATTCAGCCCGCGCGCGGCTTTCGCAGCAGCCTGGATCCGGTGCTGTTGTCCGGGTTCGTGGCGTCGCCGTATGGGCGGTTTCTCGATATCGGTTGCGGCACCGGGGCGCTTGCGTTTCTTCTGCTTGCGCGCGATCCGCTCGCGACCGGCGTCGGGGTCGAGATCCAGACGCGCCTGGCCGCCCTGGCTGCGCGGGGCCTCGCCATGAACGATTTTGGCGCACGTCTCTCGCTGCTCAATGTGGATGCGCGATCGCCGGGCGCGACTGCGCTCGCCTCGCGCGCATTCGATCTGGTGGTGACGAATCCGCCGTTCTTCCCGGTCGGCGAGGGCGTGTTGCCGCCCGACCAGGAACGCCGTGTGGCGCACCACGAGGTGTCGCTCGCGCTGCCCGAGTGGCTGGACGTCGCGGTCCGCTGCCTCGCGCCTGGCGGGCGGATCGCCGCCATTTATCCAGCGGAACGCGGCGCCGAGTTGAAGGCCGCGATCGCAGCCCGCGGCCTGGTGGCGATCCGCACCCGCGATGTTCTGCCACGCGCGGGGCAGCCGCCGAGCCGCATCCTGATCGAGGCGCGCCGCGAGCGCGCGGCCACTGTCATCGAGCCACCGCTCGTGGTGCACGAGAGCGGCGACTACACCGACGACCTGCGGCGCTTGCTGGGTGAGTAGCCACCGCGCCACGCGGCGGCGTGATCACGGTTTTGCCAGCGCCCGCTTGGCCGCTTCCCAGAGCTGGTCTTGCTCCGCGAGCGAGAGGTCGCGCAGAGCTTTGCGCTGCTCCAGGGCTGCCTCTTCCATATGGGCGAAGCGCTGGGCGAAACGGTCACTTGCGCCACGTAGGGCATTTTCGGCGTCGAGGCCAAGCTTGCGCGCCAGGTTGACGACGGCAAACAGCACGTCACCCAGCTCGCTGGTCATCTCGTCGCGATCGCCCGTGGCGCACGCGCGGTCGAACTCGCCGAGTTCCTCGTCCACCTTGCTGCGCGGGCCGGTGGCGTCGGGCCAGTCAAAGCCCACCGCGCCGGCTTTTTCGCCGCTACGAAAGGCACGCAACAAGGCTGGTGCGCTTCTGGGAATGCCGTCGAGGGCGCCCTTGCGGCCTTTCTTTGCCTTCTCCTCGGCCTTGAGCTTCGCCCAGCTCGCCAGCGCCTCATCGGCGTTCTGCGCCTTGACCTCGCCGAAGACGTGCGGGTGACGCCGGATCAGCTTGGCGACGATGCCTCGGGCCACGTCGTCGATGCCGAACTTGCCCTGTGAGAAGCGCAGCTCCGACTGGAACACCACCTGCAACAACAGATCGCCCAGCTCTTCGCGGTGATCGTCCACGTCGCCCGAGGCGAGCGCGTCGATCACCTCGTAGGTTTCCTCGACCAGGTACGGCACCAGCGTTTCCAGGGTCTGCTCGCGATCCCACGGGCAGCCGCCGGGGGCCAAGAGCCGCTGCATCAGGCCGACCAGCTTGCCGAACTCAGCTCCGGTCTGGCGGCCGGGCTGGGGGGTCAAATCGGGGGTCGGGTCGGGTGTCATCGCGCGCAGTGTACCCGCGCCGTCGGGCGGGTTGAAGGGCAGGGAAACGCGTGCTACATGACCCGCAAGTTGACCCAGCGGTTGCCCGAGTCGGGTGGAAAATCGGAGCGGACCGCGCAGGTGAGTGAGCGCATGGTGCTGGAGGACAACCGGGTGGCGCTTGCGCTGTATGGCGAGCGCAACGCCAACCTCAAGCGCGTCGAGCGCGAGACCGGCACGCAGGTGCACAGCCGGGGCAACGAGCTGACCCTCATCGGCAGCCCCGAGTCCGTTGCTGAAGCGCGGCGCTTGCTGGAACAGCTTTACGCGATGATCAGGGGCGGCCGTTTCGTAGCCCCCGAGGACATCACGCGCGCGGCCGAGGTGCTGCGCGGCGATGGCAACGCCAACCTGCACGAGGTGTTCTCCGACACCATCCTGGTCGCCAGCCGGGCGCGTCCGGTGGCGCCCAAGGGCCTGGCCCAGAAGCGCTACGTCGACGCCATCCGCGAGCACGACATCGTGTTCGGCATCGGCCCGGCCGGTACCGGCAAGACTTACCTGGCGATGGCGCTTGCGGTGCGCTACCTGATGGAGAAGCGGGTCAAGCGCATCGTTCTGGCGCGTCCCGCGGTCGAGGCCGGCGAGCGGCTGGGCTTTCTACCCGGCAGCATGGAGGAGAAGATCTCGCCGTACCTGCGCCCGCTTTACGACGCCCTCCACGACATGATGGACTTCGAGAAAGCCGATCAGCTGGTCCATCGTGGGCTCATCGAGATCGCGCCCATCGCTTTCATGCGCGGTCGCACTCTCAACGACTCGTTCGTCATCCTCGACGAAGCCCAGAACACCACCAGCGAGCAGATGAAGATGTTTCTCACGCGACTGGGGTTCGAGTCGAAGGCGGTCATCACCGGCGACGTCACCCAGATCGATCTGCCCGAGAACCGCCGCTCCGGCCTGACCGAAGCCGAGCGCATTCTCCACGGCATCGACGGCATCTCGTTCTGTTACTTCACCGATGTGGACGTCGTGCGTCACCAGCTCGTGCAACAGGTCATCCGTGCCTACGAGAGGGCGCGCAGCGGCGGTGGCGGTACCGGCGAGGGTGGCGGGCGGTCGTCTTCCTGAGGCTGCCCGAGCTTCGGACGAACAGGCCGGGATCGAGCGTATAGTGGTCGCGGATGCGAGTTGACAACGAGGGCGCGGTGCCCACCGCGGTGGTCCACGAGGAAACCGCCGAGCGGCTGGGCTGGGAGCTGGGCGAGCTGCTGGCCATCTCCCGCGCGATGTCTTCCGAACGTGACATCCACAAGCTGCTCGATCTCATCCTCGAGCGCAGCCGGCACATCACCGGCGCCGACGCGGGCAGCGTGTATGTGGTCGAGACCTCCGACGAAAAGGATCCCACGGTGCCGTCGCGGCGGCTTCTGCATTTCATGCTGTCGCAGAACGATTCCATCGCCATCGACTTCAAGCAGTTCAAGCTGCCGGTCGACGAGAAGTCGATCGTGGGCCGGGCCGTGCTGGCGGCGCGTCCGCTGAACATTCCCGACCTGTCGGCGCTGAGCCAGCCCGGGCAGAACCCGGCCGGCGTGCAGCACAACCGTAGTTTCGACGACAAGACCGGTTACCGCGCGCGCTCGATGCTCACGGTGCCGATGTTGTCTGCGCACGACGAAGTCATGGGCGTCATCCAGCTCATCAACAAGAAGCGCCACCCGGCGCGCAAGCTGAGTGTGCCGAAGGACTTCGAGGACGAAGTGGTGCCGTTCGACGCCCGCAGCGAGCAGCTCGCGCTGGCGCTGGCCTCGCAGGCGGGCATCTGCCTCGAAAACGCCATTTTGTACGAGGAGATCCGGAAGCTATTCGAGGGCTTCGTCGACGCCTCGGTCACCGCGATCGAGGCGCGCGATCCCAGCACCTCGGGTCACTCGCGCCGCGTGGCTACGCTGTCGGTGGCGCTGGCCGAGAAGGTCGATGCCATTTCCGACGGGCCGTTGCGCGGCGTGCGCTTCTCGCGCGAGGAGCTGCGCCAGATCGAATACGCCGGCGTGCTGCACGACTTCGGCAAGGTCGGTGTGCGCGAGAACGTGCTGGTCAAGGCCAAGAAGCTGTACGACGGCCAGAAGAGCGCCATCGAGCAGCGTTTTCGCTACATCCACAAGGCGATCGAGGCCGAGGGCCTGGCGGCGCAACTCGACATCGTGAAACGCCACGGACCGGGCGCTGCCGAGCGCCTGCTCGCCGTCGAAGGTGACAGCGCCGCGAAGGTGGCCGCGCTCGACGAGGTCTTGCGTTTCGTCACCCTGACCAACGAGCCGACCGTGCTGAGCCAGGGCGCCCCCGAACGGCTGGCCGACATCGCCGCGCTCGAATACGTCGACTTCGATGGCACCCGACGGCCGTATCTCGAACCCGACGAACTGGAGGCCCTGCGCATTGCCCGCGGCAGCCTGACCGAGAGCGAGCGGCAGGAGATCCAGAGCCACGTGAGCCACACCATCTCGTTCCTGGAAACCATCCCGTGGGGCAGGGGCTTCCGCAATGTCCCGCGCATCGCAGGCGGGCATCACGAATTTCTCGACGGTCGCGGTTACCCGCGCGGCCTCAAGGGCGACGCCATCCCGGTCGAAACCCGCATGCTCACAATCTCGGACATTTTCGACGCGCTGACCGCCGCCGATCGACCCTACAAGCCCGCGGTGCCGGTGCCGAAGGCGCTCGACATCCTGTCGTCCGAGGTCAAGCAGGGGCGGCTCGATCCGGTGCTGTTCGACGTGTTCGTGCAAGCTGAGGTCTACCGAAAACTCGTGGTCGCCTGACTTGCCGGTCGACACACTCACGCGCGGCCGTGCCGGCGCGCTGATAACGAACGAAGCCCGGCGGCAGGTGAGGGCGCGGGTGCGGGTAGCCTTGCGGACCATGGATCGAGGCCGCTGTTCGGCGACCCTGGTGTTCACCGATGACGATGAGATCCGCTCGCTCAATCGTGACTTTCGCAAGATCGATCGCGTCACCGACGTGCTCAGCTTTCACCTGCACGACTTGACCGGCGAGCACGACCCGGCCGGTGACGGCGTGCACCTCGGCGACATCGTGATCTCTGCAGAGACCGCTCGCCGTCGCTCGGGCGCGCGGCGGTTCGCGGGCGAACTCGAGCGCCTGGCCGTTCACGGCCTGTGCCATCTGTTTGGCCACGATCACAAACGCGCGCGGCAGGCGAAGCTCATGTTCGCACTGGAGCGCCGCTTGCGCAGGTTGCCACTGTCCGGCGGGCGCGCGCTACGGACAAAAAAAAGTCGGCGGCCGTGAAGGCCGTCGACTTTTCGTGAGCAGGAAGCAGCTGCTATTCGTAGGCGATCGCGCTCGCGGTGACGGTCTTCTTGCCGCCCTCTTCCTTGACCGTGCCCGTCACGGTCGCCTTGGCGGTGCCGCCACAGACCTTGCCGTGGTTCTTCTTCGCGATCTCGTTGTGCACAATGTAGTACTTGGTCTCCTTGCCGCCCTCGGTGACCTTGAGGACGTTCTGGCACTTCTCGGCTTCCTTGAGCGCGCACTTGGCGCACATCATCTCGCCCTTGAGCGTGACGTCGGCGGCCTGGGCGCCGCTCACCATGAAGCCCAGAAACATCGACAGCACGACTGCAAAAATACTGGCTTTCATCGGATCCTCCTTGAGTTGATAAACGCGGGCTAGCATAGCCATGAGCGGTTGTGTCCACAACCCGGGTTTGACCAGGTTCGGAGAGACGATTGTCACAGTTGGCGTGCCTCGGCCGCACCGAGATGGTCGCTGACCGCGCGCACGGACACCAAGGTGGAAGGATCAGCTTTGAACAGGGGCACCCGGAGCACCCTCGCACCCGGGGCGCTGCGCGCCAGCCGCGCGATCTGCTCGTCTTGCGCATCGATGACCAGGCGTAGGTAGGTGGCCGCATCGGCAAGGTCCGTCAGCCCCTGGTCTGACACCGCCGCCGGCAGATCCCGGAGCCCGGGCAGGGCCGTGAGACGCGCGCGCAACGTCGCTGCGTCGGCGATGCCGGCAGCTGGACCAATTCGGTTGACGACGAAAGCCTGCAAGGTGATGCCCGCGTCGGCGAGGCGCTGACTGAAGAACAGCGCCTCGTTCACCGCCGGTGCGTCCGGGGTGAGCACCAGGAGGAATGCGACGTCGGGCCGGCGCAGCAGGGCCTCGATGGCGTTGGCGCGTTCCAGGAAGCCCGTGAGCACGTCGCGAAAATCGCCGAGGAACGCCGCCAGATCATCGAGGAACTGGCTGCCCACAAGCTTACCCAGGCGCCGCAGCACCAGTGTCCCGCCGGCCCGCAGCCGCGTCCACGACAGGCGCCGCGTGCCTTCCGGTGGCCGCGCGAACCAACCTATCACCGGACTTTTCACCGCATCGGCGATTCGCCTGGGCGCGTCCAGGAAATCGAGCGCGTGTGCCGTCGGCGGCGTATCTAGCACCACAACGTCGAAGGCCCCCTCGCGTACGTACTCGTAAAGCGCGAGGGTCGCGGCGTACTCGGCCGAGCCGGTGAGGCTGGTGGTGATTTCCCGGTAGATGGGATTGCCCAGGATCCGGCCGCGCATATCGGCATCAGCGACCTTGTCCTCGACCAATCGCCGAAACGCACGCGCGGTATCCAGCTTGGCGGCGAACAACACACCGGGCGGCGTAATGCCGAGCGCGTGTGCCGCCTGGTCGGTCAAGCGCGTCGGCTCCGCGCCCAGCGCTCCCACACCGAGCGCATCGGCCAACCGCGGTGCCGGATCGATCGTGCACACCAGGGTCCGCTGCCCAGCGCGCGCAAACAACGCTCCCAGCGCCGCCGCAGTTGTGGTCTTGCCCACGCCCCCCGGCCCAGCACAGATGACGATGCGCTTGTCGCCCAGTGGCCCAGCTGGCGCCAACCGGCCAGGTGGCGCCATCAGCCCACGCGAATCAGTACCGCGGTGATGTTGTCGGGCCCGCCGGCGTCGTTGGCGGCATCGATGAAGGTCATGCACGCTTCATCCAGGTCCGGCACCGCCGCGAGGATGGCACGTATCGCCTCGTCTTTGACGGAACCCCACAGGCCGTCACAACACAGAAGGTAGACGTCGCCGGCGGCAAACGGCAGGGTCGCGACCCCGGGTTCGACCTCTTCCTTCGAGCCCAACGACTTGGTCACCACGTTTCGGTGGGCGAAGCCTTCGACCTCGGCCTGCGACATATTGGGCCGTACCGCCAGCATCTCTTCCAGCACGGAGTGATCCCGGGTCAACCGTTCGAGGCAGCGGTCGCGGTAACGGTACAGGCGCACGTCACCCACGTGCCCGACTATCAGGTGTGTGTCGCCCACCATCAGCGTTGCGCAGGTGGCGGCCATCCGGTGCAAGCTGCGATCGGACGCTGCCGCCTCTCGGATTTTCTGGTTGCACAGCTTGAGTCCGTTGCGGAGCAGATTGGTTCCCAGCGAGCCGTCCTGGTCGATCGCGAATGGCCATGGTGCGCGCTCGTCTTCCTGCCGAGCGCGCACGAACGCGACCAGTTCATCCACGGCCATGTGCGCCGCAACCTGGCCGGCGGCCCGGCCACCCATGCCGTCGGCGAGCACGAACAGGCGCTCGTCGAGGAAAATGCCGAAGGCGTCCTCGTTCTCTTCGCGCTGCTGCCCCGGGTGCGAGTAACCGCAGGCCTCCAGCGCGGGCCGGGGCCCCGGCGCGGACGTCGCAGATGTGGATTCGGGGTCGGTCATCACGCCTTGTCGACGGCCTTCTGCCAGCGGGAAAGCATTTCTTGGCGCTTGTCTTCGGATAGGTTGGGATGAAACCGGGTCGCGGCCGTCGGTTCGACCGGACCTTCCTCGTCCCAGGGAACGAAGCCGGCCCCGTGGGCGGCAAGCCTTGCCGCCCCCAGCGCGGTCAATTCTACGAAGGCTGGGCGCACGATGTCCACGCCGAGCAGATCGGCCTGGATCTGCATCAGCAGATCGTTGGCGGCGGCGCCGCCGTCGACCCGCAGCGAGGTGATGCGCCTACCGGTATCGGCCTCCATCGCGCGCACCAGTTCCACGTTCTGCAACGCCATCGCGTCGAGGGCGGCGCGGGCTATATGGGCCTTCGTGGTGCCTCGGGTCAGGCCCGTGATGAGGCCGCGTGCCTCGGGTCGCCAGTGTGGCGCGCCCAGCCCGGCCAGCGCCGGCACGATCGTAACGCCGCCGGCGTCGGACACCGAGCGCGCCAGCGGCTCGATCTCCTCGACGCTGTCGATCACCCCCAGCCCGGTGGCCAGCCACTGCACGAGCGCTCCCGAGACGAACGCGCTGCCCTCAAGGGCATACGTCGCCCGATCCGCGATTTCCCAGGCCACTGTGGTGAGCAGTCGCCGCTGCGAGAAGATGGGCTCAGCTCCTATGTTCATCAGCAGGAACGATCCGGTGTCGTACGTGCACTTCGCGTCACCAGGTAGGGTGCAGCCTTGGCCGAACAGCGCCGCTTGCTGATCGCCCGCGATGCCGCTAATCGGCGTCCCCGCACGCAGGCCAGGTAGAGCCACCGTGTCGGCGAGCAAGCCGGCAGATGCCACGACCTCGGGCAGCACCGCTTGCGGCACCCGGAACAGGCGGCACATGTCCTCGCTCCAGTTCAAGGTCGCAAGGTCGAACAGCAGGGTGCGCGAGGCGTTGCTGACGTCGGTGACGTGTTTGCGTCCACCTGACAGGCGGAACACCAGGTAGCTGTCGATGGTGCCGAAAGCGATCTCGCCGCGCTCGGCGCGGCTACGCAGCCCGGGCATGTGATCGAGCAGCCAGGTGATCTTGGTCGCCGAGAAATACGGGTCGAGCAACAGGCCAGTGACCGCGTGTACGCGCGCCTCCTTGCCACCTTGCTTGAGAGCTTCACAAGCCGGTGCCGTGCGCCGGTCCTGCCAGACGATCGCGGGGGCGACCGGCCGTCCGGTGGCGCGCTCCCACAGCACGGTGGTCTCGCGCTGGTTGGTGACACCGACGGCGGCGATTTCGGGCGCGCCGGCCTGCCCACAAGCGTCGGCCAGCGCACCGACGACGCTCGCCCAGATCGCCTGCGGGTCGTGCTCGACCTGGCCGGGCGCGGGGAAGCTTTGCGGGATCTCGCGGTAACCACGACCGAGGATCGATTCGTCGCCCCCGACGATCAGCACGGTGGTGCCGGTGGTGCCCTGATCAATGCCGGCAACCACCCGGCCTGCTGGTGCTGTCAAGTCAGGTGCTCCGCGAAAAAGCGCCCGATGGTATCGGCGAGCCGGACGCGCTCGACATCGATCCCGATCAGGTGTCCCGAGCGTGGCAGCCACAGCTGCTCCACGACTTCGCTGCCTATCGTGCGCGCTAGCTCGCGCGAGTTGTCCGGCGGTACGGTGGCGTCGAGCTCGCCGTGCGCTACCAGCACGGGTGCCTTGATGGTCGCCAGGTCGCCTCGCACCTGGGCAGCCAGATCGAGCAGGCTGACCACTCCGGCGACCGGCAGGGCGGGCAGGGCGGGGTTGCGGGAACGCATGTCCGGGTCCGTCACGTCGAAGCCGCCCAGCTTGGGGATGGTCCTGATAAAGCGCAAGCCCCCAAGTGCGCGCACCGCCAGAGCTTGCCCGCGCGGCAGGCGCAACGGCGCCGCCAGTACAGCCAGTGCGGCGATCGCGTCGGGGAACAGCCGCGCCAGCCGCAGCGCCAGCAGGCCGCCGAGGGAAAAGCCGACGATGCCCACCCGACGTCCGCCGACCCCGTCACGCAACAGATCGAGCGCCGCCTTCGCCGACGCCAACCAGTCGGCAGAGCGGGTGCACGCCAGCTCATCGACGCTTCCGCCATGCCCGGCGAGTAAAGGAGCCACGACGGCGAAGCCGCGCGCAGCGAACGCCTCGCACAGCGGTCGAACCTCGAACGGAGTGCCGGTGAACCCGTGCAGGCAAAGCACACCGCGCGGCCTACGGCTGCTCTCCGGCGCGTCGGCATTCGACAAGTCAGCGGGCCAAACAAACGCTGACTTGTCGCCAGTGCCCGGCACGGCGTGCTTCGAAGAAAAGAACCGCACGAGGGAAGAACCAGCGTTGACGTGCTTGGAACCGACTGAGGTGGACAGAAGCAGTTGACGGAATCGCCGTCGGGAAGAGTTGACGGAATCACCGTCGGGAACAGAGGGGAACACAGACAGAAGACAGGCAACTAAAAGTCAGTATAGGTGCGGCCCCGAAAATTTCGACCTGTGAAAAATCATGTTACTGTCGTCCATTGGCGCTTCTCCGTCGACGTTCAGGCGGGTGCGCTCTTGGGCATGCGACGCGTATTAGTGGTCGACGACGAGGATAACCTTCGTCATATGCTGCAGATCCTCCTCAAGCGGGAAGGCTACGAGGCCTTTGGTGTCGCGTCGGTGGACGCGGCTTTGGCCGAACTGGCCTCGCGCCCCTTCGACATCATCTTGACCGACCTGCGTATGCCGGGCCGGGGCGGTCTGGAGCTGGTGGACGAGGTCAGGCAACGCAACCTGGACACCACCGTTGTTGTGATGACCGCCTACGGCAGCCGGGACATCGCCATCGAGGCGATGAAACACGGCGCGTACGATTACCTGTCGAAGCCGTTCGAGGCCGACGAGCTTGTGCTGTTGCTGCGCAAGGCGGAAGAACGCGAGCTCCTGTTTCGCGAAAACCAATCGTTGCGGCGACAGATTCGATCACGTGGGGTCGAACCAGAAGCGGGCCTTGGCGACATGGTGGGCAAGGGCGCGGCCATGACCGAGCTGTTTCGTACAGTGCGCAAGATCGCCGAGTTCAAGACCACGGCGCTGGTGCTGGGCGAATCAGGCACTGGCAAGGAATTGGTGGCGCGGGCCCTGCACAGGTTGTCGCCGAGGAGCGGCGGCCCGTTCGTCGCGGTCAATTGCGGGGCGATTCCCGCGACGTTGCTCGAGTCGGAGCTGTTTGGGCACCGCAAGGGTGCTTTCACCGATGCCAGCCGCGATCGCAAAGGTTTGTTCGAGGAGGCCACCTTGGGCACCTTGTTCCTCGACGAGATAGGCGAGATGCCCGTGGCCTTGCAGGTCAAGCTCCTGCGCGCGTTGCAGGAGGAGGAGATCCGGCGGCTGGGCGACACCGCCGACATCAAGGTGGACGTGCGGGTGGTGGCTGCAACCTCGCGCGATCTGGCGGCCGAGGTCGCGCGTGGCGGTTTCCGCGAGGACCTCTACTACCGACTCAATGTGCTGTCGCTACGACTTCCGTCCCTGCGCGAACGGCGCGAGGATATTCCGTTGCTGGTCGAGCATTTCCTCGGCCGGATGAACGCGCGTATGGGGTTGGCGATTGCAGGCGCCACAGCCGAGGCGATGCGGCTCTTGATGGACCACGACTGGCCCGGCAACGTGCGCGAGCTGGAGAACACCATTGAACGAGCCATGGTGCTGTGCGAGGCCGGCAAGATTGACGTCGAGAGTCTTCCGGAACGGGTCCGCGCAGGACACCGGCCGGCGCCTGTCCCACCGCCCGAAGACGAGGGCGGCTTGTCCATCAAGCGGGCCTCGCGCCGTACCGAAGAGGATCTGATCCGCCGGGCACTCGTGCGAACCGGCGGCAATCGCACCCGCGCCGCGGAACTGCTGGAGATAAGCCACCGAGCCTTGCTCTACAAGATCAAGGAATTCGGCCTCGGCGCCGAGACGCCCGCGCCGCAAGGCTCAACTCGGCGGGTCAGCTAACGATGAATCAGCCGATGGGATTACGGCGAGGCGGATCACGGCAACACGGATCACGGCGAGGCAATGAAAAGAACGAGTTTTTTGACGGGAGCGCACCGACACCTACAATGTAGGTAAGTATAAGTGTCGCGATGCCCAAGAACTGCATAGGCCTCGATATCGGCTCGAGCTCGGTCAAGATGGTCCAGCTCAGGGAGTCGTCCAAGGGCTTCCACCTGCTGAATTTCGGCATCGAGCCGTTGCCGGCTCAGACCATCGTCGATGGTTCGATCATGAACCAGACCGCAGTGGTCGATGCCATCCGCAGCCTCAAGAACACGCTGCGCATACGGCATCGCGAGGTCGCCACGGCCATCTCCGGCCACTCGGTGATCATCAAGAAGATCAAGGTGCCGGAGATGTCTCCGGACGAGCTGGAAGAGCAGATCCCCTGGGAGGCCGAGCACCACATCCCGTTTTCCAAGGATGACGTCGAGATCGATCATCAGGTGGTGGGCATGCCGGCCGCGGGCGCAGCGGGGCAGGGCCAGATGGAAGTGATCCTGGTGGCGGCGAAGAAGGAGGTGGTCTCTGACTTCGGCATGGTGATTCGCGAGGCGAAGTTGCTGCCGGTGGTCATGGACGTGACTGCGTTCACGATCCAGAACGCCTTTGAGATTAACTACGCAATCCAGCCTACCGAGGCGGTGGCGCTCATCAATGTGGGGGCGTCGCTATCCAACATCAATATTCTGTTCGGTGGCACCAGCGCCTTCACGCGCGACGTGGCTGTCGGCGGCATGGCATTCACCGAGGAGATCCAAAAACGCCTCAATGTCAGCCAGGAGGAGGCCGAGGCCTGGAAGGTGGGCGGTAGCGGCGAGGACGGTGGTGAGGTGTTGCCAATGGAGGTCGAGGCGGTCATGGCCGAAGTAGCGGCCGACATGGCCGGCAAGTTCCAGCGCTCGCTCGATTTCTTTCTGGCCTCGGCGACCGATGCATCGCTGACCCGGGTGTATCTGTGCGGCGGGACCGCGAAAGTTCCGGCGCTGCAGAAGGCTCTCGAAGAGCGGGCGCGCACACCGGTCGAGGTGATGGATCCGTTCAGGCGCGTGATTATCGATGAACGCCGTTTCGACATGACGTTCTTGCACAAGCATGCGCCGGAGGCCGCGGTGGCACTAGGGTTGGCGCTACGACGGCCGGGAGACAACCGCTCATGATTCGCGTCAACCTATTGCCGGTCAAGCGCGCCAGGCGCCGCGAGGCGGGGCAGCGGCAGATCCTGTTCATGGTCATGGCGCTGGTGGGTGGCCTCGGGGCGCTGGTGTTCGTGCACCTGAGCGAGTCGAACAAGCGCGACGCGCTCAACCGCCAGAACCGTGCCATCCAGGCCGACATCGATCGGCTGAAGGCGGAACTGGGCGACTACGACAAGATCAAGGGCCAGCGCGAGGAACTGCTGCGCCAGCGCAAGAGCATCCAGGCGTTGGAGGCCGGGCGCACCGGGCCGGTTTACCTGTTGCGCGAACTGTCCGAGATTCTCACCCCTGGCAAGGGGCCGACGTTCGATCGCATCACCTACGAGGAGAATCTGCGGCGCGATCCGAACGTGGGTTTCAACGCGACCTGGGACACGCGCCGGGTGTGGCTGGAAAGCTACGAGGAGGATCAGAAGAAGGTCAAGATCCGCGCGGCCGCCAAGTCAAACGACGACGCAGCGGAGTTCTTGAAGCGGCTCAATTCGTCGGTGTTCTTCTCGGAGGTGGCTCTGGAAAACACAACGGCGACTCAGTCCGTACAAGGCGGCGCGGTGAAATACACGAATTTTTCGCTCACGACCACGGTGACCTACTGACATGAACGCCTTTCTCGACAAGCTGCTCAAGCTCAAGGCCATCGTCAAGGCTGGCGTCGTCGCCGGCATCCTGGTGGTGGCCGGGGCGCTGTATTACTTCATGGTGTACGCGGATCTCGGCGACGAGATCACCGCGGCCGAGGCCCGCCAGACTCAGGTCAAGGCCGAGCTCATCACCTACCAGAAGCGCAGGGTCGAGTACCTGGCCTACAAAGCCGAGTTGACCCAGTTGCAGGAGGAACAGCGCGAGCTTCTCAAGGTGTTGCCGCGGCGGGCGGAGATCCCGTCGTTCCTATCGATGATTCAGGATCAGATCGAGCTGTCCGGACTTGAGCCATTGACCGTGACCATCGACGCCGAGCAGCCCGAGGAGCTGTTCGTGCGCATCCCGGTCAAGATGGAAGTGCGCGGCACCTATCACTCGATCACCAAGTTCTTCCGCAACACAAGCGAGCTGCGCAGGATTGTCAATGTCGAGAACCTGAGCCTCATTCCGGAGCGGAATCCGTCGGGCGAAGTGGACGGCGCCACCACCAAAATCAAGGCGAAGTTCATAGCCGTCACTTTCCGGTTCCAGGACCAGCCGGCCGGCGCGCCCGGAGGTGGCGTGTGATGGGCGGCAAGCTGGTCATCGGACTTTCCGCGGGAGCGCTCGCCGTCGTGGCGGGTGTGACGGCGGTGCTGCTGGTTCCGTCGGCGGTCTCGGCCGAGGACAAGCCGCCGAAGCTTTCTGTGGTCCCGCACCTGGACATGGCCAAGGAGGTCATCAAAGAGGCGATGAACGAGACCGCCGGCAAGGTGGGGCGCGGTGCAGCGGGGATGGTTCCCGGTGCGACGCGACCGGCGGCACCCGGGGTTGCCCCGGCTGCACCCGCTGGTGCCGGCACGGTGGCGTCTCCGGCAGCGCCTGCTGCAGCCGCCGCGGCTGCGCCGCCCGCCGATGCCGCCTCGCGTGCGGCCTCGCTGCGCAAGAAGACCCTGAAAGAAGATGACTTCGTCGACGCCGACGAGACCAACCGCGATCCGTTCAAGTCGTTCTTGCGCCTGTTCGTCGAGCGGGTCGCGAGCCCCAAGGGCCCGAAGGTGCCGGCCATCTTCGAGCGTTTCGCGCTGGAAGAGCTGACGCTGATAGCGGTCATCTCGGGCGATGCGAACCCGCGGGCCATGTTCCGCGATCCGGGCGGGCTCGGCCAGACCGTCAAGCGCGGCGATTACCTGTCGAAGGCCGCCGCGCGCATCACGAAGATCCTTTCCGATCGGGTGATTCTGGAACTGGCGGAAGCGACGCCGTCCGGTGACACCAAGCCGCTTGAAAAGGCCATTCTGGTCAATCCCGAAGGGGCGCAAAAATGATGAATAGAAAAATCAAGACAGGGCGCGTGGGTCCCCGCCTCGGATCGGTTTTGCTGACGGCGGCGCTCGGCACGGCGGTCCTCGGAGCGCCGCATCTGGCGGCGGCACCGGGCGCAGCGCAGGCCGCGATCGAGATCAGCGCCATCAAGGTCACTGAGATCGAGGGCAACACCGAGGTGCGTATCAACGCCAGCCGGCGACCCACATTCACGACGTGGAAGCTGGAGCAGCCGACCCGCGTGGTGGTGGACCTGAGTGGGGCGCGCGTGGGCGAGGTCGAGGTGCCCTTTGACGCCGGGACCTACGCCCTCGGGGCGATCACCGCCAACAGCACGCAGGACGAGGGCGGGTCGCGGACGCGGATCGTGCTGACCTTGCGCCGGCCTGCGGATTACCGGATCGAAGCCGCCGGCAACGAAATCGTGGTGCGGGTGCTGCCGTACGCGAAGCCGCCCGCGCCGTCGATGGAGGCGCTGGCGTCCACACGCGAGAAAGCGCGGGCCGCTGAGGAGTCCATGCGTGGCGCGGTTCGCGATGCCGATAGCGCGCGCAAGAAGGCCGAGGACGCGCAGCGCAATGCCGAGGTGGCGCGAGCGTCGGCAGAGGCGGAGGCACGGCATCTGTCCAGTGAGCGCGCCAAGGCAGACGAGGCGCGCCGGCTGGCCGATGAGGCGCGGAAGGCCGCCGAGACCACGGCCCAGCGCCTGGGCGCCGAAAAAGCGCGCACCGCGGAGGAGCGTCAGGCCGCCGCGGTCGAGGCGCGTCGGCTCGACGCCGAGCGAGCACGCGCCGAGGTCACCCGCCAGGTGGCCGAGGTTGCGCAGAAGAACGCCGAGGCGACGGCGCGCAAACTGGACGTGGACCGGAGCGCGGCCGAGAACTCGACCAGGATCGCCGTGGCGGCGCGCGAGTCCGCCGAGGTGGCTCGGCGCAAGGCGGGCGACGAGAAGGCTCACCTGGATGAGGCGAGGCGCCAGGCCGAGGCGGCGCGTGGTGCGGCCGAGGCGGCCGTGCTCAAGCTGGCGGCTGAACGGGCCAGCACCGAGGCGCATCGCACCCTCGCCATCAAAGCCAAAGCGGAGGCTGACCTCGCGGCGCAAAAACTGGCCGACGAGCGCGCGGCCTGGGATCGCCGACGCAAGCTGGACGGCGACTCCGACGCTCGCAAGCTGGCTGACGAGACCGCGCGCCTTGAGGAATCGCGCCGGCGATCGGACGCGGCGAGGCAAGCTGCGGAGGCTGCTGCCCACAAGCTGGCCGACGAGCGGTCTGACACCGAGCGGTTGCGCGCCAATGCCCTGGATGCGGAGCGCCGCGCCCGCAGCGAGCGCGAAAAGGCCGATGCGGCGCTGAAGCTGGCCGTCGACGGCCAGAAGGTGGCGGCCGAGCGACTGCGCACCGCGTCGCAGATCGAGTCTGAACGGCTGAAGACCGAGCTCGAATCGGCGCGCCGTGAGACCGAGAAGGCTCGGGCAGTGGCTTCGCAAGCGGCGGCGGAAGTGCTGCGCAGCGAGAACAGCAAGCGCGAGCTGGCCGAGTTGCGGAGCCAGCTCGAAGCGCGTGCCACGGCGCTTGCGAGAGCGGAGTCAGAGATCAAGCGAACACGATCCGATGCCGAGGACGCGCGGCGCCGGGCGGAGGCAGCCGAGCGCCAGGCCGAGTCGGCACGGTTGCGCGAGGAGGAGCGTGGCAATGCGGTCCGTGACGCCGCGGCTCAGGTCGAGGCTCGCCGCGCGACGGTCGAGGCGAAGGTGGCGGCGCAGGAACAGCAACGCCGCAAGCTCGAAGACGCGGAACGACTGGTGGCTATGCGCGAGGTTGCTCTCAAGGCGGCCGCTACCGATGCAGAGGCGCGGCTGCGAGCTGCCCAGGAGGCGGCGAGCAGAAAGACCGCGCTCGACCGGGCAGGGGCATCCGAGGAGATCCGTGCCACCGCGGCGAAAGAAGCGGAAGCGACTGCGCGACGCCGGGCTGAAGCCGTGGCCGCGGCGGACAAGAGTCGCAAGGATCTGCAGGACGCCGTCGCGGCTCGGCGCCGCGAGGATGAGCGCAAGACGCTCGCGGAGCAAGAACGGGCCGAGGAGGAGCGGCGCTGGAAACTGGCGACGCAGAAGCGCGCAGAGGAGGACGCTAGGCGCCTGACCGCCGAAGCGGCACGCCGCGGCGAAGAACAGCGCCTGGTCGAACTGAAGGCCAGCCGCGACAAGCTGGAGCTCGAACGCGCGAAACTGGAAAGCGATCGCGCCAAGCTGGTGAGCGATCGTGGCGCCTTGGCCGCGGAACTGCGCAAGCTCAACGATCAAGTGCGCCTGGCTCAAGCGGTGCCTGTGCCGGCACAGCCGGCCGTGGCGACCAAGGCTGCGAACCAGAAGCGCGACGAGGACGAAGCCCGACGCCTGTCTGCCGAAGCGGCCCGCCGCAGCGAAGAACGGCGCCTGGTCGAGCTGAAGGCCAGCCGCGACAAGCTGGAACTCGAACGCGCGAAGCTGGAAAGCGATCGCGCCAAGCTGGTGAGCGATCGTGGCGCGCTGGCCGCGGAACTGCGCAAGCTCAACGATCAAGTACGCCTGGCCCAGACGGCGTCCGTGCCGGCACAGCCGACCGTCGCGCTGAAGGCTCCCGCGCGGCCACCTGCGGCGACCAGCTCGGCGCCGCCGGCCACCGGCCGCATTCTGGCCGCTGCGGCTCTGCTCGCCCCCACCCGACCGCCGACCGCAGCCCCGGCGCTTGCGCCTATGACACCGGCGCCGCTTGCGACCCGCGCGCCAGTCAGCATCACGCTGAGGGTGCCGTCGCTGGTCCAGCGCATCGATTTCGTCGACGAGCCGGCGCGCTCGACCGTCATCATCGACCTGGACGAGCCGTCGTTGTTCGCGGTCGAGAAGTCGGGCGGCCGGCGTTTGACCTTACGGCTCTTGCACGCTGACTTGCCGCGCGGACTTGAACGCAGCCTGGATGCGACCGAGTACCTGGGGCCTGTGAAGGTCATCAGCTCGTATCGGGATCCCGCCATGCGTGGAGCGGTCCGGGTGGATGTCGACCTCGCAGAGGACGTGCCGAGCCACGTTCGCCAGGACGGCACACGGCTGTACTGGGACTTCGACAAGCGCGGGCCGAAGGTCAACATGGGCAGCCTGCCTGTGCCTGGCACAGTTCACGCTCGCGCGCGGTCGCTCGACTTCCGCCACGTTTTCGTGCGGGCGCCGATCGTGGCAGCATTTCATGCTGGACCGCTGGCCCTTCTGCAGGCCCAAACTCTCGGATCATCCCCTGCCGCATCGGAGCCGTCGGCGGCACGGCCGAACATGTCCCGCAAGCGCTACACCGGACGCCGCATCGACCTCGACTTCAAGGGCGCCGACATACACAACATCCTGCGCCTCTTGTCCGATGTGGGTGGCGTCAACATCGTGACCTCCGACGATGTGAAGGGTGAGGTCACCATCAAGATGAAGGACGTGCCGTGGGATCAGGCCCTCGACGTCGTGCTGCGCGCCAAGCTGCTGGGTTCGGTGCGTGAGGGCAATCTGTTCCGGGTCGCGCCGCTGTCGGTGCTGGAGAAGGAACTTGAGCAGGAAATTGCCCGACAAAAGCAGATAACCGACGTGCTGCCGACCGAGACGCGGCTCATCGGTGTTTCTTACGCGGAGGCCAAGAGCCTCTCGGATCGGGCGCGCGGTCTCTTGTCACAGCGGGGCAAGATCGAAGTCGATGAGCGCACCAACAATCTCATTATCACCGACGTGGCTCGCAACCTCTCGCTCATCGAAGAGCTGGTCCGCAACCTCGATACGCAGACGTCGCAGGTGGTGATCGAGGCGCGCATCGTCGAGGCGCGCACGACGTTCATCCGCCAGATCGGTATCCAGTGGGGCGGCAGCGGGTTCGCCGACGCCGCCCACGGCAACCCGACCGGGATCGTTTTCCCATACAACGTGGGCGTTGGCGGCGGCGCCACCGATTCCACCACGCCAACTGCCGGTCTGGTGCCGGCCCCGCGATCAGGCACCGGCACCGCGAATCCGAACTTTGCGGTCAACCTTCCGGTGGCGGCTGGTCTCGGCAGCGGCGGCGCTCTGGGCCTGACGCTCGGCTCGGTCGCGGGAGCGTTCAACCTGAATCTGCGTCTATCGGCGCTCGAGTCAGCCGGCCAGGTGCGCATCCTGTCGTCGCCGCGCATCTCGACCATGGACAACGTCGAGGCGACGATCGAGCAGGGCGTAGCTATCCCCATCTCCGTGGTCAGTGCCCAGGGCGTGCAGACCATCTTCGTGGACGCGAAGCTGAACCTCACGGTGCGCCCGCACGTCACAGCCGAGGGCACGGTCATCATGAAGATCCAGGTCACCCGCAATGAGCCGGACTTCGTCAACACCGGCGCGCGCGGCGATCCCACCATCCTCAAGAAGGAGGCCAAGACCGAGATGCTGGTGCGCGACGGCGATACCGCGGTCATCGGCGGCATCTACCAGCGCAACTCAGGCCTCAATAACTCCAAGGTGCCGTTCTTTGCCGACATCCCGGTCATCGGCGCCCTGTTCCGCAACCGCCGCGAGAACGACGATCGCACCGAATTCCTGGTCTTCATCACACCGCGCATCGCGAACCGCGCGCGTGCTCTGGGGCAATGAGCGGCAATGATGATCGCCCCATCGTACTCATCGGATTCATGGCGACCGGGAAGACCACGGTCGGGCGGATCATGGCGCGCCGGCTCGGGCGTACTTTCGTCGACCTCGACCGGGCGATCGAACAGGTGGCCGGCGTGAGCGTAGCGGAGATCTTTCGGACGCAGGGCGAGCCTGCCTTTCGTCGTCACGAGGCCGAGGCCCTGGAGCGTTCGCTGGGGCTTGCGGGCACCATCGTGGCGTGTGGCGGAGGCACGCCGTGCCATGGCGACAACCTGGCGCGTATGCTGGCGCGCGGCCGCGTGGTCGCGCTGACCGCTCCGGTCGATGAAATTCTGCGGCGTACCGGCGAGAGGTCGGGACGGCCGCTACTCGACCAGGCTGCCGATCCGGCGGCCGCTGCGCGCGATCTGCTCATGCGCCGCGAAGCTTTCTATGCCCGGGCCCCGATCAGCATCGATACAGTGGGAAAGAACGCCCAAGCCGTCGCGGACGACGTGATCGCGGCGCTTGGCGAAAAGGGAGAAGCGTGACATGCGCAACCACCTGAAAGTCGGAAGCGGTTTGGTCCTGGCGGGGGTCGCCCTCACAGGCTGTGTCGAGTCGGGCAGCGGCCTCTTCATCGTGCAGGCCCAGGTGCCGGAGGTGGTGGAGAACACTTGCAAGATACCGGGTACCCGGACCGAGGTATATCTGGCGTCGGGGACTCTCGACGTCGCGCTCGACCGCCCGCGTCCGTATCGGCTGTACCCGCTGGTCACCAATGTGTTGCCGCTGGTTGGTGAGAAGACCCTGGACGTCGAGCCCAACCGTCTGCAGATGACGGGTTTCGAGGTGCGCATCGACCCGCCGCCCGGCATCCGGGTGACCTGGCCGGCCGATGCGCCGCCGGTGTTCAAGTGGAACGCGCCGCTCGTCATCCTCCCCGACGAGACCCACGCGACCATCGCCGAGGTCATCAGCGCCAAGCACGCGGCCGCGATCTTGAAGATGTTCCAGGAGGGCAAGCTTCCGAGTGACCTTCGCGAGCAGGTCCGTTTCAAGGTGACCATCCGCGCCAAGGCGAGGCACGGCTCGTCGATCATCACCTCCGATCCGTTCGAGTTCCCGATCCGGGTCTGCTACGGCTGCCTGCAGACCGGGTTCACGCAACCCCAGTTCGCCGACTTTTCGTTTCCCAAGGTCCCGCCGTGCAGCAAGCTGGCGTCGAATCCCTACCTGGGCAACCCGTGCAACCCGGCGCAGGACTATGGCCCCGTGCTGTGCTGCGCGCGCGATGCCTCGGGCCGGGACCTCGAGTGTCCGGCGGTGCCGCGCCTGGCTCCCACGGTCGGCATGCCGACGCCCTGATCACGTGCCTGCCACGCACGTCCTGTTGACACCCCGACCGGCCCGCGCCTAGAAGCCCTGCCAAGCTATGTTCCGCGAAAGCATTCAGAAGGTGGTCGATCGGGTCGATGGCGGCATTGCCGGTATCCTGATGGGATTCGACGGCATCGCGGTCGAGTCCTACACCAAGGCCGGTCAGACGACTGACATCCAGACCGTGGGGATGGAGCTGGCGCACGTGCTGACCCAGATGCGTCGAGCCGCCGAACTGATGGAGGTCGGCAAGCTGCAGGAGACTATTTTTCGCGCGGACCAGCTTACCGTCATCGTGGCGCCCCTCAACGAGGAGTACTTTCTCGGCGTCGCGTTGGCGCCCGGAGGCAATCTCGGCAAGGTCCGCTATCTGATGCGCCTGCTGGTTCCACAGCTTCTCAAGGAGTTGTAAGCCGTCGGGCACTGGCGGCGCCCAGCCTCCTTTGATAGACGTTTCGCCCGATGAAAAAAGCCAAGGCCGGCAGCAAGAGGGCGTCGGGCGCCGTCGACTTCGAGACCGTGCGGGAGTTGGCCCGCATCGCCGCGGAGTTCGATCTGGCGGAAGTCGAGGCGGAACCCTCGGGGCGTGTGCGCATTCGGCGCGGCGTTGCTGGCGCACCTGTCGCATCGCCCTTCGATCCGGCCACACCCGCGCGGCCGACCGGGACCATCGCGCTCTTGCCATCCGCAGCGGCCGAAACTGGTGTTGTCATCTCGTCACCATTCGTCGGGACCTTCTACCGAGCCGCCTCGCCTGAGACTGCGCAATTCGTCGAACTTGGCCAGATGGTCCGCAAAGGGCAGGTGGTTTGCATCGTCGAAGCCATGAAACTGATGAACGAGATCGAGTCCGAGAGCGACGGCAAGGTGGTCGAGATCCTGGTCAAGAACGGCGATCACGTCGAGTACGGGCAGGCCATGTTCCGTCTGTCGCAGGGCTAGCCCGGGGACCCGTCTCGTGTTCAAGAAAGTTCTAGTCGCCAACCGGGGCGAGATCGCCCTTCGGGTCATACGGGCCTGTCGTGAGATGGGCATCCGGTCCGTGGCGGTGCACTCGACCGCGGATGCGGACTCGCTGCACGTGCGCTTCGCGGACGAAAAGGTGTGCATCGGCCCGGCGCCGTCGAAGCAGAGCTACCTGTTCATCCCGGCGCTCATCAGTGCCGCCGAGGTCACCGGCGCCGATGCCGTGCACCCGGGTTACGGTTTCCTGTCCGAGAGCGCCGACTTCGCCGAGGTGGTGGGGAAGTGCGGCCTCATCTGGATAGGTCCGCAGGCCTCGGTCATGCGCACGATGGGCGACAAGGTCGCGGCCCGCAAAGCCATGTCGGCCGCGGGCGTGCCCATACTGCCCGGCACCGGTGCGATCGAGACCGATCGGGCAGCTGACGAAGCGGTCGAACGCATCGGCCTGCCGGTCATTATCAAGGCGGCCGGCGGTGGCGGTGGCCGAGGCATGAAGATCGTGGAGGATCGGGCCCGGCTGCGGTCGCAACTGGCGGCCGCGCGGGCAGAAGCCCAGGCCGGCTTCAACAACCCCACCGTATACATCGAGCGCTACATCGCCAGGCCTCGGCATATCGAGGTGCAGGTTCTGGGCGACGGATCGAGTGCGATCGCCCTTGGCGAGCGCGAGTGCTCGATCCAGCGCCGCCACCAGAAGCTGGTCGAGGAGGCGCCGTCGGTGGCGCTGGACGACGAGCGCCGCCAGGAACTCTTGCGCATGGCGCGCAAGGCCACCACCGCCATCGGCTACCGCACGGTGGGCACGCTCGAGTTCCTGCTCGACGAGAACAAGAAGTTCCACTTCATGGAGATGAACACCCGCATCCAGGTCGAGCACACCGTCACCGAGGAGGTGTTCGGGGTCGATCTGGTGCGCGAGCAGATACGCCTGGCCGCCGGCGACAGCTTGCGCTTGCGTGGGGATCTGCGCCCGCGAGGTCACGCCATCGAGGTGCGCATCAACGCCGAGGATCCGATCACGTTTGCGCCTTCTCCTGGCGTCATCACTGCGCTGAACTTGCCCGGCGGCCTCGGGGTTCGCGTCGACACGCACGTGTACGCGAACTACCGCGTTCCGTCCAGCTACGATTCCCTGATCGCCAAGTTGATCGTTCGCGCCGACAACCGGCCGGCGGCCATTGCGCGCTTACGGCGCGCACTTTTCGAGTTCGTCGTCGAGGGCATCAAGACCAACGTGGACTTCCATCGTCGCCTGATCGACCACCCTGATTTCATCGCCGGCCGTCTCGATACCCACCTCATCGAACGCATGTGAAGTCGCCTTTACAGCGACGGTATTCGCGGTAAGACTGGGCGGCTTGCAACCGTGGTGACCAAGAAAGACAAGTACCTGGCTGCGGCCCAGAAGTTCCTCGAGCGAGGAAGTCTGGAAAAGGCACTCACCGAGTTCCAGCGGGCGGTCGGCGAGGACGCGAAGGACACCCGCACGTGGCTGCGCATAGCCGAGATCCACGTCAAGCGCGGCGAGAACGATCAGGCGACGGCCGTCTACCTCAAGACCGCCGATCTGTACGTCGAGCAAGGCTTCTTCCAGCGCGCCGTCGCGGTCTACAAGAACGTGCTCAAGCTGACGCCGTCCTACATCGACGCTCACTTCAAGCTGGCTGAGATCTACCGGCACCTGGGCCTGCTGTCAGACGCTATCCAGCAGTTCGAGCAGGCGGCCAATGTCCTTCAGAAGACCGGACGGGCCAAAGAAGCCATCACAGCCATGCGGCAGATCGTGGACCTCAATCCCGATCAGGTCGTCGCCCGCATCAAGCTGGCCGAGGCGTGCTCGCAGGCTGGCCAGGTCGACGATGCGGTGACCGAGTTCGGCCTGGCGTCGCAGCAGTTGCTGGCGCAGGGCCGTACCGACGAGTACTTGCGCGTAGCCGAGCGCCTGCTGTTCCACCAGCCCGAAAGCTACGCGTTGGCCAGAGAGATGGCCGTCAAGTACATCGAGCGCGGCAACGCCCGCTTCGCGCTTGCCAAGCTGCAGCTGTGTTTCAAAGCGGATCCGAAGGACACCGAGGTCCTGGACATGCTGTCACGCGCGTTCGAGCAGCTCGGGCAGGTGCAGAAGACGGTGCAGGTGTTGAAGGAGCTGGCCAAAGTGTACGCCGAGCAGGGCCGCATCCCCGAGCGCAACTTGTGCATCCAGCGCGTGCTGGCTCTCGATCCCAAGGATGCGGAAGCGATGGAGTTGTCGGACCGCTCGAGCTTCGTGGGACCGCCACCGCCTGGTTTCGCGGCCTCGTTGGTCCGGCCTGCGGCAGAGGCGGGTTCACGTGGCTTCCCCCCGTCGTCGCCCGGTCTGACGCGTCCCTCGCAGGTCGGGAGCAACGCGCTGACCTTCTCGGAGATGGCGGTGCCGCAATTCCTGAGCCCCGAGGTCTCGGCGGACTTGGGCGGTGTCAGGGATACCGCCGAGCGGGTCGCGCTGGCCGGCGCCATCCTCGAACGCACGGAGGAAGAGGCCGCGGCTGAAGTGGAGCGGATCATCTCCGAGTCCGATGTATTCGTGAAGTACGGGCTGGTCGAGCGCGCGGTCGATCACCTGCGCAAGGTGTTCGAGTTCTTGCCCACGCATGTCGGCGCGCACGAGCGTCTGGCAGCGGTGTTGCTGCAGCTGGGCCGCACCGCCGAGGCTGTGGTCGAGCTGGAAACCCTAGCCGAACAACTCCTGGCGGGCAGCCCCGACGAGGCCGCCACGTACGCCAAGCGAGCGCTCGAGATCGATGCGAGTGCCAGGCGCGCCGTCAAGGTGTTGGAGACCATCGCGGCCAAGGACAGTGTCCCCGCCCTGGACGAGGCTCCGATCGCCATGCCGTCGGATCCCAGAATGCCAACCCTGGTCGGCGTCGAGGGCTTTGACGACGAGTCGCCGTTGCTGGAGATCGGCGAGAGCATGGGAGAGGAGCTGGTCTTCGTCGACGTCGAGCCCGAGGAACTGGCCATCGACGACCTGATTGAGGAGCCCGAGTCGGCCGTGGCCGTGGCCCCGGTCGAGGCGCCGCCCGACGAGTCCATGCTGGCCGATCTCGAGCAGGTGGATTTCTTCCTCGAGCAGGCCATCGCCGACGAGGCGCAGACCCTCCTCGACGAGCTGTCGTCGCGCCACGGTCCGCACTCCCTGATCCAGCAGCGCCTGATGCGTCTCGCGAGTCTGGAGAATGCCACCGACGGTGTCGTGAGCTCGCCGGTGGAGCATGGCGCCGTACCCGCGACACCCATCGGAGGCAGCACGCCGCCGGTACACGAGCCGGCGGTGAGGTCGATGGTCGAGGACGAGATCACCGAGCCGACTGTGGTTGACGCCGCGTCCGCCGGCGCCGAGGGTGTCAGTCCGCGCGCCGTGGTCGCGGGCGGCGGGCAGGTCGATCTCACGACCCACGCCGATCTCGGCATCGCATACAAAGAGATGGGTTTGTTCGACGCGGCCATCAAAGAATTCTTGATCCTCGCGCAGGACTCCAAACGAGAGGTCTTCGCTCTGACCATGATCGGCGAATGCCATGAAGCCAAGGGCGCGCCGCCCGAGGCGGTGGTCCACTACAAGAAGGCGCTCAACCGTCCGCAGATAGCCAACGCCGAGGCCACCCAGCTTTACTACCAGCTCGGTACGGTGTTTCAGACCCTCGGCGACAAGCGCGAGGCGCTGTACTTCTTTGAGAAGGTTGCCAAGCGAGATCCCCAGTATCGCGACGTCGCCCGGAATGTGAGCGCGCTGCGTTCGCTGGTCACGGGGGTCGCGTTGTGACCCCAGGTGCGCCGCTCTATCAGCGAGCCTCGGATTATTTCACCGGGCTGCAGGACCGCATCGTGTCTGGGCTCGAAGCTCTGGACGGGGGGCGTTTCCGCGAAGATCTCTGGCAGCGGCCGGGCGGCGGTGGCGGGCGCACGTGCGTCCTGGCCGATGGTGCGCTGTTCGAAAAGGCGGGCGTGAATTTCTCCGAGGTTCACGGTGACCTGCGCCCCGACATGGCCGCCGGGCTACCGGGATCCGGCGGCAGCTTTCGCGCCACCGGCATCTCGCTGGTGCTGCATCCGCGCAGCCCGCATGTGCCGACGGTCCACGCAAATTTCCGTCGTATCGAGCGCGGTGACAGCGGCTGGTTCGGCGGCGG
>JANPCZ010000123.1:0-15425 GCA_031431215.1 Myxococcales bacterium
AGTGTCTCGCACGTACGCGTCGTCGATCTCGAAGATCATCCAGCCTCGCTCGTGTTGGTCACGGCCGAAAATCGGCAGCTCGACGAGCCACGATCCCGCTGCCACGGACGGCGGCCCGGTGTCCCCTCTCCATCGGCCCCCCATCTGGGCTGACAGCGTCCTCCACGCCTCGGGCCACACCATCGCGCGCAGCTTCCCGTCGCGCTGATCCAGCTCGCGCAGCGCGAGGTCCTTTCCCTCGGGCACGACGACGGCGATGCGACGGAAGGGACGCCGAGTCTCCGTCGCCACCCAGTCGGCCAAGCGCGAGGCGTGTGCGCTCTCGTAACCCCGGGCGTCCAGCTCCGACTCGGTGGGCAAAAGCGAGACGCACAGCCGCCGGAGCTCGCCATTGAAGCTGTCGGCTGCCGCACGGGTCTTGGCAAGCAAGCCGCTTTGCAGGGACGCCAACCCCGCGCGACTGAGAGCTCCCGTCCAGCGGTATTGCAACGCCAGGAGCATGCCGCAAAAGCCGAGCATCGTGAGCAGCAACAGCCACTCTCGTCGCGCGGCTCTAGATGACGGGTCCATCACCACCTCAATAGTACGGAAGGGCGACTCGCCAGCGGAGGCGCAGGGCCAGCCTTAACATGCCTTAACGTGCGCGGCGCATGCTCAGCAGGTCATCGTGTGTCCCATGCCCAAACATTTCATTTCCCGACAGGAATTTCTGAGGAGCGCTCTTTGGGCCGGGGCGGGGTTGCCCCTGGTCTTCAACGAGGCCTGTGGTAGCAGCTCAGCTGGCGGTACGCCTGTGTCGCCAACGGCGCCCGATAGCGGATCCCAGCCGGCAAACTCAGGGTCGACGCCCATGGTGACCGACGGCGCGCCCGCGGCAGCGTCCGACGGTCCCTCGGCTTCCCAGTCCGCCGACCGTGCGTCTCCGGCGCAGGTCGATGGCTCGTCCCCGAAGGTAAGCGACGCCGCGGCGGACGGAACCGATCCCAATGACGCCGCGACGGTCTGCACGACGACGCCGCCGGTGCCGGAAGGGCCTTTCTACAAGGACGAAAAGTTGAACCGTTCGGACATCACCGAAGGTCGCGACGGGGTCCGGATCACCTACGAATTTTTCGTGCAAGACGCTCGCTGCCAGCCGATCGCGGGCGCCATCGTCGATATCTGGCAGGCCGACCGCGCCGGCGTCTACTCGGACTTTCCGTCCCAGGGAACGGCCGGCTTGACGTTCCTGCGGGGCTACCAACAAGCGGACAGCATGGGCCGCTGCCGCTTCACGTCGATCTTCCCGGGCTGGTACTCCGGACGACTGACCCACCTGCACGGCAAGCTCCGGATCGGCGGCGTCAGCAAGACCACGACCAACTTCTTCTTCCCGAAGACCGTCGAAACCGAAGTCTACGACAGTCAGCTCTACCGCGGCCGTGGACAAAACAACGTCACCGTGGCGCGCGACATCGAACTGCGAGGCGATGTGGCTCGCTTCAACGCACTGACAATGCAAGTCACTGGCACCGTGGAGAGTGGATACGTTGCGAGGTTCACGTTCACCAGTTAGGCCGCGTTCGACATCCTCTGCGCCGGCGGTTGTGGCAGCGTACAGTCGGCAGAGCCTAGAACTTCTCCTCGCTGCCACCGGGACTGCTGGTCGGCACCGCACCCGGGGGGTAGTCAAGCACCTTGATGTTGTCGATGAGCAGCGGTTTGCCGATGAGGCTCCCGGCTCTGATGTACACGTTGTGGATGCTATCGCCCTCTTGCAGGGCGAGCTTCGGACCCTCCTCGGGAACCATGTCGGCGACGCGGATCTCGGCGTGGCCCCAGGTCTCGTGCACCGGCGAGGTGAGCCAGTAGATCAAGGTCACCTTGGTTTGGCCGTGCCAGCACAGGATCGAGATGTTCTTCGCGTCGGCGCCGATCCAGTAGTCGAAGGCGATGACCTGCGTGTCCGAGTAATGGAACAATGGCGGCGGGCGCCGAGTTACCTTGACCACATAGGTGCCCGACTCGCCGAGCTCGCCCACCAGTGCGAAGCGGTTACCGGCCCGTGGCGGGCCCTGCGCAGGGAGGCCCATTTCGATGGCGTTGCTCGTCCGGCCGTCCTCGAAGTCGAGGCTGATCACGGTCACGACTTCCGATCGGAGCGGCGGCGCTGTCGGCGTGGGTGGCGGGTTCGCGATCGCGGGATCGCCCTCGTCGGACTGCGCGTGCTGGCTTCCGCCCACATCTATGGTGCGGCCGTCGCGTAGGCGCACGAAGACGACTTTCCCTTCGTTCACCGTCAGCCGGGTCACCTTGTCTGTGACCGCGAGCGAGAACCCCGTACCGAAGACGATGGCCCTCGCGTGCGGCGTGACAAACGCGATCGTGCGGCCCGGCGGTTGCGGTGACACCCAGGCCTCGAGCCTGCCGCGATCGAGACGGAGCACGCTCTCCTGGTGGGACCCTTCCTCGGTGTGCGGCGATCTTGCACTATCCAGTGTGAAGGTCGCCTCGGCGCTGAGCACGAAGCGGGACGCGCCCAGGTAGGCCAGCGTCGCTCCGGAGCCTGCGGCGGTTTCGATGCGATCACCAGGCACCAGGGCAAGGCCCGCTGTTGCGGCCTGCTTGACGGCACCACGCGACACCGTCACCATGCCGCTGGCTGCCGCGAGCGTGGCGAAAGAGGGCGACAGATCGCTCGACGCTGGCACCGGACCGGGTTGGGAGCGTCGCCATCGCACCGTTAGCACACCGGCAGCCAGCAGCACCGAGGCGGCCAGGACGTAGACCTGCCAGGGCCGCGCTGCCGACAACGGCCGCGGCCGCACTGCCGGGCGGATCTCCCGCATGACCCCGGCCACGATCTGGCGCTTGCGCGCCAGCCACAGGCTGCCGCGCAGCGCGCCCTCTATCTTGAGCTGCGAAACGAACACCCTGCGGGCCTCGCTGTCGGAGGCCAGCAGGCCATCGAACTCGCGCGCCGCCTCGTCGGAGAGCTCTCCGTCCACCTGACGCAGCGTCAATTCCTCGATGCGGGTCATGTCTGGTCGCCAGTTACCATTACAGGATGCCGTGCCCGCGAGGAAGTAACCGACCCGCGGCGCGTAACCAAAACGGGCCGTCGGCATTTGCGTTGTGGATCGCCTTATGAAGCCGACGTCGACCGACCACCCCGCGGACGAGCAGCTGGTCCGGCGTGTGTTGGCGGGCGAGAGCGAGGTGTTCGCCCAGATCGTCGACCGCTACGGGTCCGATATCTGGAGGTTGATGGCGGGGATGCTGGGTGACCCGAATAGGTGTGAGAACCTGGTGCAACAGTGCTTCGTGAACGCGTACGAACACCTTCATCAACACGCGGGCCGCGACCTAGGTGCCTGGCTGCGCAGCATCGCCCGCAATGTTTTCCGCGAGGAGATGCGCCGCTCGTCGCGCGAGAGCCAGCGTATGGTCCTCTACCGTGAGTATCTCGACGTGCAGTACAGCGACGACGGCCGCGCAGCCTCGGAGCAGGAGCGGCTGGCAAGCGCCCTCATGGCCTGCCGGCAGGGTCTGGCCGGCGCCGCGGCGACGGCGGTGGCGCTTCGTTACGAAGACGGCCTTGCCATAGAGGGCGTCGCAGCCAGGCTGGGCCGCTCGGTGGCGGCGACCAAGCAGCTCCTGTTCCGCGCGCGTGCCGCGCTGCGGGCGTGCGTCGAGTCCAGCCTGTCAGACTGACGGCTAACACGCCCGATCGTGTCAATCGACCAAAAAGGCTTGGGCAAACGTTACCCCATCAGCGCGACGGCATCTGGTTATGCGAAAGCCGCTTCCCTGTCCCGGGTACCCCCGGCCCCACTCACTCGGAGGATTCATCATGAGAAGATTAGGCCTCGCGGCCGCGGTCTTTCTGGTCGCGCCCGCCTGCACGGGTGCCATCGAGGGCAAGTCAGGGGGATCGGACAACCCAAGTGGCCCTGGCCCGCGGAATCCTGGTAGTCCCGGAGGCACCGGTGGCCCCGGTAGCCCAGGCGGCGCCGCTAACCCGGGCAGCCCCGGCACCCCCGGTAGCCCTGGCGGCATGGTCCCCCCCGGCACGCCCATGGCGCCGTCCCCCGTGAACTGTGTGAAGCCGGCGACGGCGTCACGACAGCGCCTTTATCGGCTGGATGACATCCAGTGGGGAAAGACGGTGGCCTCTGCGATCAAGGGCCGATCCGCCGCCGCCAACGAGGATCTGGTGGCGCCGGCGACGAAAGCACCACTCGACGTGGTGGCCGGCGGTCACGTGAAGTTCACCACGACGTCGAAAGACCGACGTGTGCTGCCCATCGACGCCGAGGACATCGTGGTGGCCTCGTTCGACGCCGCCGAGAAGCTACTGGCAGATCCGACGATCGCGCCGTGCGTGAGCGGCACTGGGCCGTTGAAAGCCTGCCTCGAGGCGCCGCTGATCCAAAAGGCGGAGCTCCTGTTTCGCCGACCTATGGCCCCGGCAGACGTCGCGCAGTACCTCGCGGTGGCCGAGGCCGCCGTGTCCTCGCCTGGTGGGCGCCGCGAGGGCATTCGTGTGGGTCTGCAAGCCCTTCTGGTCTCGCCGCGCTTCATCCTTCGAAGCGAGATCGGCGTCGAGCAAAGCGGCCGTTTCCGCCTCGACGCTTTCGAGGTCGCGGAGGCGCTCAGTTACGCCCTGACTGACGGACCGCCGGACCAGGCTCTGTGGGCGGATGCGAAGAACGGGGCGCTGCTCCAGCCCGACTCCGTCAGCGGACACATCACGCGCCTTCTGACGGCGGCTGACAAGAAGGCCCCGGTGGCCAGGTTCGTGGATGAGCTGTTCCGACAGGGGGATGTGGCCGGTGTGACCAAGGCCCAGAAATTTCACAATCCCGACGCTTTGCTTCGCGAAGCACAGCAATTCGCCGACAGCGTCCTGAAGAAGAACGCCCACAGGGACTTCTTCAAAGAGCTGCTGACCAGCCGGAGCGGCTTCGTCAGCCCGGCGACCGCGCAAAGCTACAACGCGCCGGGGACCGGCACTTCGACCACGGCCGCCCCGTACACGTATACGGGCGATCGTATGGGGATGCTGGGCCACCCGGCCTGGCTGGTCGGCCACGCAGCGGCGGACGCGGGCGAGATCGAGACCCCCGTCAAGCGTGGCCGATTCGTCTACGAGCGTTTCCTGTGCGGCAATGTGCCGAACGCCCCCGTGGGCATCTTCGTCGCGCCGGGCAAGGATCTCACCAAAACCGCCCGGGACCGGCTGGCGACGCACAAGAAAGACCCGACCTGTGCAGCCTGCCACAGGCTCATGGACGGGATCGGGCTCGCCTTCGAGGGCTTCGATGACTACGGGAAAACCCGCGACGTGGAATCCGGGAAGCCCATCGTGAGGACCGGCGAGCTGGTTGGTACGGATCAGGACGGCACGTTCGAGGGCCTGCAAGGCCTGACGACCAAGCTGCTCGCGTCGCAGACCCACGCCAGTTGCATGGCCTCGCAGACATTCGAGTTCTTCACGGGAAGGGTGCCGGGCGATGGCGACGCGTGCACGTTGCAGGATGCACGCAACCGGTACCAGGCGTCGAACGGTGACTTAACCGCGATGCTGCAAGCGTTCTTCGCATCCGAGGCGTTTCTTTACCGTACCCGCTGAAGTTCAAGGAGGCTCACAATGGAAACCTACGGACGTTCCCACGTTGCCGCCAAGCAGGCACGGCGTCGCTTTCTCAAGGGTATGGGGCTGGGCGTCGCCGCGGCCCCGCTCATGCTTGGGATCGGCGATCTGCTCATCGGGCGCGCGCTTGGCCAGCCCAACCGTCGGAAGCTGGCCCTGTTCTTCGTACACGGCGAATCCTGGGTCCGGGAGATTTCGATGGGTGGCTATACCCCACCCGGCGTGAAGGAGCTTACGTTCGTCGGCAGCAAGATTCCGACGGACGGCCAGGACGAGGACAGGGTCGGCGTGCAGTGGCCCGAGTTCGTCGCAGCGCTCGCCCCCTGGAAAGACCGGATGGTGCTCGTCGACGGTCTGCCGATGTTCGGCGTTACGACCGGAACCTCAACTACCATCCACGGATTCAAGATGGGGGTTCTTTCCGCAGTGGGCAACATGGAGGTGCCCACTGCTCCGTCGATCGACGCGCACGTGGCGGCCATCCTCAGTCGCGACACGCCGGTCAAGAGCCTGCTATTTGGCATGCATGGGGGGGCCAAAGGAGACGAATTTACGGAAACCTTCGTCGCCGCCGCGGGTGCGAAGGCCAAGCACGCCCTGAACCCGAACACACTGCTCAGCCGCATGGTCGGCGTCAAGCCGGGCCCCGCGGGCGCCCCCGGGGCCCCGCCGACGACCGTGTTTGGAACGAGACTCCTGGACGTCGTGCGCTCGGATCTCATCAAGCTGGATCGAGGCCTCGCGGCGGAGGAGAAGGCGCTGCTTACCGAGTACCTGACGTCGATGGAGGCCTACCAGAAGAAGGAAAAGGCCCTCGCAGATCTCGGAGCGGCGGGGGGCGGCGGTGGCTGCGCCATTCCGAGCGCCGCGCCCGTCGGGATCGGCAACATGCCAGGTGTGGTCGCGATGGACTCGATGTTCAGGTTGAGTACGCTGGCCCTCAAGTGCAACGTGACGAACGTCATCGGGGCGACCATGGGCAACACCGACGCTCACGGCGACATGGACCCACTCATCCCCGGCTACGCACCCCACGCCAGCTACGCCACGCAATACCGAGCGTTCGTGCCGACCTCGATGGGCTGGGTCGCCAGGATGATGAACGAGCTGGGGCCGGCGCTGGTCGATAGCCTGACGGTCACGATTGTTCCGTGCGGCGGAATCGCAGCCTATGGAACCAACATTCACCACGGCAATCCGACCTTGTCGGCGTTCGTCTTCGACGGCCCCAGGGCATTGAAGACGGGGGCGCGTTTTCTGCGCACCAAGCGCCACATCGCAGATCTCTACACGACGCTCGCCACGGCCCTCGGGGCGCCCGTTGAGAAGTTCAATGACGCGGGTATGGGGAAGATCAACGAGCTGCTTGCGTAGGAGAGCTCCAGCCGGGGCGATTTGCTCGGCCGCGGGAGTTACGAGATCTGCGCGGCCGACAAAGGGGCACTAACGAGAGATCGGCCGCGGCCGAGGGCAGGCAGCCTGGGTGTCCGGGCCACGATGTCGGTGCGTTCGACGCCATCTTTGGGAGGCGATCTGGCGCTGATGCCCATCACTAACAATTTCGGCTCCGTGAAAATCGGGTGGCCGGCGCGCCCATCCCGATCACGGTGACCCAGGCCGGGCCGTTGCCAGTGACGATCACCCAAGTCACTCTCTCGGGTGTCAATGGAAGCGACTATCGCATCGTCGAGAAGGAAGCTTGTGTCGGACAGCCGTTGCAGCCTAATGAGAGTTGCGGAGTGAAAGTCGTTTTTGTCTCGGGTATCAGTGCCACGCCACGGGCGGCAGCAGCCTGTTCGGCACCGGCCTCGCGCCGTGAACTGACGGTCCTAGCGAAATCGCGAGCCTGCGGGGCGATGTCCGCTTGAGGCACTGCATGGAGAGGGCTTGGTCAAGTACATCTTGCGCCCGCCCATTGCCCAGGAGCGCCTGCGCCTCGCGCAAGACGACCGCGGCTGCGGTCCCGCCTTGCTGACTGGATTAGTGAAACCAAGCCGACGCGGGGACCGGCTGCTTGGTGATGCGTGGGCCCTCCCAGGCCAGCGTCAACGCGTGCTGGGCAGCGCTGCCGTGTCGATAGTGGATAGAGATCGGGTGGCGTCCAGCGGTGAGCGTTAGTACGCCCGACGAGCGTTCCGAGTTCGCAACGTAGGCGAAGTCGGCGTCGATCAACTGGGCTTCGTGGATGCGAACGAAGGCGCCGGTGTCGGTACTCAAAGAGAAGGTGTACGCGCCGGTGGTAGGCACCTCGAGATAGCCAGTGAAGCGGACGCCGAAGTCGGCATCCCGCGTGCGAACGGATAGGTCGAGCGAGCCCGTCTTGCCTTGCGCGGCCGGGGCGACGGTCGCCCAGCTGGGCACCCAGGGAGTGGCCATTTCATAGGCGAAAAAATCAAGGCCGCTGACCAGGCCGTTGACGCTGACCGGAGCGATCGGCGTGGCGTCATAGGGGCGTGGAGCGCCCGCGTTCGCGCGTCGAATTGCCGACATGCGTGCCCGATAGTCAGCCACTGCGGGCACCCCAGGCTTGCCAGCGAGGTCAGTTGCTTCGGTCGGATCTTGCTCGGTGTCGTAGATCCTGAAGGGATCGTTGGCAGAGGCGATATTCGTGCGAACTCCCTTGTAGCGGCCCAGGTACAGCACCTGCATCTGGTTGCGAGCCTGCCCCCCGTGGTTGACGAAGTCTGGGTAGGCGGGCGTGATGCCATTCAAATCATATTCGATATAAACGTTGGAATCGCGTTGAACACCCTGCTTGGTGAGCGTGGGCACGAGCGAGACACCATCGCTGCGCGCGGGCTCAGGGACGCCGGCGAGAGCCGCGAATGTGGGCATCCAGTCGTGAAACTGCGAAGGCGTTTGCGTGATGGCGCCGGCAACGACGTGGCCGGGCCAGCGCGCCAGCGTTGGCTCGCGCACGCCGCCCTCGTGCACGTCGCGCTTGATGCCTTCGAAGGGCCCGTACGAGCGGAAGAAGGTCGGATCCTGGGTCGGCCCGCCCGCAAGCCCGCTTTCGTTGTGAGGCCCATTGTCGGACGAGAACACGATCAGCGTCTTGTCATCGATGGCAAGGTCCTTGAGGAGCTGCAGAATATCGCCGACCGCGTCGTCGAGGCGCCGCACCATCGTGGCGTGTCGCTTGGCGGCGATGGGCCACGCCTTCGCGGCATAGTCAGGATGGATGCCCGTATCGATGGTGCCCCTGGCCGTGTTGATCATGCCACCGGCGTTGCCGAGCCATTGGACACCGCCGGTGAGGCCACCGCCTGCGGGATAGTTGCTCGTAGCCGTGATGTGCGAATCTGTCGGCACATGCAAGCTGGAGTGCGGAGCCGTGTAGGCCAAGTAGAGAAAGAAGGGCTTGTTGGGGGCGGTACCCCGCTGCTCGACTATCCACTTCTTGGCTCGCGCGGTGAACACGTCCGTCGAGTAGCACTTGGAGAGCTGGTTGGTGATGTTGGTGGTGTTCTCGAAGAACGCGTTGGGTTGCCCTTGATCGTCGACGCCCGCCAGCAGGTCGGGGTAGTGGTAATGGCCCGAGCGGTGCGACAGAAAGCCGAAGAAATAGTCGAAGCCGCGCAGGCCGGGGCGGCTGGGCTGCTGTGGGGCAGCGCCAGGTCCCTGTAGTCCCCACTTGCCGATGGCCGCGGTCGCGTAGCCGGCGCCCTTCAGTACCGTTCCAAGCGTGTGATTGTTGTCGAGGGTTTGATCGAACTGATTGTTGCGGATGTTGGAATGGCCCTGATGCACGCCGAGCAGGAGCGAGGCCCGAGCCGGAGCACAAACCGGAGCGGGGGTGTAGTGACGGCGGAGCTGCAGACCCTCGCTGGCGAACCTGTCGAGCTGCGGCGTCATGAACTTCTCGCCGCCAACACGAGCGTTCTGGTAAAACACACCGAGATCGCCCCAGCCCATGTCGTCCACCAGGATGAAAACAATGTTGGGGCGAGCTGCGCTGGTCGGCGGTTGGCCGCCGCCGCCGCCCTGACCGGCATCGGCATTCGCGCCGCCGGTACCTGCCGCTGCGCGGCCGCCACCTGCGCTAGCCCCCGCTGAACCTGGGCTACCGCCGGCCCCCGCTGAACCCGGGCTACCGCCGGCCCCCGTTGTGGGGATGTTGCTTGAGCCCCCCTGGGCGGGTGACGGCGTTTGCTGGTTGCCAGAGCACGCCCCGCACACGAGGCAAAGCGCGATCGCAAAAGTTTGGACGCGTCTCGGTGCCATGGTCCGTGGTCCGACTATGTTGTGGAGAGCGCCAGGATACACGCGAGTGCGAAGCAACGGGTTGACGCGCGAGAGCTGCGGCACGGACGAACGAACGGTTGGTGCGGCTGCATGATGGGTTTCTAGACTGCGTTGCGCGAGCTATCAAGTGGATGGTGGATTCAAGGCCCGGTCCCGGTGGACGGCCTATTCGCCGACAACAACTCTTACGTCAACTTTCGGGTCCAAGCTGCCCGCAACCTGGAGCTGGAACGGCGAGGCGCATGAAATGGAGCATTTTGAATATCCACTGTGGGCTACCGGCAAGCTGTGGCATGAGACGACCATGATCGTGATCGTTGGTGCTGGAATTGCTGGACTCACGCTTGGCTGCGCACTGGCGCAAAAGAGGATTCCGTTTTCGGTCTACGAACGGGCGGCGGCGTTGCTCCCGGTGGGCGCGGGCATCACGGTGCAGAGGAATGCGCTAACGGCGTTGCGCAACCTGGGTCTTGCCGACGCTGTGCTGCAGGCGGGACAGAGTGTGAACCGGTCACAGATCCTCGACGACCGCGGTCGTGTGTTGACGTCTGTGAGCCTCGACGGCGAGTGGGTTGATTCACTGGTCGCCATCCATCGTGGCAAGCTTCAGGCGCTCCTTCTGGCAGCCTTGGGGCAAGACGTCCACTGTGGCCACGCCTTGCGCGAATTTGGTGACCGCGGCGACGCTGTGCAGGCCACCTTCGATGTCCAACCACCCGTCTTTGGTACCGCCCTTGTTGGCGCCGATGGTTTGCATTCGACCGTGCGGCGCCAACTATCCGGCAACGGTGCGACGCGCTACGCGGGATACACCAGTTGGCGTGGCGTATGTCCGGCCGTCGACTTCGTCGATCCCGTATGCGCGACAGAAAGCTGGGGCGCCGGTCAGCGTTTCGGCGTCGTTCCGATTGGTGACGGGGAAGTCTATTGGTTCGCCGTCGTGGACGCCCCGCCCGGCGGGACCGACGGAGCCGACGTGCGCGCCGACTTGCTAGCACGATTCGCAGGCTGGCATGTGCCCATCGAACGCCTCATCGCTGGCACGCCTCCTGATCGCATCTTGCGCACCGACATCAGCGATCGCCCGCCCGAACGCCGGTGGAGCCACGGCTGTGTCACCCTGCTCGGCGACGCCGCCCATCCTATGACCCCGAACCTCGGCCAGGGTGGCTGTCAGGCCATCGAGGACGCTGTCGTGCTGGCCGCCTGCCTAGCGGCAGGCGATCCACCCGATCAGGCATTCACCCGCTACGAAGCAAAACGGCTGACCCGCGCCAATCACTTCGTCAGGCGCTCTCGCAGCATCGGCGGCATAGGGCAATGGCGAAACCCCGTCGCGCGGCTCATCCGCGACACCGCTCTTCGGCTCACGCCCACCAATACCGTGCTGAAGCAGATGCGCAAGGCCTGGACGCTACCGGAGGACTAACACCAACGGCGCCGTCGGCACCCCAACAAAATATGGCTGCGCCCGCAGGTGGGTCGCGTCTTCGGCGGGAAGGTGGTCACCCTGCGGGTCGAGTGCACGGCGGGCGCGGGTTCCGCGAACGGTCGTTCTTCGCTACGGGACGCCGACGTCGAACTCGACGTGGACTGATCCCCAGCCCATCTTGTAGTCGGCCTTCTCGGCCCAATCGCCATCGGCGGTGCCGACCATGTGCCGAGTCGTGGCGTCCCACGTTGTCACGTTCACGGACATGGATTTCAGATCGCCCCTCAGGTCGGACAGCCACACGCTCCTCATCGCCGTGGACATCGTGACGGTTGCTTTCGTCTTGTCGAACATCCCGGCCATCATGGGAACCAGGACAGTCACATTGGGCCGATCGTTCTTCGGCACACCGGTGTCTTCGCAATAGATCTCCACCTTGTCGGGCATGACTGCGGCACGGTTCAGCACCGACGCACCCATGTCCGGAAACTTGCATTCGTACTTGGACTCGACGCCCTTTGGCTTTGCCGTGACTTTGATCGAGGCGGTCTTGGTCGTGCAGATGCCAACTGATTGTAACGCGGTCTTGAGTTGTTCGTCGCAGGTCAGCCCACCAAGCTTGGTGGCGCCCGCTTTCAGGGCGGCCTCGCAGCGGGAGCGGTCGGTCATCGATTCGCAACACTTCTGTAACTCGGCGCATTCGGCAGGCACCATGGCGGACGCCATGTCGCTGGCTGCGGAGGTGTCGGCCGCTGCTGCTGGCCCATCGTTCCGCGGGGCCGCGTCGGCCGTCGGCGTCGCGGTCGAGGTGTCCGTTGCGGCCGTCGGTCGGTCGGTCGTGCCGGCTTCCCCGGCGACCGGCGAGGTGCTCGCGGCATCATTCGTTGGGCCCACAGCGCTGGCGTCGCTGGCTCCGTTGGTCCCGCCCGCCCCTGGCCCCGGTGCGGCGTCATCCGAGCCTGAGCAGGCTCCAGCGACGGACGTAGTAAGGATCAGACCAGCCAACCATGCGTGCCTCATCGAGTGCTCTCCTGATTCATTGGTGTCAAACCGAGCGGCACCGTAGCGCCCGATCGACGGAACGTCCAGTCTCGGTCTCGCGGACTTGAGCTGCCGCCCCCCGGAGGCGCTCCTGGGCAATGGGCGGTCGGTCTGCCTGGCAAGACGACGAGGACTGGGCGGCGGCGCAGTTCTGGGCCGGCAGGGGGAAGGCCGGCGACGGCGGCCGGGGGGATTCCCCCCGCAAATCGATCCTCTAGGGGGGCCTTGCCAGTTGCGCCAGGGCGGGGTCACGCTCGGCCAGTCCGTCGTCGATGACGAGGGTGTCGGGGCCAGGCTCGATGACTCCGCGGCGCTGGAGCATGCGCACGCTGCGGACGCGGATGACCTGGAGGAGAAGAGCCCACGTCATCCGCAGCGACGCGTGATTCCCGATCTCCGTGTTTCAGAAATCAACCCCAAACCCTTCGGATCTCTATGTCGCTTAGAGACCTTCCTGGTCAAACCGCGCTGGCTGTTCCTCAAGGGCAAGCCATCTACCGGCACGACATCAAGCACCCGTTCAAGGTGAAGGGCGGTTACATCGATCTGCCCACCGGTCCGGGCCTCGGCATCGAGCTCGACGAGGCCGCCATGAAGGCCGGCGACAAGTACGGCCACGACTGGAAGAACCAGGAGGCCTACGACGCCGACGACGGCAGCGTCGTGGACTGGTAGTCTCGCTCGCGCATGGCCGAGCCCGCCGCACCTGAAACCGAGCCCGCGTCCGAGCCGCCTTTCGCTCCCTACGTGCCTGCCGGCACCAGTATGGCGGAGTTCACGCCCAAGGCGGTGGCCATCGGCGTGCTATTCGGGATCATCTTTGGCGCGTCGACCGTGTATCTGGCGCTCAAGGCCGGGCTGACGGTTTCGGCGTCGATCCCGATCGCGGTGCTGGCCATCTCGCTGTTCAAGCGCTTCGGCGGGTCAACCATTCTCGAGAACAACATCGTTCAGACCATCGGATCGGCGGGTGAGTCCATCGCGGCTGGCGTGGTGTTCACGCTGCCGGGTTTTCTGTTCCTGGCAGTTGATCCGGCGACCGGCAAGAGCGTCGGCGCGCCGTACTTCTCGTACTGGACGATCTTCACGCTGGCCTTGCTCGGTGGCGTGCTGGGCACCTTGATGATGGTGCCACTGCGACGCTCGCTCATCGTCAAGGAGCACAAGAACCTGCCCTACCCGGAGGGCACGGCGTGCGCGTCGGTTCTGATCGCGGGCGAGAAAGGTGGCGAACTGGCGCGCACCGCGTTCCAGGGCGTCGGGTTCGCGTTCGTGTACGCGTTGCTGCAGAAGATCGCGCGGGTCATCGCCGAGACACCCGCGCTGGTGTCGAAGCAGACCAGCCGCGTGTTCCCGTCGGCCACGCTCAATGGCGAGATCACCCCGGAGTACATGGGTGTCGGCTACATCATCGGGCCGCGCATCGCGGGCGTGCTGGTGGCGGGCGGCGTGCTGGCGTGGCTGGGGCTGATCCCGCTGCTGGCGTCGCTGGTGCCGCCCGACGCCATCCACGACCAGCTGGTCAAGATCGGCCAGAGCAAGCGCGGCGGTTGGGACCCGGCGGCGCACGCGTTCACCAACACCGCCAGCGCGATCTACTTCGCGTACATCCGCCAGATCGGCGCCGGCGCCGTGGCGGCAGGCGGCTTCATCACGCTCATCAAGACACTGCCCACCATCGTCAGCTCGTTCCGGGAGAGCTTTGCATCGCTCAAGCAGGGCGCGGGCGTGGCCGCCATCAAGCGCACCGAGCGCGACTTGCCCATCACCGTCGTGCTGTTCGGTAGCCTGGGCCTGATCGTGGTGATGGCGCTGTTGCCGTTCCTGCCGGGGACGTCGGTATTTGGCAAGCTGTTGCTGGGCGTGCTCATCGTTGTGTTCGGTTTCTTCTTCGTGACGGTCGCCAGCCGCATCGTCGGTGTCATCGGCTCGTCGTCGAATCCCATCTCGGGCATGACCATCGCGACCCTGATGGCGACGTGCCTGATTTTCGTCGGCATCGGCTGGACCGGCGACGCCTTCCAGCCCATGGCCCTGTGCGTGGGCGGCATGGTCTGCATCGCCGCGGCCAACGCCGGGGCCACCAGCCAGGATCTGAAAACTGGCTACCTGATTGGCGCAACGCCGCGGGCGCAGCAGCTGGGCCTGATGATAGGCGCGGTGGCGGCGGCTGCGGTCATTGGCCTCACCGTGCAAGTGCTGGACACGCCGACGCAGGCGATGCGCGATCAGGGCCTGATGCACGCCATCGGCTCCGACCGCTACCCGGCGCCGCAGGGCACGTTGATGGCGACGCTCATCAAGGGGCTGCTCGCGCACAACCTGGACTGGCAGTTCGTGCTGGTCGGCGTGTTTCTGTCCATCACGGTCGAGCTGTGCGGCGTGAAGTCGCTTTCGTTTGCCGTCGGTGCGTACCTGCCCCTGTCGACCACCGCGCCTATCTTCGCGGGCGGCGCCATCAAGGGGCTCGCCGATTGGCTGGCCAGACGCAAAAGCATCAAGAGCGGTCACGTCGAGGACTCGGACCTGGGCCCCGGCAACCTGTTCGCGACCGGACTGGTCGCCGGAGGGGCGATCGCTGGCGTGGTGGTTGCCGTGGTGTCGGCCAACGATGGCTGGGCCAAGGCCATGGCCACACTGTCGCTCGAACCCGCACTCACCGCCGTGCTTGGCGCCGGCGGCTACGAGCTTCTCGGTGTGCTGTGCTTCGCGGCCATGGGCGCCGTGTTGTACAAGGTCGCGCGCAGATCGCAGGCGCCGGCTCGCTGGAGCTAAGAGCTAGAGAGCCAGCGCTACGGCTCGGGATGGGTCACTGCGCCGTTGCCGTTCGGGCCTGGCGGCGTCAGTGCGTCGATGGCGGCGGTGTCGGGGTTCTCGAACATCTTCCGCATCAGGGCAAGCCCTCGGCCGGCGTAAAGACCGTCATTGATTCGCTCGTCGAGCGTCCAGCGGACCTCGAGCACGTCCTTCACCACGGCCGTGCCGTCGCGCCCTGGCACCAGTTGCTTTCGTGGCGCGCCCAGCACCGCAAACATGGACGCTGTGCCGTACTCGAACAGATGGTGAAACGCT
>JANPCZ010000124.1:0-30439 GCA_031431215.1 Myxococcales bacterium
CGCTGCCCCGCCTATGCCCGCGCCGCCATCCGCACGGGTGCCTCCAGTTCCGCTCATGCCGCCAGTCCCAGGCGTCCCGCCGCTGCCGCCGCGTCCACCCATCGAGCTGCCGCCGCCGCCACCCATCGCGCCGCCGCCAGCGCCGCCGTTATCTTCGAAAGCGTCCGTCTGAGTTCGGGTCGTAGTGCCTCCGCAGGCGACCAGCAGACCGGCAAAGAAGACGGGACCTACGAACTTCGAAATAGGCTTCATGGGGGACCTCCGATTGGGAACTTCGAACACCTAAGACGCGAAACCGCATATTCCTACAAGGGCGCCAACGTGACATCAAGCACTTTCTTCCAAACCTTCGCTCTCCAGCCCAGCCCAGCGAACCACTTTGCTCGCGGACGATTCCACGTAACAATGCGGACGATTTTTCAACTGGAGGTCTCGCGAATGAAATCCTGGCTTTCTCGGCTCGTTGGGTGCGCCTTTCTTGTGGGCTTGGCGTTCGGACATGGCTGCGGCGGCAGCGACACCCCAAAGCCTGGCGCGACATGCGTGCTGAACAGCGAATGCAACAACCCGCTGTCGTGCACCTACGGGCGCTGCCACGTGATTTGCGTCGACTCGCGCGACTGCAAAGACGGCGGCCGCTGCGTCAAGAGCATGGAGGGTGGGACGGTCTGCCTGCTACCCGAAGAGGACAAGTGCACGCTCGACTCGGACTGCAAGATCCCGCTGGTGTGCGGCCGAGACCTCAAGTGCCGCAACCAATGCAAGGAAGACCGCGACTGCCCGACGCGCACCCAGAAATGCGCAACTCCGGACAACAAATGCGCCGAGCCGAACGAGCTGACCGAAGCAGGTGGACTCAAGGACCCGACCGGGCCTGCGGCCACTGGCGGCGCGGGCGGCGGTAGCAGGGGCGGTGCGGGCGGCGGTGCGGCCGGCGGCAGCGGCGGTGCGATCATGACGGGCAGCCCGGACGCCGGACGCGATCTGGCGGCGGCGGGCGGCGCGGGTGGCGGTGCACCGACCGATGGTCCCGTCGCGCCGGCTGGCGACGCGCCCCGCATGGTGCCCGACGCGACGGCACCGGTCGAGGGCATCACGGCCACGCCCGCGATCGTCAAGCAGGGCGACACCAGCGTGAAGATCGTCGTGGTCGGTAAGAATCTAGGCAGCCCGGGCGACTTCCAGCTCGAAGATCTGCGCGTGACCCTGGAGAACGGCGGCAGCGACACCACCTTCACCTTGAGCGTGACCGTGCCCCACGGTGCCAAGATCGGCGCCAAGGCCCTTAGCTTCACCACCCTGGGTGGCAGCTACAAGAAGGACGCCGCCGTCACGGTCTCGGCCATCACGTCGGGGCCGATGGGCAACGACACTACCGGCCGCGGTTCCTCCGATAGCCCGTACCGGACATTCAAGAAGGGAATCTCGGTGGCAGCGGCCGGTGACACCGTGCAGTTGCTCGACGGCGACTACCGCATGGCCGACGGTGAAACCTGGATGGTCCCCATCCCCGAAAAGGTCACCGTGCAGGGACAGACCGCCGCGGGCACCAAGCTCATCGGCCCGGGTGAGACCGGCGCCGCGACGTATGTCGACGGGTTGCTGTTCGCCGGCGACGGCGGTGCGAAGGACCTGACGGTGGTCTCCTTCCAGTACAACATCAATGTCGGCAAGCCCAACCAGACTGTCACCCTCGACAACGTCAAGTCCTTGCGCGCGCGCTACTACGGGCTCTACGTCACCCCCCAGGCGCTCAACGCCAAGGTCACCATCACCGGCAAGGACACCGAGTTCGCCAGCCACGCCAGCAGCGCGGTCTACTTCTACGGCCCCGCGGGCACGCTGACCATCACCACCGTTGGCGACTTCAGCACCACCAGCTACCCCACCATCGCCATCGGCGGATCGAAGTCAGTGGTGACTCTGTCGGGGCTCACCATCCTGGCTAGCCCCAACTCTTACGGCGCCATCAACGCCAGTGTCGATACCACGCTCAAGATCGACAAGGCGAACATCAAGGACTCGCTCAACCTGACTGGAACGGCGAGCACGTTCGAGATCACGAATTCGACCATCAGCGTTGCGCCCGCGGTCAGCGTTGCCGTCACATTCGGCGGCGGCAAGCTGACCATCAAGGACTCCCTCATCGAGGGCGCCACCACCGGCGTCTCCCAGTCGGGGGCCAACGTCGAGGCGGTGCTGCGCGGCACCACGATCAAGACTTACAAATATTACGGCTACCGAATCTCGAGCGGCAAGCTTGACCTTGGCAACATGACCGAGAAGGGCAACAACAAGTTCGAGGGACCTGACACCGGCGCGCACGGCCTGTACGACCAGCGCGGCGCCGCGGTCAACACCATCACCAGCAGCGCCACCACCTACAACGGCCTGGCGCCGCCGGCCGGCAAGGTGACGGGTCGCGTCGACGTGGCCGGCAAGTACTACATCTCCACTGTAGGCAACGTCATCGAGTTCTTCGACCTGTGAGCGCGGGACACGACGAGACGCTGCTTGGCCCGGCGGCGGGCGCGGCCGCCGCAGCGCCCGCGCACAGTGACTCGTCAGTGGCGGGCGACGCGCTGGCAGCGGGCACGATGGTGGGCGAGTACCGCATCGATCGCGAAATCGGCCGCGGCGGCATGGGCACCGTGTACTCGGCTGACCATCCCGTGATCGGCAAGCGGGTCGCGATCAAGGTGCTGGCACCGGCGCTGTCGTCCGATCCGGCGGTGGTCAAGCGCTTCGTGGACGAGGCGCGCGCGGCCAACAAGATCGGGCACCCCAACATCATCGACATTTTCTCGTTCGGGCAGCTGCGCGACGGGCGCCAGTACTTCGTTATGGAGTACCTGGAGGGCGAGACGCTGGGTGCCCGCATCGAGCGCGGGCCGCTGCTGGCGGCCGAGGCGCGGCGGTTCCTGGTGCAGACCTGCGAGGCGCTGGAAGCCGCGCACCGCGAGCAGATCGTCCACCGCGATCTCAAGCCCGAGAACATCTGGATCGCCCGCCCCAAGCACGGCGAGCCCTTCATCAAGGTGCTGGACTTCGGTATCGCCAAGCTCTTGCAACAGACCGAAACGCTGTCGGCCACGCAGACCGGCACGGTGATGGGCACGCCGTTCTACATGTCGCCCGAGCAATGCACCGGGCGCGGCGTCGATCACCGCACCGACATCTACGCGATGGGCGTGATGCTGTATCGGATCTTTGCTGGCCGGCTGCCGTTCGAGGGCCAGAGCTTCGCCGAGATCGTCGCCCTGCAGCTCACCGCCAGGCCCGAGCTGCCGGGGAAATTCGCCAAGCTACCGGCGGCGCTCGAGACCCTGATCCTCGAGTGCCTGGAGAAGGACTCGGCCAAGCGCCCGCAGAGCGCGGCGGAGCTGGGACGGCGGGTCGAGGAGGCGCTGGGCGGCGCGCGCGGCGCGGCGGCAGCGGCGGCGTACGGCAGCGTTCCTACCGAGGGTCCGGGCGCGGGCGGCGCGACCGGTGGTGGTGACACGGTGGCGCTGGCGGCACCTGAGACGCAACAAGGTTTCGTCACACAGGGCGAGACGGCGGCCGCCGTGCTGGCGCCGCGGCCAGCGGTGAAGGCCCTGATCGCGCTGGCCGTGGTAGGCGTGGTGGCGGGCATCGTGGCGGCGGTGATGGTGTCACGCAAGGACGAGCGCGCTGCCGCCGGGACTACCACCACCGTGCCGGTAGCCCCCGGCGCGATGGTGCCAGCGCCATCGGCGGTGGCGGCGCCCATGACGCCTCTGCCCTCACCCACCGCGCCGACGACGGCGGCCGAGGCACGGCCACAGCCGGTGGCGCGACCGCAGCCAAAATCAGCGAACGAGGCGACACGAAGAGTTGCCGCACCGACTGCGCCCGGCGAGAAACGTGCATCGTCGCGCGCCGAGAAGCAGGGCCTCGTGCGCGAGAACCCTTTTCAATGAAACACCACGTCCTGGGACTGTGTCTCGTCTTTGCCCTCGGCTCGGCACGCAGCGCGACCGCGCAGCCCGCCGGCGGCGACGCGGCGCGGACCGAGGCGCGCGAGCGTTTCGACCGCGGCCTCAAGCTATTCGAGGACGGCGATAACGCCGGCGCGCTGGCCGAGTTCAAGCGCACACAAGAACTGCTGCCCAACCCGTTCGTGCTGCTCAACATCGGCCTGGTGTACGCGGCCATGAACCGCCCGGTCGAGGCGGCCGATGCACTCGCCAAGGTGCTGGCCGAACCGGGCAGCCTGTCGCAGGAGCGCTTGGCCAGCGCGCGCCGCACGCTCGAAGAGCAGAGCAAGCGCATCGCACGCCTTCACATCACAACCAGTGTGGACGCGGTGATCGAGATTGACGGTATCGAGGCGGGCAAGACGCCCCTTGCGCAGCCCCTGCGTGTGGCCGGTGGCGCGCACCTGGTCGGCGCGCTGGCGTCGGGCCACCTGCCTTCGCGCAAGGAAGTCACTGTGGCGGGCGGTGCAGCCGCTGAGGTCACGTTCGAGCTGCGCCCGACCGAGGCCAAGATAGGCCGGCTTGAGATCCGCAGTCGCTTGCCCGGGGTGGACGTGGCGATCGACGGCGAAACCGTCGGGCGCACCCCCGTGCTGTCTGCTGTGTCGGTGCCCGCCGGCAAGCACCAGGTCGAATTGCGCCGCCGCGGCTACAGCACTGCCCGGCGCGAGATCGATCTGCGTGAGGGCGCAACCGCCGAACTGGCGCTGGAGCCGGAAGAGGACGCCAGCGCACCCGCTTCCGACATGGCGCGCCTGCGTCTGGAGGTAAGCGAGGCTGAGGCCGAGGTGCACGTCGATGGTCGCGCCCGCGGCGTGTACCGAGCGCCGCTGCCGCTGCCGGCGGGGCCGCATCGGCTGCGCATCGAGCGCGCCGGCTTCGAGCCGCTCGAGCGCGACATCGACCTGCCGGCTGGCGGCGAAGCGGGCGTGCGCGTGACCTTGAATCCGACGCCCGAGACGCGCGCCGCGTACGTGGGCGCCGCGCGCGGGCGACGGCGCTGGGGCGTGATCGCCCTGGCCACGGGGGCCGCGCTGGCCGGTGGCGGAGTCGTCGTGGCCAAGCTGGCAAGCGACGACGTCACGACCGCAGAAAAGGAACGCGACGTCGTCGAGGCCAACCGCATCGAAAAAAGTGGCCGCGAGTGCGATCCCCTGGGAGTGACCAACGCCGGGGAGTGTGCCACCAAGCTTGAGCGCGCCTACGACCACCTCAACAGCGCCCGTTTGCGTCGCACCCTCGGCTTCGCTGGTGCCGGCGTCGGCATAGCGGCGCTCGTGGTGGGCACCGTACTACTGGTGACCGCCGACGATCCCGGCAAATACGATCGCCCCGCCAAGGACACGCTCGCCTGGCGCGCCACCGGCTGGGTGGCACCGGGTGGCGGCGGCTTCGTGCTGGGCGCGGTGTTCTAGAGGCCGTCACGCTCGCGTGGGCAGGATCCCGCCGCTACAGGCGCCAAACGGCGCTAAGCTCAAGAATCAATGTCGCTGCCAGCAAAGCGCCAAGGTACCTACGATGACCTGATCGCGATTCCCGACCACCTGGTCGGCGAGTTGATCGCTGGTGAGCTGATCACGAGCCCGCGCCCCGCACCCCGCCACACACGCGCCTCCTCGCGTCTGGGAGGCGTGCTCGACGGGCCTTTCGATCGAGGCAGCGGCGGTCCCGGCGGATGGATCATCCTCGACGAGCCGGAACTACACCTGGACGGGGACGTGGTCGTCCCGGACGTGGCTGGCTGGCGGCGCGACCGGATGCCCAAGTTGCCTGACACGGCGTACTTCGGCCTGGCGCCCGATTGGGTTTGCGAGGTGCTGTCGCCGTCCACCGAAGGCATCGATCGCAGTGACAAGATGCCCATCTACGCCCGCGAGGGTGTGCCACACGCGTGGCTGGTCAATCCCATCACCCGAACGCTCGAGAACTACCGTTTGCGCGACAGACAATGGGTGCTCGCATCGGTGTTTCGCGACGGCGCCCGCGTCCGCGCCGAACCGTTCGACGCCCTGGAGCTCGACCTCGCACTCTTGTGGGCGGACTAGCTCACGCCCAGGGCGCGCCGAACGGTTCGGTCACGCGTTAAGTTAGCCAACAACCAACGCCGCGTTCACACGATCGGCCACTGAGCTTCCCACCTGGACAGAGCGGTATACGCTGAGCCTATATTGCGCCGGATGAAGCGTCCCGCGCCTCGACGCCCTGCGACGGCCTCTCGATCATCAGGTCCCGAGCAGCTGGGTCTGCGCCTGCAGGAAGCGCCCGAGCGCTTGCTGGCGCTGCTTCGCCAGCACAAGGCGCTGCTGCAGAAGATCAAGAGCAAGCGGAAGGCATTGGCAGGCCTGGAAGATCGCGTCCGGCAGATGTCGCAGACCGTGGCCAGCATGCAGCCGCTGGTCGATGAGTCGCAACGTCTGGACGTTGAGGTGCATGCCCTGTTTGCCGAACTTCTGGCGCGCCCGCGGCAGCCACGAGCAACCCGCCGCGTGGTGGCCGAAATCTACGCCACGCTGGAGGACATGGGCGTGCTGTCGCCACGCGACCTCGACCAAGTTTTCCCGGACGTCACGACCGAGCCCGCCACAAACGACGACGAGCCGTTCGCGCACGCTCGCACGCCGCCGCCAGGCGCTGGCGGCTTCTCGGCGCGACCACCTGGCTCGGGTCCGGCGGCCGAATCACTGCGCGATCTATTTCGCCGCCTGGCCGGGGCCCTGCACCCGGACAAGGTGCAGAACGAAACCGAGAAGGATCGCCGCACCGAGATCATGAAGGAAGTCTCGCGCGCGTACCAGGACGGTGACATGGCCAGGTTGCTGGATCTGGAACGAACCTGGATGGAAGCGGACACTTTCGCGAAGCAGGGCGACGATGTGGACCGGCGTTGCGCGACCATCGCGCGAACCAACGAAGCGCTGCGTACCCAGCTCAAGGAACTGACCCAGGAGGTGTGGGAGCTGCGCCACTCGCCCCCGATGGAGATGATGCGGCACTTCGGCCGCACGACCGGCGAGCGCGGGCTGGCCTCGCTCATGGCCGGGGCCAAGGAAGAGATCGCGCGACTGCAAGGGCTACGCGATTTCGTGGTGTCATTCCGGGACGGAAAGATCACGCTTGATGAGTTCATTGGCGGCCCGCAAGGAACGCCGGGAAGCGAAGCGCCGGATGACGACGATATGGACGACACCGCCGATGCCTTTCTGGAGAGCCTGCTGGGCCTCGCCACTGCCATGGAACCGCGGCGACAACAGAAGAAGCCCCGCTGGTCGAAGGGCGGCCGGCGGCCGGGCGACATCCCGTTCTGAGCGTGAGAACCCGCACCGGCGACATCGTGGGGGGTTAGAATTCGGCCCTCTTGATGAACAAGCGTCGTCATGCGTTCGGTGTCGTGGCGGCCGGCTTGTTGCTGGCCGCCTCCTGCACGCGCAACGAGCAGCCGGTGCCCGCGATCGACGCGCGTTCCGCACTGCCTGAGCTGGCTCGCGTCGCGAAGGCACCGGCCCGAGATGCGGCGCCCGATCTCGCCGACGCAGCGCCAGCACCCGCGTCCGACGCGGCGGCGCCCAAGAAGGCACGCGCCGCCAGCCACCGCGCAGCGCCGATACCACAGGCCGCACCCACGGCTGCGGTGGACCCAAGCGGCCCCGCCGAGGGCGTCGCCAGCGTCGGCAAGATAACGATTGCTGGCGGCGTGCCCGGCCCAGACGCCGAGCGCGTGGTGCGCGGCAAAGTCGGCGCGTTCCGCAAGTGCTACGAGCACGAGCTGGCGAAGAGCCCGAAGCTGCGCGGCCGCATGCTGCTGGTGCTGACCGTGGCGCCCACCGGCGGCGTGGAACTGGCAGACGTGCAAAAGTCCACCCTCAGTAGCGGCGAAGCCGAGATGTGCGTCGCCCAGGCCGCGCGCGACTTCCGCTTCCCCAAACCCGTCGATGGCCGGCCAGCAACGGTCAGCGTCTCGATCGACTACCGCTGACGGGCAGATAGTGAGCAACCAGATCGGGGTCGCAGCATTCGACCCGGGGGCGCGACGGGCCGAGCTTGAGGTGCAGCAAGCCGCCCAGGGTTTCGTTCCAGGCGACCAGCAGCCAAGCCCACAACGCCGCCATCGGGCCGGTGGGCAAGCGGGCCGCGTAAGCGGTGTAGCCGCGCAGATCCTTGAACTGGTCCATGGCCAGCATGAGCACGGCATCGTCGACCAGGCCGGCCGGGATGGCGAGCGCCGCTAGGTAGGGATCGGCGGCGAAGGCGTGGACCTGGTCCAGCAGGCGCGCGTGATAGGCACCGTCCTCGATGAGCGACGCCAACGCGCGCTGATGCGGATGCGTCCCGGCCAGGATCTGCTGGGCCTGGCGCTGCATCTCGGCGACGCCGTCCGGGAAGCCGCGCAGCAGGACGAGATCGTAAAGCGGGTGGCGGTGAAAGGTCTGCAGGACGTGGTGGATGACAGCGTCTCGGGGCGAGAGCAGTCCCATCGGATCCAGCATCGTCGCCGGCCCCGCCAGGAAGCGACGCAGGTTGTGGAAGATCCACGGAATGCCCTGGCTCCGGTAAAAGACTCGGGTCTCCTCCACAGCGCTCAACATCATCTGATCGCGCGCCGCAACCAGAAGCTGCGCCATGGTCGGCGCGACATCGATGTGCCCGAGCGCCTGGAGGCGCAGCAAGCGCGCGCGTACCAGCCGCGGACGCAAGAGCGCGAGCAAGAGCCCGCCAAGTTGCATGAACCTGTCGCGCAGATGGAGCCAGCCGCCGAGGACATCCTTCAGCAACGACCAGCGCGACCGCCCGAGCCACGGAGGCGGCGTGGCCTTCTGGAGCGCAGCCATGGACGACTGCTTGGCTGGTTGTGGGGTGGCTTGCATGGTCGGTCGGCTTGGGGGCTCGGCCACAAGAATAGCGCTACGTTGGCAGACTTTCTGCCTGCGGTGGTGCGCGCAGAATGACGGTTCAACGATCGAAGCGCGCAACGGCATTCTGCAGGACCTGCTGGTTCGAAAAGGCGCGATCGAGCCCTGGGATCCAGAGAAGGTGGGTAGTGCCCGGATCAGCTCAGAACATCCAGCGCAGCCCCAGGCGCCCCGCTATCGGCGCCTGGTACGCGATCGCCTTGCGGTAGTTGGGGTTGGGGGTGACCGGATCGCCGCTGGCGTCCTTCAGGTGGGCGAGGTCCTTGGCGTCGCCACCCACGATCGGTTCGACCGGGCTGAAGGTGTAGTTGAGGTCCTCGGCCAGAGCCGTGCGCTGGTTGAGCAAGTTGAACACGTCCAAAAACACGTCGAGCGTGCTGCCGTCGCTTATCTTGCGCCGGTAGCTCAGATGCAGATCGAAGCGCGTGATGGTCGGTGTGCGCCCGGCCTCGCCGCGCGGCAGGATGAACACCTCCCCCGGCCCGTAGACCTGGTGCGAGCCGAGCGTGTTCGCCGGCCGTCCCGATTGCGCGATGAAAGACAGGCCCGGCGTCAGCACTGCTTTGCCCAGCGCCCACTGGTAGTAGCCGTCCAGCCGCCCCAGGTGTGGGCGATCGTTGGGCAGTGGGCCTTGGCGGTTGAGCAGCAGCTCAGGAAGGTCGTATTGCGTGGTGTAGTTGGGATCAAGCTGACCGTGATCGGCGGCGTACAGGCCGGTGTAGTTGCCCTGGTTACGCGAGAACGTGTACGACGCCTGCAGGAACCACTTGCGCGAGAAGCGCTTGGTCGCCGTCAATTGAAGCGCGTTGTACTCGCGCTTGGCCTTGGGCATAACGGCGACCCCCGCCGTCGCGTCGGCGAGGAAGCGCGCCTCCTGCGCCTCGGCCTGCGCCTGCGCGCTGGCACCCGGCGCCATGGCGGCCGCTTCCTTCATGACCGCCCTACTCTCCAGCTCGTCGACCACCTTCTGGGGCACGTCGCCCGGGTTGGCAACGATGCCGTTGGCGTCCTCGATGGCACGGCCGAGCCAGCGTCGGATGTAGGCCGCGCCCACCACCAGGTCCTCCATGACCTCGTGCTCGATACCCACGACGATCTCGTTGGTGTAGCTGCCCTTGATGTTCTTCTGCACGAGCAGATTTTCGCCCGCCACGGGCGCCAACGCGGCGTGTCCGGGTGCTGGGCAGCCGCGCCAACTGGTCGCCGGGTTGCCGTCGCCCCAGGAATCAAACGGCTGCTTGCAGGCGGCGGAATCCTCGTACTGGCTGACCAAGATGCCCTCGCCGCCAAACGCCCGGTTGGTCAGATCAAGCGGGATCGATTCGTAGAAGCGCCCGTAATTACCAAACAGTTTTGAGTGGCCACTGTTGGTCGGGTCGTATACGACGCCGACCCGCGGCGCGAAAGAATCGCGAATGGTGATGGCCGAACGACCTTCAAAATCTGTCAACTGCTGGCTCTCCCAGCGCAGCCCCGCATTCAACGTCAGATTGGGCAGCGGCGAGTAGCTATCCTGCAGAAACACATCCGTGTTGCGCGCGCTGGTCTTGGCCCGCAGCACGTCTCGGTAGGAGGGCGGGTTGAGCAAGTCCTCGCGCTTGCCGTTCTTGTCGGGATCAGGATCCGCGCCGTCGCCATCATTGAACTGAAACAACCGCTCACCGCGTCGCAGACGGAACAGCGTCTGGTTCTGCACGAAGTCGCCGTTCATCGTGACGAAGGCCCTGCCACCGTCCGGACCGGTGAGGCTGCGAGCGTCGTCGTACTGGTTCCATTCGTAGCCGGCGCCGTACTTCAATTGATGCCAGCCGCCGGCGCGAAACAGATGCGTGCTCTTGATTCCAGCCGACAGCCGCAGCGCCGCGACGTCGCGCCCGATGCCGTAGCCACCCGACTGATATTCGTTGACCGGGCAGTGCATGAAGTCGGCCATGGGATCATCCATGCAAGCCTTGGCGACCGCCGGATCCATCTCGAACTGGGCCAGCGAGGGGCTGTTGAACCACTGCACGCCGTTGCGGGCGCGGGCCGTTGCGCTGGGTGAATTGATGTCGGCGCCTTCGGCGTGCAGGCCCAAGTTGCCTTCCAGTTGCCAGCGCCGGTCGAGCAGCTTCGACAGCCACCGCATCGAGACATCGTGACTGCGAGTCCGATCGCGGGTCATGGCGGCGTCGACGTCGGCGTTGGCCATGCGCAGGTTCTTCTTCGACCCGTGGATGCCGTAGACGCCCAGCGACAGCGAATGCTCGGGCGCCAGCCGGTACGTGAGCTTGCCCGCGTACTGATGCGCGGCGGCCGTGCCGTCGACATTGCGCCGGTAGATCTCCGCGCGGTTGCCGTCGGCATCGACAAAACGATCGGCGTAGCGGGTCGAGTGATTCCACTCCAGATCGGGCGCGTAACCGCCCCAGAAGAACAATCGATTCTTCACGATCGGCCCGCCGACCTCGGCGCCGAAATTGGTGGTGTAGTCGGACTTGGTCGTCATGGTCAGCGACGTCGCACTGGACAGCACGCGCCGCGGATTGCCCGCGCCCCACCCTGGCGACACGTGGGAGAAGGCACTGCCGTGCCATTCGTTGCTGCCGGACTTGGTCGCGATGTTGACCACGCCGCCCAGCGCGCGCCCGTACTCGGCGTTGTAGCCGCCGCTGATGATCTCGACCTCGTCCACAAACGCGGTCGGGATGTCACTGGAGAGCAGGCCGTAGCCAATCGAAGTGACGTTGACCCCATCGAGCACGTACGAGTTTTCGGCTCCGGTACCGCCCCCCAGCGAGACGCTCGCCACCTCTTGCGGCTGCGATGGCGACAGTTGCAGGCGGTCCACATACGCGCCCGGCGTCTTCTCCAGGAGGCCACCCACGTTGAGCGTGCTAGCCACGTTGTTCGCAAAAGCCTGGTTTAAGGTGGCGCCCACGCGCGACGAGCCAACGTCGATGGCCGGCGCCTTTTCGATGACCGTGATGGTCTCAACCGCGGTCTGCGGCATGCGGGCGTCGACCCGGACCGTCTTGTCGACCGACACCAAGACGCCGGGACGCTCGACCACGACCTGATCTTGGTAGAAGCGCACGACATAGTCGCCGATGGGCAAGCCGTGGACCTCGAAGCGGCCGTCGTCGCGGGTCAGCGCCGCCTGGTCGTCACCCTGCGGGCCGGTCACCACCACGGTCACCCCGGATCGCGCGGCGCCGGTATCCTTGTCGAGCACCCGCCCGACAATGCTGCCGGTAACGTTGGCGGCGGCGGCGTTGGTCCCGGCAAGGAAAACCAGAAGAAGAGCGATGCCTCGCAAGCGTTTCATAGATCTCCCATCGACTACATCACAGCCACACGACAACTCAAATTGTTCACCCGCACGGCAGGCTTCCGCCTTCCCGAAAGCGAGAGATTTGACAGTTCGGTTGAACACAGGCACTTCTGGAGTCCCGGATGACCAGTTCGCAGTTTCGTTCCCGTACGTACGCGCGGTCACGCATTTGTGCCTGGTCCCTGGCACTGGGTAGCCTGGCTTTCCTGGGGCCTGCGGGTTGTGACGACAGCAAGGACGCGCCTGCTCCTGAACTGAAGAAGTTCCTCATCATCGGGCCGGACATGCACGAGACCGATCTGCTGGTCGCAACCGACGGCGGCGCGCCGACGGTCTCGCCCCGGTCGCGGATCAAGCTGGTGTTCAACCAGTTGCTCGACGGCGACAAGATCGAGTCAGTGACCATGACCGGCGTGACCGGCAAGGCCGGCGTCGCCACCGCGGCCTGGACCGGCGCCGCTGCCGGAGCGCCTCTCATTGCCACCACGACCACCTACAGCCCGGGCGGATCGCTCGGCGTCGATATGCCAGGGCCGTCGGTCGACCTGAAGGTGGCACCGGGGTTGCCGTCGGGCGCCCAGATCGCGGTGGCACTCGCGCGCGACAGGATCACCGGCAAGAAGGGCTTGCCGTTCGTCGGCATGACCATGTTTACCTTCGCGACCCAGCCGTTCTCGGCGGCTGTCAATGTCGGCGACAAGCCGGTGTCCGAGACCGCCGAGGTCAACCTCGATTTCAGCAACGCGGCAGCCAGGGATACCGCCGGCCATATCAGCGTCACCACCGGTGGCTTGCCGGTGATGGTCGAGGTCAAAGCGTCGATGAGCGCGCCACATTCATTCACGCTCAAGCCGGTGCAGGGCGGCGCCTGGATTTCGGGCGCGACCTACACGGTGACCATCGACAAAGATGTCGCCGACGTGTTCGGCGTGAAGCCGGAAAGCGCGATCACCACCACCTTCACCGTCAGCGGCGGCAGCGATGCCGGCTCGATGGACGCCGCAGTGGCCGACGTAGCTGCCGGCGACAGCGGCCGTTAGCTTTTTGTTGGCATCTAACTCAACGGTTGAGAAACGGCTCGCTCGTCACGACGGCTTCGATGAGCGATCGGAGGCCATATTTGTGCTCCGGCAGTCCAGCAACGATTTTCTCCACGATGGGCCGGTCAATGGCCTCGGTGCGGCGGCCGCAGGCGTAGGCGAGTAAGCGGTCGGTCAGCATGCGGGCGAAGAGACCCTGGCGCCGCACCAGAACCTCCTTGAGGCCGGCCACTCCTGAAAACTTCTCGCCGCTGGGCAGTTCGCCGGCGGCGTCAATCTTGGAGTCCTTGCCGTAACCAGTCCTCCAGGCACCGACGGGGTCGAAAGTCTCCAAGGCAAACCCGAGCGGATCAATTTTCTGGTGGCAGCTAAAGCAGGTCGACGATTCGCGATGCTTGCTGAGCAACTCGCGGATGGACTTGGCTCCACGCACGTCGGGATCAATCACGGGCACGTCATCAGGCGGCGGCGATGGTGGCGTGCCGAGGATGTTTTCCAGCAGAAACACGCCACGCACCACGGGCGAAGTCTCGACGCCGTTGGCCGTGACGGTGAGGACGGAGCCCATGCCGAGCAGGCCACCGCGGTTGGGGTCGGTGAAGGTGACTTTGCGGAACTCATGTGCACGAGCAGGATCACCAAGATCGCCGATGTCGTAGTGGGTGGCGAGAGGCTGGTTGATGAAGCTGTACTTGCTGTCGAGAAAGTTCACGATGCTGGCATCGCGCTGAATGAGGTCACGCGTGAACATCCGTGTTTCCTGTTTGAAGGCTTCCTGTAGACCCTTGGAATAGTAGGTTTCAAAATCGTCCCGGTCCGGTGGCGTGGTTCCGAGAATGCGGAGGTTCAGCCAACTGTCGAGGAAGCTCGACACGAAGGCATCTGCTCGCGGGCTGGCCACCATGCGCCGCGCCTGAGCGACGATCATCCCGGGCTTGAGCAACTCCCCGCTTCGTGCGAGCCGGATGAGTTCCGCATCTGGCATGGACGCCCAGAGGAAATAGGAAAGTCGTGAGGCAAGGGCGTAACCATTGAGTCTGGGGCGCGCCATCGGGCCCGGGTTTGCGGCGACGGTATCGTGTGAAAGAAAAAGAAAGCCTGGCGAGGAGAGTGCTCCCTTGAGTGCGTCCTTGAGTCCTTGCAACGGAGAATGGCCGTGGCTCATGCGTTTCTCGGCGACGCTCACGAGGGTATTCACCTCTTCCTTGGTTGCAGGGCGGCGGTAGGCGCGGTCTGCAAAGGATCGGAGGACCTCGCGTATACGTTCAGGAGCGAAGGGAGTCGTTCCCAGGACGGCCCGCTGGGTCGCGGGCGGCCATTGCTCGACGATGGGACCGCGAATCAGGACCTGATGGATGCGGATGTGCGGAAACTTCCCTTCGCTGACGGAGAGGCGGTGCGCTTCAACGATACCGATGCCGTCCTTGAGCTCTGCCTTCGTCCACCGGTCTTTGTGGTATTGCGCAATTCGTTTCCAAGCGCGGCGCGCGCCCTTGGGCCCGTTGGGGAAAACAAACCGCAAGGTGTGCCCGGCATCCAGCCAGACTCTCATGGTGTGCCATTCAGGGTCGCCGTCACCCAATGCCTGCTCTGCCAGCATGGGCTGCAGGGGTTGGGGAAGATCCAGCGGACCCATTTTGGCATCTCCGGGCACCAAGCCGAGACGAAAAGGCTCGCGGGCGTCGGTGCCAAAGATCGCCGGATCATAGGGATGCTTCCGGTTCCTGGCCTGGGCCAGGACTCTCACCTCGTAGAAGCCATCGACGGGCACTCCCTCCTTGAAATCCTTGATGAAGGCGTAGGCGCCTGACGGCCGTGCCACGTCCATGCACTCATAGACATTCAAGAAGCGGTTTTCATCCGAGTTGGATTTTCGCGCCTTGGACTTAGGATCGAAATTACCCGTGAAGCTCCAGGTGCGTTCGGGAGGTGGCTGCTGGAGTGCGAATGCCTTCTCCACCACGGCGTCCGCCGCATCGAGGTACTGGTCCAGCAGGTACCCCGAGGTCCGGAGCACATCGCCGAGATTGTCCATCTGCTGTTCGGTTTGATCGCGCGGGAACTTCGTCGTGGGATCGAAGGCCGCCATGTTCATCGCAAACAGGTCACCGATCGTATTGATGTATTCGCGGCCGTTCAGCCGGCGCAGCACGGAGCTGCCACCGGTGCTGGCGAGCCGCTCACGGCCTTGGGTGAGTGCCAGGTTCACCTCTTTCAGGAAGGCCGTTCGTTCCTTGGGCGAGGGCTGCGGAGATTTTTTCGGCGGCATATCGCCGAGGTGGATCTGATCCAGGATGTCCTTGAGATCGATCAGGGTGTCCACCTTGGCGACTGGAAGCGGGACTCTGTCGAAACGCCGGTCACCCTTCTGCTTTTTTGCGCCGTGGCAGTCGGAGCAGTAGGTCGTGAGAAATCCCTGTATCAGCGGAGCGTCAGCCCCGGCGCGAAGTGGGCGGGGGCAAAGCGCGAGCAGTGCCACGGTGAGCAGGGAGACGACCCTAGGAAGTGAAAAAAAGGAAATCATGATGTGAAGGGCTACACGAAGCCCGCGAGAGTGCTGCTGCTGGTGCCAAACGTCTCCACCTCCGCGCCGAAGCGCTGAAGCATCGCTAGATAGAGGTTGCACAGGGGCTGCCGACCCAGACCCTTCGCGGGATACGCCCTATGCTCGCCGTGCCGGAAACCGCCACCAGCGAGAATGATCGGGAGGTTGCTGTTGTTGTGCGAATTGGCGTTGCCCATGCCACTGCCGAGGAGAACCATCGTGTGGTCGAGCAGCGTGCCTGGGCCGTCCTCGATGGACTTGAGCTTGGCGAGGAAGCGAGCGAACTGCTCGATCTGATAACGCTCCATCTTGATGAGGGCGTCGATGGACTGCTGACGTTGTCCGTGGTGCGAGAGTGAATGATGACTACCGCTCAAACCGAACGCAGAGGCTTCGAAGTCACCGCCTATCTCAAGGGTCGCGATGCGGGTGGAGTTGGTCTGCAGGGCGAGCGCGATCAAGTCGTACATCACGGGCAGGTCGGTCACCAACTCGCCGTTCTCCGGCTCCTGCATTTTCGGCTCAGGCTTGGGCACGCCCGCCCACTTGCGGCGCAGGTCGATCTGCTTCTCCACGTCGCGGATGGAAGTGAAATACTCGCCCAGTTTCTCCTTGTCGCGCTGGCCCAAGCGGGGTTGGAGCGACTTCGCATCGCCACGCACCGCATCGAGGATCGAGCTCTTCAAGGCGAGACGGTCCATGGAGACCCCGAGATCTGCCGAACCTTCCGAGACAAACAGTTTCCGGAACAGCTCGCGCGGGGTGGCGATCGGCGGCACACGCGTGCCACCCCGCGTCCACGACATCAGGCAGCCGCCATGGATGCCACTCTCCGAGCCCAGCGCCAGCGAGGAGAACCGCGTGGAGCCCCCCACCACCTCCGCGGCCCGCTGGTCCACGGTGATGTTGCCCTCGGGCATGCCCTTGGCGTCGGCCGCGCGCACGCCGCTGAGGAAGGAACTCATCGCAAAGTGCCCTCCTTTCACGCCATGGTCGAGTCCGGAAAAAACCGTGAGGCTGGTTTGGTGTGGCTTGAGAGACTCGATGTCCGCGGGCAGATCGTAGCCAGGCCCAATTTTCGTGGGAAAGAACGCCGGCGGATAAAAACCGAGCATGTTGCCGATGCACACCATCCGCATCGTCTGTTCCGGACTTACCGTCTTTCCCGGCAGATTTTCGACGGCGGAACCCTGAGCGACGGCTCGTCCGCCCAGGGACTCCAGCGGCGGCAGGGCTAGGCTGACTCCAGCGGCTCGAAGAAAAGTGCGCCGGCTGAAAGAACTTGGGAGAAAGCTGGCGGAATTCACTGTGCGTCTCATTGTGCGTCTCATTCTCGAAGGGGTTGCGAAAGGTCAGCACGAACGCGACCCAGGCGGTTGTCCCGGCGGGGCGGTGCCCGGGGTGTCGCCGGACGCCTCGATGGCACCTGTGCAGGCGGGCCCCATCAGGAGAGGCAGGCAGGAGAGGCAGGCCGCAAGGCCGAGTCCTCTCATAGCAAGTGGCATGGACGATAACTCCAGTGTTCTGATCGCAGCCGACCTGGAATCGTGTTGGTGGCGGTGCAAATTTCGCGAAGAAGCGCCTGGTCCCTGGCATCGACTTCTGGTGTCGGCAGCGGCCCTGGTGTTACAAGGGTGGCGCCGGAGGCTTCTCGTGGACAGCATGACCAGGCAACAGATGGTCGCCGAGTTCGGCGACACCGGGGTGCAAAATCCCAAGGTGCTCGATTTGATCACGTTCGATGCAGCCGCGGGCCACGTTGTGCTGGTCATGATAGAGCGGCGCCCCTGGGGTACAGATCCGCAACAGTTCCGGCAGATCGAAGAGAAGATCAACCACTACCTGGGCTTCGCGCTCGACGGATTCCTGGTGCAGCACTACCCGCAGTACCAAGACAAGCCCGTGCAGGTGCGACTGGACTGCGCCGAGCAGCCCCACGGAGAGGCCGTTCGGTTCGTGCAAGCGGCGGAGCAAGCGATCCGTGCCCAGGGAGTTGGCTTCGCCCTCAAGGTCGGCGCACCGCAGGGGAACCGCAAGGAGGCCTCGTGACGAGGCGAAAGCACGCCAGTGACTTCGATCAGGAACTTCTCAACCTGTTCGACAAGTACGTCCACGGCGCCATCGACCGCCGCGGCTTTCTCGATGGTGCGGCGAAATTCGCGATCGGCGGCGTGACCGCCGCGGGCCTGCTCGCAGCACTGTCGCCGCGGTTCGCGGAAGCGCAGCAGGTGCCCAGCGACGACAAGCGTCTCAAGGTCGCCTACGTCGAGTACCAGTCAGCCCAGGGCTCGGGCAAGATGCGCGGGTACCTGGCGCGGCCGGCGGCCGCAAAAGGCAAGCTGCCATCGGTGCTGGTGGTGCACGAGAATCGCGGCCTCAATCCCCATATCGAGGACATCGCTCGCCGGCTGGCGCTCGACAACTTCATGGCGTTCGCGCCCGATGCGCTGGCGCCGCTAGGCGGTTACCCGGGTGACGAGGACAAGGCACGGGCGCTGTTCGGTAAGCTCGATCAGACCAAGACCCGCGAGGACTTCGTCGCGGCGGCGGTCTGGCTCAAGAAGCGCGCCGACGCCACCGGTAAGGTCGGCGTGGTGGGCTTCTGCTTCGGCGGCGGCATCGCCAACATGCTGGCCACGCGCGTGCCCGATCTGAGCTGCGCGGTGCCGTTTTACGGCGGTCAACCGAAACCAGAAGATGTCGCCAGCATCAAGGCACCCCTGCTACTCCACTACGCCGAGAACGACGACCGCATCAACGCCGGCATCGCAGCGTACGAGGAATCCCTGACGAGGAACAAGGTCAAGTACCAGCTGCACAAGTACCCGGGCACACAGCACGGCTTCAACAACGACACCACGCCCCGCTACGACAAGGCCGCCGCCACACTGGCCTGGCAACGCACGATCGACTTCTTCAAGAAAAGCCTGCGCGGGTAGCTGCAAGGGTCCCGGTCTAGACCGCGCCACCATCGACGGCTACGCTCGCAAGCTGAAGCTCGACCAAGGCGCCTATGACATGCACGAGCACCACCCCTCCGCTGTGGCTTTGCCTGGCCTTCGCGGCGTGCAGCCCCAGCGCGGGCTCGCCGATGGGTGGCGGCGCGGGGGCGGCGGCCGCGGGAAGGGCCACGGGCGCAGGGGCGGGCGGTGACGCGAACGGCGGTGCGATCGGCGGTGCGATCGGCGACGGAGCGCAGGTCACGCCGGACATGGGATCGGCGGCGCTTCCCGCGGCCGGCGAATATGGAACGCGCGCACGGCTGCTCGAACCCAACTCCGAGTTCGCGCTCGCCACCGTCGGCACCAAGGTCTACGTGCTGGGTGGGTATCCGGCCAGCCGCACGCCGCAAACCACGTTACAGATCTACGACACCACCACCGACACGTGGTCGCGCGGGACTCCGTATCCGTCGACCATCCATCACCCGGTGACGGTCGGCGTGGGCGCCAAGCTGTACAGCCTGGGCGGCCAGATCTCTCTGGTCGGGGCGTCCGACACGGGCAAGAGTTTCGAATACGATCCGATCGAAGAGAAATGGACCGAGCTGCGAGTCATGCCCACCGCTCGCGGCGGCGGCGCAGGCGTGGCCATCGACAACAAGATCTACGTTGTGGGCGGGCGGCCGCCGGCGGCCAACGCGTTCGAGGTTTACGACGTCGCCACCCATACGTGGGCCGTGCTGCCCAAGCTGCCAGTGGCGTTCGACAACCGCAACCACATTGCCGCCGGCGTGATGGGTGGCAAGGTTTACGTTGCCGGAGGTCGTTACAACGGTGGCGGCTTCGGCGATCCGCGCACCGCCGCGCTCGATATGTACGATCCGCAGACCAACGCGTGGACGGGAAAGAAAGACATGCTGCGCGTGCGCGGCGGAATGTCCGGGGTAGTGGCGTTCGGCTGCTTCTATGCCTACGGTGGCGAGGGTCAGGGCATCGGCGAGCCCAACGATGTCTATCCGGATAACGACGTTTACAACCCCGTGACCGACACCTGGACGTCACTCAAGAAATTGCCAATACCTTTCCACGGCGTGACCGGCGGCGCGTTCGTCAACGGCATCATCTACATGCCCGGCGGCGGCATCACCTCGGGTGGGTCGAGCGGCACCCAGATGCACCAGACCTACCGACCGGCCCTGCGCTGCGAGTGACCTGCGACGCTCGAGCCCCGGTGAGGGACTTCAGCCAAGGTCCTTGGGAAAAAAGCGCTTGAATGCGAGCAGACGTTTTTCGACGAGTGAGTGCGACAGGAACCCCAGTCCCAGCATCAAGACGCAGGCGCACGCGATATACGCCAGGTTGCGGATCACAGAGCCGCTTTCGGTGGCGGCCGGCTTGCCGGCAAAGAGTAGCTTCGACAGCCAGACGTGGACGGGTAAGTGAATAAGGTAAATGGCGTAGCTGTACCTACCAAACAGTCGCAGCGGCGCGGCTGACAGAACGTCTTTCCACCTGCCGCGTTGGTTGCTGGTCTGGACGACGGCGACCATCAGCAGGCAGGAGAACCATACGGCTAGCGCGGTCAACCCAATGGTTTGAGTTACCACGTGAACACGGGCCAGGCCGTGGCTGACGGCCGCACACGCCACGACCGAGAGCGCCGTGGCGAAGGTGAGAGCCGGTAGACGCCGAAGGACATGTGCACACCAGGCCTCGCGGCGCAGCACGATCGCGACCAAAGCTCCGCACGCCAGCGCATCCATGCGGGCAAATGTCGCGATGTAGACCACCGTCGGGTCGACCCCCAGCGCGCGCATCGCGATCCTCGCCGCCAGGGCACCCACCACCAGCGACACGCACAGCCACGCGAGCGCCTTTTCGCTCAGAGCGCGGACGGGGAGCGGCCAAAGAACATAAAACTGCTCCTCGACCGCAAGGGACCAGGTATGTCCGAGGTTCGCGGCTCCCACCGCGCCGGTCACGAAAAGCCAGTTCGACAGGTACAGCCAATAAGGCCACCGTGCCGGCACGAATGCCAACGCTCCCAGCAGCAGGTAATAGAGCGGGAAGATTCTCAGCGCGCGACGCGCGTAGAAAGATCGCCAATAGCGAGGTGAGTGTCGGGTGTCGAGCAGGATTCCCGTTATCAGGAAACCGGACAGGACGAAGAACAGATGGACGCCGATCCATCCAACCTGCAGGGCCATGTTGACGGCCTTGCCGATCGAAGAACGAATCGGCCCATCGAGGATGAACTGGTGCGCCAGCACCAGAAGAATGGCGCCCCCTCGTATGCCGTCCAGCGCCGGCATGTTGTCGCGCAGAGTACGCTGCAAGCGCAGGAAACGCGCGGCATCTCCGACGCTGGGCTGCGAGCCATCTGACATGAGCAGGTGCCTGCTTCCTCCGTTCAAGTTTCCGGCTGCTCGATGGCAACTACCAGCGCTGCGTTCGGACTCGCTGTCCAGACGCCGCCGTGCTTGAGGCAGAACGAGCAGGAGCAAGCCCGAGCCGGAATCTCGGTCGGATCGGGCTCCCACACCAGCGAGAAGGAGACGCTTCGGCAGTGACAGGTTCCCCGGATGAGCATGCTTGGCCACCGGAGATACTCCACGCGCGCCGCGTTTCCCAGTGGCCAACCGGTCGCGGTGCTGTACGCTACGCCAAACTTATCTCTGGAGGCAGGAGCATGAAACGGCGACCCAAGATCGATCTGGACAGCATCGACTACATGCAGCGCTACCTGAGTGTGGAGATGTTCGAGATGTACCGCGAAGGGCGCCTGTCACGGCGCGGGATGCTGCGCAAGGTGATCGGCATCTGCGGCAGCGGGGCAGCCGCCGCGGCACTCATCGCGTCGTGCGAGGACGACAAGGGTGGAAGCTCGGCGGGCGGAGGTAGCGGGGGTGGCGGCGGTTCGGGCAGAGACGCAAGTGCGGGCGCGGGCGCCAGCGGCGGCGCGGGCGGCAGCGCCAGTGCGGCGGGCGGATCCGGTGGCGCAGACGCCGCCGTGGATGCGGGAGCCCGCGACGGTGCGGCCGCAACAGACGCGTCACCACCGGGCGTGCTGTCGGTGCCGGCCAACGATCCGGCGGTGGAGGGCATGGACATTCGCTACATGGGCGACGTCGAACTGAGGGGCTACTTCGCCAAACCCAAGAACGCGATGGGCACGCTGGCGGGCGTTGTGGTGATCCACGAGAACCGCGGGCTCACCGATCACATTCGCGATGTGGCGCGCCGGCTGGCCAAGGCTGGCTTCATGGCGCTGTCGGTCGACCTGGCGTCGCGCGGCGGCGGCACCGAGATGGTGGGCGGCGGCATCCAGGCTTTTCTATCGGACATGAACCGACGCCCCGATCTCATCAAGGACATCGGCTTTTCTCTCGACGAGCTTGGCCGCCGTGGCGCGCTCAAGGACAAGTACGGCGTGACCGGCTTCTGCTACGGCGGCGGCATGACCTGGCAGGCGGCCGCCAATCACGCTCGCGTGCTGGCTGCGGTACCGTACTACGGCCCGATGCCGCCACTCGAACTGCTCAAGACCACCAACGCGGCGATCCTGGCGCACTACGCGCAGAACGACAACAACGTCAACGGCGCTAACAACGCGACCATCGACGCCACCCAGATGACGTTGAAGGACGCTGGCAAGGTGTTCGAGAAGATGATCCACCCGGGGACAGGGCACGCCTTCAACAACGACACCGGCGCCAGCTACAACGAGACTGCGGCCGTCAATGCATGGATGGCGACGCTCGACTGGTTCCGCAAGTATCTGAAATGATCCGGTCGGGCGCGCCGCCTTAGCGGAGCAACCAGACCATGAGGGGAGCCAGCCGGGCGGTGGCCAGAAGGACCTCGGTGCGCAGGCGCGACAAGAACCTCGCAGGTGAATCTGCCCGAGGTGTCACGTCCTCGCGCTTGGTCACGAGCGCCTGCATCGACAGTTTGGCGATGGCGTCCACCGCGGTTGGCTCTTCACTGGCGTCGTAGATCTGCACGGCTGGTATGGGGCGCATCGCGCATCACCCGTTGACCGTCGCGACGGCAGCGTCACGAGCACGACGGCGCGGAGGTGGTCTTGCAGGCAGTGACCCGCGCGGGCGCGGCGCTGGTCGCTGCTGCGGCAGGGGCATCAACGATTTCCCCGACGAACGATCCCAACAGGAATGCCAGCAGCGCGACACTGCCCCATTTCAAGATGTCAGAGTCGATCGATTCAGGCCGAGTGGTCTTCATGGCGTTCCTTCCTTTCGAAGGGGAGTCTCTGCACGCGGCGTGCCGGCAGGTTTTGCCCGCCACGGCTGCGATCCACACCTGCCTCCCTGCGGAATCCGCGCGTGCCCGACGCAAATGGTTGCCAGAACGGCAGCGCGCATGGGGTGGAAGCCGGCGCGCGTGACCAACCGCTGGGCATGATGATCGGCGCGATGTCATCGAAGCCGTCGCCCCGTGCGCGCACCCTTTTTGAAATCTGGCTCGATCGATTGCCTACATTTGACGATAAGCTATCGGTGGTGGCAGCGGCGCCGTGAACCAAGCAGACGAGTTTTTCAAGTCGGTGCGTGATGCGTTTGCGCCGGGCGCGGGGCTCCACGTGCCGCCAGGGTGGCTGGCCGCGTTCGGTGGCATCCTGGTGCTGGCCTGGGCGATCGCGAGGTTCGCGCGCAGGCATCGTGAAGCGCGCACGTTGCAGGGACTGGCGCGCGACCGCGGTCTGTCGGCCGACGATCTGGACCTGGTGGTCCGCCTGGCGAAGCGCTCGCACGCCGCGCCGGCACACGTGCTAACCCGCGTGGCGGTCTTCGATCACGTGACCGCCGAAGCGCTGGCCAACGAAGCGCCTGCGCGCGCGCCCGCGACCGGCTCGTTGCCCTGGCAGCTGCGTCAGCTGCGTCGCACGTTGGGGTTCGACGTCATCCCGGCCCACCACTGGTTGCTGACCACGCGCGAGTTGCTCGACGGCGATGAGCTTGACGTCGGCGGCGCCAGGGCGCGCGTGACTGGCGTCAACGAGCTGTCCTTCACGGCGCGCTTTGAAGATCACGAGCCCGCCATCGGGCCGCGCGAGGGGGTGGTCATCACCGTGATTCGCCCCGACGAGGCACGCTACCGCGCGCGCTGCCGTGTCCTCGAAGCCGGTGGCGGAGAGCTGCTCCTGGCCCACGACGAATCGCTCGAACGCGTCCAGCTGCGCGACAGTGTCCGGGTACGCGTCAACGGTGACGTGGCGTTCACCCCGGTCAGACAGATTGCCGCCCGCTCCCCGGCAGTGGTTCGGGGCGCCATGCACGACGTGAGCGCCGGGGGCCTTTCAATCGACGTCAGCACGGGAATCACAGGCCCGTCGGTAGCCCTGTGCACGTTCACCCTGGCTGAAGGCGAGCGGTTCGAGAACATTGCGGCGAAAGTTCTGGACGGCAAGCCGTCGGGCCGCGATCGTTTTCGCGTGCGGTTGGCCTTCACCGGGCTGCCAGACGCGGAGCTAAGTCGCATCGTCCGCGCGGTAGCGTGGCACGAGCGCCATGGACCTGACGTGGCGAAAAAAGCCGGCGGTGCTGGCCCCTGACCCTGATGGAGGAATAGCCGTGCTGCTGCCCGTGCCGCGCATCGTGCCGCCGCTGGATCCCGCCTTCCGCCCGGCGGCGCTGGCGTGTCGGGCTTTTCGTGCCGAGGTCGCGGCCAGCGCGGGACGCGTGCCGCTGCGTGTTGCGCTCGAGCAGGCGGACGGCTCGGTGTCGACGTTCGCCACCGAGATACTTCCCGCGGATCACCCACGCGCGGCCGCCAACACGTCGCACGTCGAGCGGCTGGTGAAGTTCCTGTTGTGGTCGCGCGGCGGCTTTCGCCTTCACATCGACGGCCCGGCCGGGCAGGCCGAGGCGCTGCGCGCGCACTTCCGTGACACGCCCACCGGTCGCTTCGATTCGCAGGTCGTCGGTCAGCGCATCTTCGATCACGCCATCGATGTGGTGGCTACGTCGGATCTACCGCCGTTGCGCACCAGCGCCGTGCCGCTCGGTCGACACCTGGACGGCTGCCGAATCGGCTTTGACCTGGGCGGCAGCGATCGCAAGGCGGCGGCGGTGATTGACGGCCAGGTCGTGTGGAGCGAAGAAGTGGTCTGGGATCCCTACCCGCAGCCCGATCCGCAGTACCACAAGGACGGCATCATGGATTCGCTGCGCCGGGCCGCGGCGCACCTGCCCCGGGTGGACGCCATTGGCGGCAGCGCCGCGGGCGTCTACGTCGGTAACCGCGTGAAGATCGCGTCACTGTTCCGCGGGGTGCCGGAAGCAGTCTTCGAGCAACGCTGCAAGGACATCTTCCTGGAGGTGCGGCAGGCATTTGGCGACGTACCGTTCGAGGTCATCAACGACGGCGAGGTCACCGCACTAGCCGGCTCGATGAGCCTGGGCGACAACGCCGTGCTGGGTATCGCGCTTGGTACCAGCACGGCGGGTGGCTACGTCACGCCCGACGGCAACGTCACTTCGTGGCTGAACGAGCTGGCGTTCGTGCCCATCGACTACCAGCCAGGCGCGCCGGCCGACGAATGGTCGGGTGACGTCGGCTGCGGCGTGCAGTACTTCTCGCAGCAGGCCGTGGGGCGATTGCTGCAACCGGCTGGCATTGCGGTAGATGTCGCGCTGCCGCTTCCCGAGAAGCTCAAGCAGGTGCAGTCGTTGATGGCGGCTGGCGACCAGCGGGCGCAGCTGATTTACCAAACGCTGGGTGCATACCTGGGTTACGGGGTGGCGCACTTTGCGGATTTCTACGACCTGCGCCATGTGCTGGTGCTTGGCCGCGTGACGTCCGGAGCGGGCGGCGACATCATGATCGACATGGCAAACCAGGTGCTCGCTGCGGATTTTCCCGACCTGGCCGAGCGCGTGGCCCTGCACATGCCGGACGAGCATCAGAAGCGCCACGGTCAGGCCATCGCCGCCGCCAGCTTGCCGGCGCTGCACCAGCGTGGCTGAAGGAGCCACATGAACCCCTACCGCAAGCTGGTCGACGACTGGGCCCGACTGACCGCTCCGCCGGGCCGCTTTCCCCTTGGTGGCTTCGCTGCGTCGCCTCGCCCCGAAGTGGCGCCGGACGCGCCACGGGTGCTCATCTTCTCGCCTCACCCCGACGACGAGTGCCTGGTTGGCGCGCTCGCGCTGCGCCTGCTGCGCCAGGCGCGCATGAACGTCATCAACGTCGCCGTCACCTTGGGCAGCAATAAGCAGCGCCAGGCTGCGCGCCTGGTCGAGCTGGAAGGCGCCTGCCACCACCTGGGTTTCGGTCTGCTCGCCGCCGCCCCGGGTGGCCTCGAACGGGTCAATGCCACCGCGCGCGCGCAGGATCCGGCGCACTGGAGTACGTGCGTGGACGTCATCGCGGCGGTGCTTGCCGAGCATCGACCGCGCGTGGTGTTCTGCCCGCACGACGCCGACTGGAACAGCACGCACATCGGCACCAGCTTGCTGGTCAGCGACGCGCTGGCGCGGCAGGGCGTCGACTTCGCTTGCCACGTCGTGCACACCGAGTTCTGGCGCGCCCTGGCGACCCCCAATCTGATGGTCGAGTCGAGCATCGACGACACCGCCGATCTGGTGGCGGCGACTTCGTTCCACGCCGGTGAAGTCGCTCGCAACCCGTACCACCTCTTGTTGCCCGCCTGGCTGCAGGACAACGTGCGCCGTGGCGGCGAGCTGGTCGGCGGGCAGGGCGGCGCGGTGCCCGATTTCCGCTTCGCGACGCTTTACCGCGTGGGCTACTGGCAAGGCGGCAAGAATGAGCCGGGGTTCGAAGGCGGGCGCTTTCTGGCAGCCGCCGACGATCCAGTGGCGCTGTTCGCGTGACGCCGGAACGAGGCTCCATATCAACCAGACGAAAACGTGAAACTGGGACGTGGCCGCTCTAGAATCAATATGGTGCGCACGCCGTTCTCGCTGTTAGCTGCATCCCTGCTGGTTCTCGCCTGCAAGGCGTCCGAGCCGGCCGAGACACCGGCAGGCGGCACTGGGGCCACTCCGCCAGCCCCGCGCGTGGTCGATGACAGCCCGGCTGGTGTGATCGGTGCGTCGCCGGCCGTTCCGGTGGTAGATGCGCTTGCCACGGACAGCGGCCTTGACGGCGATTCGGCGGTCGGTCAGCGCTGCGACTTGCTGGCGCAGAACTGCCCGGCGCAACACGCGTGCTACCCAGCTGCTGCGGGCAGGGGCGCGTGCGCCCGCGGGCCAGACGAACGGTTCGCAGGTGCCGAATGCGGTCGTCACGACGAATGCGGCCGGGGTGAGTTCTGCGCCGACGTCTGCCGTACCCTGTGCGACCCGAAGGTGATCGGCGCGTGCCCTGCGCGCGAGCTATGCCGTCCCTTGCCCGGCTACCCGGGCGTTGGGTCCTGCTCGCGCTGATTGCTTCGCGCGGGAAACCGTGGTTGGGGTCAGCGCTTCTGTCGCTGGCCCTTGTGGTGATACCGGTACCTGCCACCGCCCGCCCGCGCTGCAACTGTGACAGTCCTCAGTATCCCGGACCCCGTGGTCGAATCCATGCTCACGCTGGTAGAGTCACCTTGATGTCGTAACGCCGACGAGCGTACGAGAAGCCATCCGGGAAACCTCCCCAGCGAGGCACATATGAGAACCCAACCGAGCAGCAGCAAGTCAACGTCGCCTACCTTGATGGCGGGACGGGCTGCCCTAGTAGTGGCTGCCCTGGCCATCGCGGCCTTAACCGGTTGCGGCGAGGGGGCGGCGGTCGAGGGCCGCTTGCAGCGCCTTGTGGCCGATCACTTCAGCGGCCCGCCTGACATCCTGTACGTGCTCGAGACGGCCGGAGGGGACCTGGACCTCGACTTCGGTGGCGCGGATCCGGACCTGGAAACCGGCATGCGGCTGCAGGTGCGCGGCGAGTCCAACACCGGCGGGCGTCTTCGGGTGAGGTCTCTTGACATAGTCGAACTGGCCCCGACCGTCATCCAGATGCGGCGCAGCGCGCTGGTGGTGGATCCAGCGATCCCGCCAGTGTCGAAGAAGCTCGCCATCATCCTGCTCAATTTTAAGAACGACATGACCCAATCGATCACGCCCGATGCGATCAAGGCGCGCGTGTTCACCGACGCGCGTTCGACCAAGGCCTTCATCAAGGAGGAGTCGTACGGGTTCGTGAACCTTGAGGGCAAGAATTCGCCCGACGGAGATGTGTTCGGCTGGCTCACCATCCCGAACGACAACACGCCTTGTTCGGCCAGCACGTGGTCCAACGCCGCGCTGGCGGCCGCGCAGGACATGGGGATGGGCATCACGGGGTACGATCACTACGTTTTCATCTTCCCGCGCACGTCGGCGTGCACCTGGGCGGGGCTAGGGCAGCAACCCGGGCGCAACACCTGGATCAATGGCACCTCGGCCCAGGTCATCGATCACGAGCTGGGCCACAATTTCCGCAACAGCCACGCGTCGACGATTGTCTGCACCGAGGCGGCGGGCGGGCGTGTGACTCTTTCGGACAAGTGCATTTCCAGCGAGTACGGCAACCCATTCGACATCATGGGCCGCGGCTTGCGGCACACCAACGTGATCAACAAGACGCGCGCCGGCTGGCTGTCCGAGATGCAGACTCAGACCATCACCGTGGACGGCACGTACATGCTGCTGCCGCAGGAGATGCCATCGACCGGCATCCAGGCGCTGCGCACGCCGATCGACAAAACCTACTACTACTACCTGGAGTACCGGCAGCCGTTCGGCGTGTTCGACAACTTCATGGCGGCGGATCCGGCGGTCAACGGCGTCATCGTGATGCTGGCGCCGGCGTATACGTCATCGCGCAACTCGCAGCTGCTCGACATGAATCCGGCGACCACCAGTTTCTCGGACGCGCCACTGGGGCTGGGCAAGACCTACGACGATCCCAACGGCAAGGTGAAGATCACCCTGGTCGAGAGGACCGCCGCGGCAGCCATGGTGAAGTTCGAGTTCCCGGGCGGCACCGCCATGCCCAGCGACGGCAGCGTCATCCTGATCACCGATGCGGCCCCGCCCGAGACCACCGATGCGGGGCCGCGCGATGCGCCCGTTGCGGAGCGCCCCGCCGACGCCGTCGGGACCGAGGCTGCTGCGCGCGGCGATGTCGCCCGGGCCGACGCAGATCCCGAGCCCATGGTGATGCCGGCGGGGGCGAATGACGGCGGTGCCGCGACCGGGCTGGGAGCGGCGGGCGGGGCGGCGGGCAGCTTGGCCGGGTCTGGCGGCACGGGCGGTGCGAAGGCTGAGGTCGACGCCGCAATAAGTGGTGGCGGCGAGGTCAAAGACGGGTCCGGTGGCTGCGGCTGTCGGATCGGTGCGGCGCCGGCAGCGCATGGGCTTGTGCCGGCGCTGGCAGTCATGGGGCTGTTGTTGGTACGCCGCCGCCGTCGCACGCGATGACAACCACGCGGATCGCGGCGTTGTGCGCGGCTGTGCTAGTCGCCGTGACCTGCGCGAGCACGAAAAACGTGTCCGACGGTGACGCGGCCACGGCAGGCAAGGGCGACCGGCCACGACCGGCCGCGCAGGCAGCGGCGGCGACCTGTTCGGGAATTCGCCACTGCATCTACCAGTGCAAAGCGGACCAGGCGTGCGCGCAGGCGTGTGCCGAGACTGCCGCCGCGGCCGCGCACACGAAGTTCGCTTCGCTTGAAACCTGCAGCCGCAAGGCGTGTCCCATGCAGGACACCGATTGCCGCTGCCAGGCCGAGTGCTTCGTGCCCGGCCCATGCGAAACTGAGTACGACGCGTGCACCGAGTCCATGCCCGATCGGTTCTGCGACGAGCTTTGCCACTAAAGCCGCAATGGGCGCGGTGACGGCCTTCCCTCGCCTGCGTCTGGCTGCACTTGCGTGGTTGTGCGTGTGGGCGCCCTCGTATGCGCTGGTGTGGGGCCCACGCAATTTCTTGCAGCTGTGCGACGTGGCCGTGTTCGTCACCGTGATCGGGTTGTGGCGGGGCAGCGCGCTTCTGCTGTCGAGCCAGGCGGTGTCGTCGATCGTCGTGGACACGATTTGGACGGTCGATGCCGGAGCGCGGCTCGTGGCCGGACGACACCTGCTGGGCGGCACCGAGTACCTGTGGGACGCGACGCGACCGCTTTTCGTGCGATTGCTTTCTTTGTTTCACCTGGTCTTGCCGGCGCTGCTGTACGCCTGTGTGCGCCGCGTCGGTTACGACCGGCGCGGGCTGCCCCTGCAGGCCGGTCTGGCCGCAGCGGCGCTGGTGCTGTCGCGACTGCTTGGAAACGCGGGCAAGAACCTCAATTTCGTGTTCACTGATCCGTTCTTTCATCGCAGCCTCGGACCGCCCACCGTGCACCTGTTGGTCACCTGGGCGGCACTGACCATGGCGGTGTACTTGCCTACACACCTGGTGCTGTCGCGCTTGCTGACCCCGCCGACGCCCGGAGCAGCCGCGGCTGCGTGGTACCATTAAAAGGCGGATGTTGTCGACGCGCACTGGCCTGGGCCGAATGGGGAGGGCGTTCGGCACCGCTGCCTTGGCGCTGGGCTGCGGCGGCCAGGCGCCCGACGCGCCCCCGGCTCCGGTGTCACGCGCTCTGCTGGCCGAGACCGAGACGCTGGTGGCGAAGGGCGCAACCTGGCGGTACCTGGACGACGGCAGTGACCAGGCCATGGTGTGGCGGGCGTTCGATTTCAAGGATGATGCG
>JANPCZ010000125.1:0-9121 GCA_031431215.1 Myxococcales bacterium
TTGCAGACGCCGCTTGATAGTCGGGATCACCCCTGCGAAGCGCATCGCCCACGAACCACCGCCGTGCTTGCCGGCCCAGCTCACCGTCATGCGCTTGTCGCCGATGCCGTAAAGCACGATCTCGCGCTGCCGCGGCGTCAAGGCCTGCCACGGCTTGTCGAGCGGAATGGCGAACTCGCGCTTGAGCGCCTGCGCGACGCTTGCGGTCCAGCCGTGCTCCTTCTCGGCGCGCTCGCCCCACGGCTCGATGGCCCCTTCGGCGATGGACTTGCCCGTGTCGGGCACGATCAGTTCGGGATCGACCTCCAGGCTGGACCCGAGTCCATTGCAGTCGACACACATGCCGAGCGGGCTATTGAACGAAAACAGCTGCGGCGACAGCTCGGGCAAGCCGACACCACAGCGTGGGCAGGCGCGGGCCTCGCTGTAAGCACGATCGCGTTCCTCGCCCTCGACCGCGACCAGCATGCTGCCGGCACCGGCCTTCAGCGCCGCCTCGACCGAATCCGTCAGCCGCGCCCGCTCGCCCTTTTCGATGGCCAGGCGGTCGATCACGATGTCGACGGTGTGCTTCTTCTTCTTGTCGAGAGCGCTGACATCTTCCAGCCGCTGCAGCTTGCCGTCGATGCGCACGCGCACGAAGCCTGCCTTGCGCGCCTCATCGAATACCTCGCGGAACTCGCCCTTGCGGTTCTCGGCCTTGGGCGACAGCAGTGTGGCTTTGGTCTTCGGCGGCAGCGTCAACAGCTCATCGACGATCTCGGCCGCCGATCGCGCCGACACCTCGCCGCCGCACAGGTGGCAGCGCTGCTCGCCGACCCGCGCGTACAGCACGCGCAGGTAGTCGTAGATCTCGGTCACCGTACCGACGGTCGAGCGCGGGTTCGATGATGCCGACTTCTGCTCGATGGCGATGGTCGGCGACAGGCCGCGGATCTGCTCGTACTTCGGCTTTTCCATCTGGCCGAGGAACTGCCGCGCGTACGACGACAACGACTCGACGTAGCGCCGTTGGCCCTCGGCGTAGAGAGTGTCGAACGCCAGCGACGATTTGCCCGACCCCGACACGCCGGTGAACACCACCAGCTGCCGCTTGGGAATACGCAGCTCGTCGATGTGCAGGTTGTGCTCGCGCGCGCCGCGCACGACGATGAAGTTCGGCTCGTCAGCGCTGCGTGCAAGCGCTTCGGGCGGTGTCGACGGGCGGGCCACGACGGGCGGGCCTACGACGCCGGCTTCAACATCGCCGCCAGCTCGCCACGGCCGTGCATCTCGCGCACGATGTCGGCGCCACCGACCAGCTTGCCGTCGACATAGAGCTGCGGGAAGGTTGGCCACGACGAGTACGTCTTCAGACCTTCGCGTACGTCCTGATCGGCCAGGATGTTGAAGGATCCGAACGGCACGCCAACCTCCTTGAGAATGCCGACCACCGCCGCAGAGAATCCGCACTGGGGCATGGCCGGGTTGCCCTTCATGAACAGCATGATGCGGTTGGAAGCGATGGTGGTCTCGATGCGGGTGCGCAGCTCGTCGGTGATGATCATGGAACCTTCCTGTGTCGTTCGGCCGGAGTCAGGGTGGTCAGCGCCAGGGCGTGGATCCCGTCGCGCATCAGCTCGCCAAGCGCGGCGTACACCCTGCGGTGTCGATCCACCTGGCCCAGGCCATCAAAGGCCGAGCTTAGCACCGTGGCCGCGAAGTGATCGCCACCGCCGTTGGTGTCACGCACGTCTATCTCGGCTCCAGGCAAAGCCGCGAGGATGCGGGCGCGGATCTGGTCGGGGCTGACTGACATGGGCGCGGAACCATAGCCAGCCTTCCGGCCGAGGTCCATACTGACCAGCGGCATGAAGCTGGGCCTGCGGCTGGCGTTGATCACGACGCTGTTGATGGCTGGCGTGCTGGCGCTGGTTACCTGGGCGATGATGCGCCTGCGTCGCGCCGATCTGGAGAGCGATGTGCAGCGCGAGGCCCTGGTCCTGGCCGACTCGCTGGCCGCAGGAATTGAGCCGGTCTCGCCACTCGATGCACCCGACGCGCTGGAAAAGCGCGTCGCCTGGGCCAGCGCCAAGCGGGGCTCGTTCTTGCTCGAAACCCTGGTCGCGGGCTTGTACCGGACGCCCAACTTCAACTCCTGGGCGGGCCTGGTGGAGGCCGCGACCACCAGTGACAAGGCGGTGGGCCGCCTGGTGGAGGGCAATGACCGCAGCCCGTTCTTCGCCGTGGCGGTTCCACTTCACAACGCCGCGCCCGATGATCCGGCGCGGCAGGCGGTGGCGTTCCTGGGCATCATCCGCGACGCCAGCTACATCGATCGGGAAGTCGTCGCCACCACCCGCCGCGCTTTGCCGTTTCTCGCCGCGGGCGTGCTGGCGTTCGGGGCGGTGGTGTACTTCCTGCTGTTCGGCAGCGTGGTCACGCCGTTGCGGCGCCTGGTCGACGCCATCGACGCCGTGTCCAAAGGTGACCTTTCGCGCGCGCTCCTGCCCGAACGCGACGACGAGATCGGCACCCTGGCCGGGCGCTTCAACGCCATGACCAACTACCTGCGCGAGGCGCGCGAAGAGCAATCCCGCGCCAACGCCGCTCGCCTGGCGCTGGAAACGCGGCTGCGCCACGCCGAGAAGCTCGCGACCATGGGCCAGATGGCGGCCGAGATCGCACACGAGGTGGGCACGCCGCTGAACGTGATCGGAGGACGCGCCCGGTCGATCGCGCGCCGTCCAGCCGATACCGGCGACGTACAGAAGAACGCCGACATCATCGCCGGGCAGGTCGATCGCATCGCGAAGATCATCCGCCAGGTGCTGGATTTTTCCCGCAAGAACCGACCCGCTCCGAGCCAGGCCCGGGTCGACGTCGGCAAGGTGGTGGCCGAGGCGCTGGAGTTCGTCAGCGCATCGATCGCGCGCCAGGGCATTCAGACCGACGTGCGCGCCGCGCCGGATCTGCCTGGCATTCCGGGCGATCCTGACGAGATCCAGCAGGTGTGCCTCAACTTGATCGGGAACGCGGTGCACGCCATGCCCGGCGGCGGCAGCTTGAGGGTGACACTGGATCACGTCACCCGCCGCAAAGAGGGGCTGGCACTGGCACCACCGGCGCCGTTCCTGCTGCTCGAGGTGTCCGACAGTGGCGCCGGAATTCCGGTAGCCGACCGCGAGAAGATCTTCGAGGCGTTCTTCACCACCAAGGACACCGGCGAGGGCACCGGCCTCGGCCTTGCGGTCGCCAAAGGCATCGTCAAGGACCATGACGGCTGGATCGAGGTCGACGATCGCCCGGGCGGTGGCGCCAGCTTTCGCGTGTTCCTGCCGACCGGTGCCGAAGCTGTTTCCGACGACACCGGCGCCGGTCTCGCCTTGCCGAAACACCGGGGATCGGCAAGGATCAAATGAACCGTGCCGTGACATGAGCGATCTCGCCGCCTCTGCCGTCTCGACCCCGCTGGCCGGCTCGCCGCGGGCGCCGCGGGCGACGATTCTGGTGGTCGACGACGATGGCGCCATGCGCGACTTCCTCAAGGACGAGCTCGAGCGCGAAGGCTTCGTGGTCGAGCTCGCGCGCGGCGGGCGCGCCGGTGTCGAACGTGTGAAGGTGGGCGGCATCGATCTCGTGGTGTCGGACGTCAAGATGCCCGACCTCGACGGCCTGGACCTGTTGCGCGAAGTTCGCACCGTGGTGCCCTCGCCCTACGTCATCACCATCACGGCGTTCGGCTCGATCGACACCGCGATCCGCGCGGTGAAGCTGGGCGCCTACGACTACGTCACCAAGCCGTTCGAGATCGACCAGCTGCTGCTCACCATCGACAAGGCACTGGGCGAGCGCGATCTGCGCTCCGAGGTGATCCGGTTGCGCGGCGAGGTTGCGCGGCCCTACCGCTTCGCCAACCTGATCGGACGCTCGCGTTCAATGCAGGAGGTGTTCGGACTGGTCCGACGCGTGGCGGGGTCACTGGCCAGCGTGCTGGTGACGGGTGAATCGGGTACCGGCAAAGAACTGGTGGCCCGCGCCATCCACCACGCCGGCCCGCGCGCCAGCAAGCCGTTCGTCGCGGTGAATTGCGCCGCCATCCCGGACGCCTTGCTGGAAAGCGATCTATTCGGCTACAAGCGCGGTGCCTTCACCGACGCGCGCACCGACCGCCAGGGCCTGTTCGTCGAGGCCAACGGCGGCACCATCTTCCTCGACGAGATAGGCGAGCTGCCGCTGGCGCTGCAGCCCAAGCTGCTGCGCGTGCTGCAGGACCACGAGGTTCGGCCGCTGGGTACCAGCAAGCCCGAGCACGTCGATGTCCGGGTCATCACCGCCACCAACCGCAACCTCGAGACCCGGCTCAAGGAAGGGCGTTTCCGCGACGATCTGTATTATCGGCTCGACGTCTTGCACATCCATCTGCCCGCGCTGCGCGACCGCACCGAAGACATCCTGGCGCTCGCTGAACACTTCCTGACCGCATCGGCGGCACGCGCTGGCAAGGCGGTGCGCGACCTGGACGAGGCGGCCAAGAAGCTGCTGCTCGGCTATGCCTGGCCGGGCAACGTGCGCGAGCTCGAGAACGCGATAGAGCGCGCGGTTGCGCTGGCCGACGGCGACCAGATCAGCGCCGACGATCTGCCGCCGTCAGTGCGCGAGCGGCGCCACCAGGATCGCCTGGCGACGGCGCTGGCACAGAACCTGACCCTGGACGAGCTTGAGCGCGAGTACATCCAGAAGGTGCTTGACGCCGAGGGCGGCAACAAGACGCGCGCGGCTGCGCGCCTGGGACTCGATCGCAAGACGCTGTACCGCAAGCTGGAGGAGTACGCCGCCGCCGATGCCGGCACGCCTGCTCCTGTGCTCGCGCGCGATCCCGGCGACGGCACGGGAGAGCCCGCGTGAGCGCCGGTTCAGCTCTGGTCCCACACGGGCCGCCGGTGACCGCAGTGGCGGGCACTGTGGCCGTCGGCGCCGTGCCGCTGCGCTCGCCAGTTTCGGGCGCGCTGTGCGCGCACTGGCGGCTGCGCGTGTTCGAGATCGTCGCGCCCGGGATAGAGCTCGTGCACGAGGCTGCGTCATCAGACTTCGTCGACATCGTGTGGCGCGAGCGGCCCGAGGACGAACTGCGCGTGGTGCGCGTGCCGCCTGACAGCGCCCGCATCGTCGCCTTACCCTCGCTTCATCGCGAGGGTACGCCCGGTGCGCTGGCGGTGGCGACGTACCTGGGGCTGCATGGCCGCGTGCGCGTCGAGGAGGTGTTGCTCAAGCACGGTGAGCAAGTGGCAGCCGAGGGCGTGCTGCTGGATCCGGGCGCCGCCTTGTCGCGCGGCCCGCTGCGCGCGGTCGACATGCCGCCCGAGCTGGTCGAAGCCACGGTGCGTGTGGTGGGCTCGACGCTGGGACCGGTGCTGCTGCCCTGGGCGCTTGGAACGGCAGCAGCCGTGCTGGGCGCCGTCGGCACCGCGGCCGCCGTCGCTTCGCTGGCCCGCCGGGTCCTGCCCGCGATGCGAGGCATCAGCCCCGCCGCCCAGATCGGTGCGCCCAGCCCGCCGCACCCACGCTGGCCCTAAAGCACGCCACCGTCGCTGTCCCATCCGGGCTATCATCCGCGACCGGAGGCACCCCATGACCACCTGGCAACGATCGCTGGTCGGATACGCAGTCGCCGTCGGGCTCTCGGCGACGGCGACTGCCGCACCGCCGAAGCCGACAACCATCAACTTCGACGCCGACAAGGCCGACAAGCCGCCGACGCGGTTCGACTTCGGCCGCACCGGCGAAGGCAAACCCGGCGCCTGGCGGGTCGTGGCCGACAATACCGCGCCCTCCGGCGGCAAGGCTGTGGCACAGACCGATACCGACGACACGTCCACTCGCTTCGCGCTGGCGGTGGCCAAAGCGCCCGTGCTGGCTGACGTGAAAGTCGCAGTCAAGTGCAAGGCCGTCTCAGGCAAGGTCGATCAGGCGTGCGGTCTGGTGGTGCGCTATCAGGACGAGAACAACTACTACGTCGCACGCTCCAACTCCCTGGAAGGCAATGTGCGGCTCTACTACGTCAAGGCCGGCAAGCGGGCGCAGCTTGCCGACTGGAAGGGGGAGGTGCCTTTGGGCAAGTGGTTCGACCTCACTCTGCAGGTCAAGGGTGACGCGATGGAGGTCCATTTCGATGGCAAGAAGATCCTTGAAGCCAAGGACGCCACGTTCTCGGCTGCCGGCAAGGTAGGCCTGTGGACCAAGGCCGACTCGGTCACCTTCTTCGATGACCTGACGGTCACGCCGCTCTAGGCCACATGACAAGACGAGACGCCTTCACGACCGTGGCGACCGGAGCCCTGTCCCTTGCCGGCACCGCAAGCGCCGCCCCGACTGCCGCGGTGGTGGCGGGCAAGCACGTTCCGGCGCCGCTGCCCTTCGATCCGAAGAAGCTCAAGGGTCTGTCCGAGCGCCTGCTGATCTCGCACCACGAGAACAATTACGGCGGCGCGGTCAAGAACCTGAACAAGGTCGAGGACGAGCTTGCGCGGGCCACCAAGGATGCCGCCGGGTACCTGGTCAGCGGGCTGCGCGAGCGCGAACTGCAATTCACCAATTCGCTGATCCTGCACGAGCACTACTTCGGCAACCTGGGCGGCAGCGGCAAGGCGGGCGGCGGCGTCGAGAAGGCCATCGCCGAGGCGTTCGGCTCGTTCGCCCGCTGGGAGGAGCAGTTCCGCGCCACCGGCATGAGTCTGGCGGGCGGCAGCGGCTGGGTGGTGCTGGCGTTCAATCACCACACAGGCGACCTGCGCGTGTACGGATCGAACAACCACACACAAGCGGTCGCGTTCGGGCAGCCATTATTGGTGCTGGACATGTACGAGCACGCATTCCACATCGACTTCGGCGCCGCCGCCGCGAAGTACGTCGATGCCTTCTTCGCCAACCTGCAATGGGACGAGGTCAACCGCCGCCACGAGCGGGCGCTGAAGGCGACCAAGTTGCTGCGCGGGTGACGGCATGAAGCGCGCGTCGCTTGCCAACGGCGCGATCCTGCCGACCATGGCGCGGTGTCCCGCCGCTGGTCACATGGCGGATCCTTTGGTACCTTGCCGTCGCTGATGTCCGCCGTGCGCGATGCAATTGCAAGGTGGCGCTCTGGCCACGAGGCAGCAGCCCAACGGCAACGAGCCCTACTAGCCGATGAGGGAGCACGCCCGAATCTTGCCGTCGTGGAGTCTCTTGCGGCACTCAACGCCCTTGAAGCGATGGGCGTTTGGCCGGGACCTCGCGATCCTGTGAGCGAGCGCGCGGTCAAACAGGTGCGACGCCGCTGGGCGCGGGTGCAACGACGTGCCAAGCGTGCGCGGCCGAGGTGAGCAACGCATCGAGAAGGCGCTCGCTGAGCTGGCGCGCGCGCTGGATGACTCGCGTGCGCTTTGGATGGTGATCGGCGGAATCGCCGTCATAGCCCGCGGAGTTCGCCGAATGACCACCGACATAGACGCCGTGGTTCGCGGCGACGGGGTGGAACTCGGGCCTTTTCTTCGAAAATTGGCCAGGCGGAAGATCCGGCCGCGTATCGCGGGCGGCGAGGCCTTCGCCCGCGCCAACCTCGTGCTCCTCATGCGGCACGAACCGACCCAAGTCGATCTGGACATCTCCCTCGCATGGACCCCCTTTGAGGCCGAGGCCCTCCTCGCACGCACTCGGGCGCGCTACGGCGTCGTCGAAGCGCCGATGGCTCGCGCCGAGGATCTGGTGATCTTCAAAGCCCTGGCCGCGCGGCCGAAGGACATCGACGACGCCGCCGCCCTGTTGATATTGCATCCTGACATCGACATCGCTCGCGTTCGACAGCGACTCCGGGAACTCGCCGCCATGGCCGAAGAACCGGACCTGGCTGATGGCATCGAGAACGTGATCGCTCTAGCCCGGGCGACCCGAAGAAAGCCGACACCTGCAAGAGCTGCCGGGAAGCAACGCCGCCGAAGGTAGTTCGTCGTTGCGGCGCCTGAACGGCTCGAGCCCGGCATCTCCCTCCTCGCGGCAACGTTTTCACGCACACTTTTTCGCCCCAATTGCATGGCGGCCGCAGGTTCGGCGCCAAGAACCCCGGCGATTCACGGTATAAATCCGCAGTTCAATTGAACGGGAGGACCGCATGAGCGCTAACGGAATCATCAATCGTCGACAGTTTCTCAAGGGCACGACGCTAGCCGCAGGGGCCGCAGCGGCCGGTGGCATCGTGGGACCGTTCTTCCCCGGCCGCGTGCTGGGCGCCAACGATCGGGTCAACCTGGCCATCGTCGGCATCCGTAGCCGCGGCGGTTCACACATCGGCGGCTTCGCCAAGATCCCCGGCGCCAGGATCAAGACCTTCGTCGACATCGACGAGAATCTGTTCGACTCGCGCCTGAAGGATTTCGAGGACAAGAACAAGTACCGGCCCGGGCGCGAGACCGACATGCGCAAGGTGTTCGACGACAAGGACATCGACGCGGTGTCGTTCGCCACGCCAAACTTCTGGCACGCGCTGGGCGCCATCTGGGCCGCTCAGGCTAAAAAACACGTCTACGTCGAGAAGCCCGCCTGCCAGACGATCTGGGAAGGGCGGCAGATGGTGCACGCCGCGCGCAAGCACAACGTCCTGATGGAGGTCGGTTTCCAGAACCGATCGCGCAAGAACACCCGCGCCGCGATGGACTTCCTCCACAGCGGCAAGCTCGGCAAGATCTACATGGCGCGCGGCCTGTGCTACAAGGGGCGCGCGAGCATCGGTAGATACCCTGACGGCCCGATGCCCGAGGGCTCGAAGTACTCCCTGACTGTCGGCGGCGGCGGCGAGCACATGCCGGCGTACACCGCGGCCTACCTCAGCAAGGTGCACTACGACTCGTGGATCGGCCCCACCGGACTGCGCCCGTTCAACCCGAACCGCTTTCACTACAACTGGCACTGGCAGTGGGACTACGGCAATGGCGACACCGGCAACCAGGGCCCGCACCAGTTCGACGTCGGCCGCTGGGGCCTGAACAAGGACGAGTACCCGGTCAAGGTGCGCTCGTTCGGCGGTCTGTTCGCGCAAGGCGATTCCCAGCAGGAGACTCCCAACACGCAGACCTCGATCTTCGAGTACGCCGACGGCACCATCTTCGAG
>JANPCZ010000126.1:0-2028 GCA_031431215.1 Myxococcales bacterium
GAGGGCGGAGTCACCATCAATGACCATGCTCCTGCCAGGATTGGGAAGTGTGATCGTGACCTTGCTCATTCCGGCCGGGCGGGTGTCCTTGGCGCCCTTGATGATCACGACGCGTCCGCGGCGCAGATTGGTCATCGTGGCCGCGTCGAAGGGGTAGTTCACCGCGCTAATCGCGATATCGTCGGTCGCGTCGGTATCGCCGTCGAAGTTTCCCACGCGCGCTATGCGGAAGCCGAAGCTGCTGCCCGCGTAAGCAGGGTCCGCCGTCGTATCCACGTTCACTTCGTAGTCGGCCTGCGCTTCCGTGAGGGTCGCTGGCCACGTCGGCCGACCCTTGTAGATAAACACCTTGTTCGATGTCCGAGCGCCAATCGCGATGTCGGGCAAGCCGTCGCCGTCGAAGCTGCCGATCTGAGCAACTCCGCTGCCGAACCCCGGCGATGTCCCCTGGATCACCACCGACGGTGTCGTCGGATTGAAGTTGGCGGAGCCCAGAAAGATGTAGGCACGGTTGTTGAGAAGACTCCCCACCACCACATCCGACAGATTGTCACCATCCACGCTCGCTGACCCATCGACGAAGAACCCGAAGCGTTCGTTCATCATCTCGCCTGCCCCGGGGGCCTGGGGATTCAGGATCGCGACGTTGAACTTGGCGCGCGCAAGCACCGCCGTCACCGCAGGCATTGTAGATGTTCCGTTGCGGTCGCGGCCGATCACGCCGAAGCAGTAGTTGGTTTCGATCAGGAGGCCAGCGATGTCGAAAGACTCCATGCTCCCGCCCGCCGCTGGGGTGCGCAGGAACGGTACCGTCTCCGCCGTGGCAAAACTGAAAGCCGAGCAGTCCGCTGCGCCGGCGGGCATCTTCTGAACCCGAACCTCGTAGACCGCCAAGCCGGCACCCACGTTCATCGGTACCTGCCACGCCAGCGTCAAGGTGGTCTGGCGGCGGTCCTTCACGGTCGCGGTCAGCCCCGTGACCGCAGCGAAGGGCATCGCATCGGGATTCGCGTCGGGGACATCGATCCCGGCCTCGCGCGCGGCTTCGACGGCTTCGGCACCGCCTTCGACGACACGCGGCCCATCGGTCACGTCCACGGACACGCGGTCACTGGGCGCGTCTGGGCCAGGAGGCGCCCCATCCAGGCTGGGTTTGGCATCGACCCCGGTGTCTGCGCCAGCTTCCCGCACCACGGCGGCATCGCCTTTCTTGCCATCCCCATCTCCGCAGCCCGACCCGCCCAACAGCAAGATACACACGCCTCCGATAGCTCGCCTAAGTCTCATTGTAGGTTCCTGTCCTTTCCAGTTCCGACCTGGCCGTTCTTACCATGGGCGCGCGTCATCGACGAACACGTCACCGTTCGGCGATCCGCGAGGACCAGCGCCCAAGCGACATCATCTCCGATGCCTCGCGAATCTCCGCCTCGCCGCTACCAGAAAACCGCGACGCGACCCGGAACGGCCGCGGGGGCATCGGCGACGGCGAAGTCCGCAACCCCATCACCGTTGATGTCGCGGACCAGCCCGCCGCTGGCCAGCGCAGTGCCTGCCCATCCGGTCGGGAGCGGCACCCTCACCTCAGCCACAGTGCTCAGGTTCAAGACCCCCGAGGTACTCAGCGTCTGGGATCCGCTCGTAATAAAGATGTTTGGTCCACCGTTCACGACTGCCACAACCCCGATGTCACCCTCCGGCCCGCCTATGATTGAGAACAGCGTGTTCAGGCCCGGGAGCCCAGCGCCAAACACGAGTTGTCCGGTGTTGTCGATGCCGGGATTGTTCAGAGTCGCGCGCGGCGTGAACGGTCCAGTGCCTGCGGTGCCAGTCGCCGCGAAGACACTCCCAATAACGCCGCCCGCCGTGATGCTGTCGGCGTTGTTCCCGATGCCGACGCGGGCCATGCCTCCCGTTGGGGTACCGAGGTTGGCGACCATGGTCGCGAAGGCGGCACCGTTGGTCCCGTTCGGGGCAAGCCTTTCGCGGTGACCCAGAGTGGCAACGCCACCAACCATCCGATACGCGTAC
>JANPCZ010000127.1:0-13722 GCA_031431215.1 Myxococcales bacterium
GACGCTGCCCCAGGCGGTGCTCGACCGGACGAGCTTCTTCCACCACGCGACCTACACCAATAACCACCCCAACCTGCCCAAGGTCATGCGCCTCATGGGCGCGACCTACAAGCAGGAGATGCTGCCGTCGATCCTGGCCAAGAACCTTGCGCCGTGTCTGGGCACCGTGCAGATCGAGCCGGTGTCAGTGGGCGCCGGCGAGATCCTCACCTTCGAGGGGCGCGGCCTGCCGAACCTGAACCCGACCGGCCTGCGCGACGTGCTGACACAACCGGTAGGCCCCCTGTCCAGGCTGCGCAAGCTGCGCGACACCAGCCTGGACAAGATGCACGCGCTGCTCAAGCAGAGCGGCACGGTCGCCCAGCGCAAGTACGTCGATAGCCTGGCGGTGTCGCGCAACCAAGCGCGGTCTATTTCCGATGAGCTGCTTAACATGCTGGGCGACATCCGCTCCGACAGGAGCGACGGGCAAGTGATCGCGGCAGCAGCGCTGGTCAAGATGAACGTGTCCCCGGTGGTCGCCATCCGCATCGACTTCGGCGGCGACAACCACTCCGACCCGGATCTCACAACGCGTGAGGTGCCAGAAACTGTCGCCGGTATCCAGCGCATCGGCGAGCTCATGCAGACGCTCGCAAGCTACGGCCTGTCCGACAAGGTCACCTTCGCGATGTACAACGTGTTCGGCCGCACTTTGAAGAAGCTGGGCACCAAGGGCCGCGACCACTGGGCTAGCCACCACGCGACTGTGATGATTGGCAAGCCCATCAAGGCGGGGGTCATTGGCGGGCTCGAGCCCAAGCTGGGCGACTACTACGCGTCCGCCATCAACTCGACCACCGGCGCCAAGGGTGGCGACATCAGCTTCGGTGACACGCTCGGCGCCATGGGCAAGACCCTGGGCGTCGCCGTCGGCTGTGACCCCAAGGCACTCGACCTGCAGATAAGCCAGGGCAAGGTGGTTGCGGCCGCACTGGCCTAGCTCCAGTGATACTCGACCACGTCGACATCGGGCCCGCCGACGCCAAGCACGACGACGCCCCCGCCGCCCAGTCCGCCGACGACGATCTGTCCCCCTTCTGATCAGCGCCGCGCCACGTCCTGGATAGCGCCATCTAGATCTTAGGTCTAAGGTCTAGGCACCAACGGCCGGGCTCCCTGCCTCCTCAGCCCTCAGGTCCACAGTCGATCCGATACGGACCCGGATGCCGGATCCCCGATCCCAGCCTGGATCACTTTCAATGAGCAGAGGTGGGTCAATTTCGGTGAGCGGCGAAGGTTATGGGTGACCATCATCTCTACTCCGACTCCTTTGGACTTCGAGTCCGTGAACAGCCCGCAGATTTATCTGCGAGCGGGGGAAGGCGGCCTCCTCATCCCATCTACACTCGGTGAAACGATTGTTGTGGCTCTGCCACGAGCTACCGGGCTTTAGAATCAATCGCCCATGCGCCTTCCCCTCGCCCCTCCCCTGCGCCGCCTGCTGCCCCTGGCACTCCTCCTGGCCTGCGCCACCAGACCAGGACAGCCGGCCCCAGCCGCCAGCGACATCGATGGTTTCTTCCAGGAGGTTCTGGAGGCATGGGTGCGCAGCGATCCCGAGAGTGCGACCGGAATGCGCCTGTTTTCCGGCGCCGAGCAGGACCGGCTGGATGGCCTGCTCACCGATGCGTCGGACGAGTTTGCGCGGGCCCGCGTGCGACAGGCGCGGCAGATCCTGGAACGCCTCGGCCGCTTCGAGCGCGGCCGGCTTTCGCCCCACCAGCGGCTGGCGGCGGATGTACTCGGCTGGTCAGCCGACGACATCGTTCGCGGCGAACAATTTCTCGATCATCGATACCCGTTCAACCAGTACCAGCACTCACCGCAGTCCGTACTGCCGACGCTGCTGACGGACCTGCACCCGATGCGAGGCCGCCGCGACGTGGAGAATTACATCGCGCGCCTCTCGCGTTTCGGCGTGAAATTCGACCAGACGATCGCCGCCGCGCGCGCCCGCGAAGCGAGGGGAATCCTGCCGCCCCGGTTCATCCTGCAAGCCACCATCGAACAGATGCGCCGGTTCGTCGCGCCGGAGCCGGGCAAGAGCATCCTCCTGGCGTCGCTGGCGACTCGGACCGAGACGCTGACGGATCTGCCCAGCGCCGAACGGTCGCGCCAGCTGGCGGCCGCCGAGCGCGAGATCCGCGACACCGTCTATCCCGCCTACCGCCGCGCCATTGCCGTGCTGGGAGCGCAGCTCCCGAAAGCAAACGACGATGCCGGGTTCTGGAAGCTGCCGGGAGGCGCCCTTGCGTACGCCTACTACCTGCGCAGGTACACCACCACCGATCTGACTCCCGAGCAGATCCACCAGCGTGGGCTCACGGAGGTCGCGCGACTCGAAGAGGAGATGGACGCGATCCTGCGCCAGCTCGGCCACGTGCAAGGAACCGTGGAACAGCGGTTCGAGCGCGTGACCGAGGAATCACGCTACCCCGATGGTCCGGACGTCCGCACGCGCGTGCTGGCCGACTACGAGGCGATCGTTCGCGACGCCGAGGCGCGCGCGGCCACGGTGTTCGATATCCGCCCGAAAGCGCGCATCGAGGTGCACCGCATTCCCGAATTTCGCGAGCGGAACGCGGCGCCCAACTACGTGGCCGCGCCGCTCGATGGATCGCGGCCGGGTCTTTTCAACGTACCGCTGCCAGGGCCACGATTCGACCACGTCGAGATGAAGACGCTGGCGTACCACGAGGCGGTGCCCGGCCATCATTTTCAGCGCGGGCTTCAGGTAGAGAGCCTGGATCTGCCAGCTTTCCTGCGCAGCAATCCGTTTGGCAGCTTCAGTGTTTTTTCCGAGGGTTGGGCGCTGTACGCCGAACAGCTGGCAGCCGAGCTGGGCTGGTATCAGGGCGATGCGCGCGGGGATCTCGGCCGCCTGCACGCTGAACTGTTCCGAGCGCGACGCCTGGTCGTCGATACCGGCCTGCACGCCAGGCGATGGACGCGCGCGCAGGCCATCGCCTACGGCATCAGGGAGTCAGAGATCGATCGCTACGTGGTCCTGCCGGGGCAGGCGTGCTCCTACAAGATCGGGCAGATGAAGATCCTGGAGCTGCGCCAGCGCGCCCGCGCGGCCCTGGGCACCCGCTTCGATCTCAAGGCGTTCCACAACGTGATCCTGGCCGGGGGCGCGGTCCCGCTCGAAGTCCTGGATGGCACGGTGGGCGCGTACATCGCCCGCGCGAGGCGATGAGTCGAAAGCCAGACCGCGTTCGAGACGCTGTGCCAGCGCTACTGGCGGCCGGTATACGTCTTCATCCGCCTCGGGTGGCCACCGCCAGGACGAGAATCTAGTCATGGAGGTTGAATCGAATCAGCTCCACGACTCGAAACGGAGACCAGGGACCCGCTTGAACTCGCTCAGGTTCGCAGTCACAAGGACGCCTCCCTGGGCGATAGCCGTAGCTGCTACCACGTAGTCGTTGGGACCTATTGGTTTGCCGGCTCGCTCCAGACTGCCCCTGATCTCGGCGTACACCTCAGCGGCTGCAGCATCGAATGGCACTATGAGATACGGGGACAGGAACTGGGTGACCACGCTCTTCGTCTCAGCGGGTCGGGTTGATTTCGCAGCTCCTAGGAGCAGTTCGGCCTGAACCATGGACGGGATCAGCACGGACCGAGGCGTCAGCGCCGCCAGTTTCTGCGCAACGACGGGTCCTTTCCCATTCAGCGCGTAGATGCACGTGTTCGTATCGAGCAGGTACGTCACAGCGACTCACGTTTTGCGTCCAGAATCATCCGCGGCTGCACGGGACGCTCCAACCCCGAGTCGGCTAGCTTGCCAAAGAGATCGAAGTACCCAGGCGGCCACTTGTCATCAAGGGCTTCGGTCAGGCGCTCCTTGACCCACGCTGATACTGAAGTCCCGGTCTTCCGAGCGGCGCGCTCAACGCGGCGGGCGGTCTCGGCGTCTATGTAGATGGTCATCTGCGGCATGAGGCAAGTATGTTTCCACATATACGTGAGTCAAGGGCTGAAGAGCCTGCCGCGCCGACACCGCGAGACCGAGTTGTGAGTGACACACCCCAAGTTCTTCTTCTTCGACGCCGGCGTGTACCGAACGTTGCGCCCGCGAGGCCCGCTCGATTCCGACCAGGAGATCGACGGCGCCGCCATCGAGACCTTGCTGCTCGAATCCTTGCGCGCCGAGAACGCCGGCCGCGAACTGGGCTACGACATCAGCCACTGGCGCACGACCGACGGCAAAGAAGTCGACTTCGTGCTGTACGGAGAACGGGGTTTGCACGCGTTCGAGGTCAAGCGCTCGCCCCGATTTCGCGAGAGCGATACCAGTTCGGCAATATCGATGTCGCGCCCCTTGCGGAGAAACTTCCGCGCCTGGGTGAGATGCTGTCCGCGTGAACCTGAAACGCTGGCTGCCGCCCTGCACGCTCGCGAGTGCCCTTCCAGGTTGCGGCGACTTCACCTATGTTCGGCCACTTCGCCATGATGTCGTGGTCCCTTGGCTCCGCCCGTACCGTCGCACCGCTGGCGCTGGTGGCGCTGTGGCTCTCGCTGTGGCCGTCGCACGCACGCGCCCAGGCCGCGACCCCGGCCGCGAGTTCGGCGTGCGGCACCGATAACCTGCTCGCCGGCAAGGCACCGGCGAACACGCAGGATCTGCTCGGCAATGCCGCCCTGGTTACCGACGGCGCCGTCGCACAGGACGGGGCGCAGTGGGACGCGCCGGTCGCGGTCATCCTGACCACCGGCGAGGGCTGGATCTCCTACGATCTCGGGCAACTTCGCCAGGTGAGTGCCATCCACGTTCAGGGCGATGCCAACGACAGCTACAAGGTCAGCGGCTCGCCGGAAGGAGCGCCGGGCAGCTGGAAGCCGGTGGTCGAGATCGAGAACGTGGTCGCGCGCGGCCACGGACTGCGCACGCGCGCGGTGCAGTTCGCACCGGTGACGGTTCGTTTCCTACGTCTGGGCGAGGGCCGCGGCGACGGCTCCTACTCGATCTCCGAGTTCGCGGCCTACTGCCAGGCGTCCACCCCGTTCCCGCCGCCGATGCGCATTGCGGACGCGCCCCAGGCGAAGGTCGTGCCGCTCGCGCCCAACACGCTCGCCGGCACGGATGAGAGCTCGGCACCGCGGCTACCGTTCCTGATCGCGGCGGCGCTGCTCGCGCTCGTGGGCTCGGGTCTGGCGGCTGCCCGCAGGACCTCGGCCAGCGCAGCGACGCCGCTCACCGCGGATGCATCGACCGCCGCGGCGACACCAGAAGCCGCCGCCGCGCCCCAGCTGGTATCACCGTCGCGGGTCCACGATGTCCTGCGCATCCTGTTCGTGGCCAGCGGCTGCGCGGCACTGATCTACGAGGTGATCTGGTTCCACCTCCTGCGTCTGGTGATCGGGGCCTCGGCGCTGTCGGTGGGCATCGTGTTGGCGAGCTTCATGGGCGGCATGTTCCTGGGCAGCCTGCTGTTCGCCCGCCTGGTGTCGCGCACGCGTAATCCGCTGCGGGTGTACGCGACGATCGAGATCGGCATCGGCGCGTTCGGGCTGCTCATGCCGCTGGTGCTGCCGGCGGTGCGGTTCATCTATGTGGGGCTGGTCGGCTACGGCGGCCTCGGGATCGCGCTGCGGGCGCTGATCGCGGCGGTCTTGCTGCTGCCGCCGACCGCCCTCATGGGGGCGACGCTGCCCGCAATCGCGCGCCGCTACTCGCACGGACGCCGGGGCATGTCGCAACTGGCGTCGCTGTACGTCGCTAACACCGTCGGCGCCGTCATGGGCTGCCTGCTGGCGGCGTTCTACCTGCTGTCGGTCTGGGACATCTGGGTGGCGACGGCGGTGGCGGCCGCGCTGAACTTCGCCATCGGGTGGTACGCGCTGCGACTGTCGCGGTCCGCGGCATCCGAAGCCGAGCCAGCCGCGGCCCCGGTGGCCAGCGCCACGACCGAGCCCGCGGCCGAGCCCTACGCGGTGTACCTGGCCATCGGCCTGTCCGGCCTCACCGCCCTTGGCGCGCAGGTGGTGTGGACGCGCCTGCTCACATTGTTGTTCGGAGCCACCATCTACGCGTTCGCCATCATCCTGGCGGTGTTCCTGGCCGGCCTGGGTCTGGGCAGCATCGCCGCGTCCTATCTCCTGCGCCGCAGCGCCAGCCCGGTGCACGGCCTGGCGTGGAGCCAGGTAGCCCTTGTCCCCGCCGTGCTGCTGGCCGGCTGGCTGCTGGCCACCGTGCTGCCCTATGCGGCTCCGGCCTCGATGACACCGGTGCGGGCGCTGCACGCGCTGCACGTGCTGCGCGCGATGGTGGTGATTCTGCCCGGCGCTGCGTTGTGGGGCATGAGCTTTCCGTTCGCGCTGGCGGCCGCCGGCCGAAGCCACGGTGATCCCGGCCGGTCGAGTGGCCGCGTCTACGCCGCGAACACCATCGGTGCCATCATCGGCGCGCTCGGTGTCAGCTTCTGGGCGGTCCCCGCCTGGGGAACCCGGTGGGCGCAGCAGATCCTTGTGCTCGGCGCCGCCGTGTCGGCCGCGGCGCTGTTCCACGCCATCCGCCGTGCCCCCGAGCGTTTCACGCCAGGTGGTCGTCGCCTCAGATCGCTGCCGCCGACCTGGGCGCTGGCGGCGGGCGCGCTGGCGGCGGCGCTGTTGCCCGGCCTGTCGAAGGTGTTCCAGACCCATGCCCGCTACATCTGGTGGGTTGACCCGCAGGACCAGTATCTCTACGTCACCGAGGGCGCGGCCTCCACCGTCGCGGTGCACGTCGGCGCCAACGGCACGCGCAGCTTCCATGTCTCGGGCCGGGTCGAGGCGAGTAACAACAACAACGACATGCGCCTGCAACGCCTGCTCGGCCATCTGTCGGTGCTGGCGCATCCTCACCCCGAGTCGGTGCTGGTGGTCGGCCTCGGGGCCGGCGTCACCGCCGGCGCGCTGACCTTGCATCCCGAGGTCAAACGCATCGTCATCTGCGAGATCGAGCCGCGCGTGGTCGGCGCCACCAGGCTGTTCGCCACCGAAAACTACTCGGTGCTGTCGGATCCGCGCGTGCAGGTGGTGTTCGACGACGCCCGGCACTTTCTCGCGACCACGCGCGAGAGGTTCGATGTCATCACGTCCGACCCGATCCACCCCTGGGTGCGCGGCAACTCGGTGCTGTTCTCACGCGAGTACTACGAGATCGTGCGGTCGCGCCTGCGGCCCGGCGGCATCGCCACCCAGTGGGTGCCGCTTTACGAGACCAGCGAAGAGGCCATCCGCATCCAGATGCGCACCTTCACCGACGGGTTTCCCAACGGCACCGTGTGGAACTCGCATGTCAGCGGCAAGGGCTACGACGTGGTGTTGCTGGGCCACGACACACCGTTGCGCCTGGATCTCACGAGTATTCAACGGCGCATCGACGGCAGCCCACGCATCAAGGAATCCCTGTCCGAGGTGAAGATCGGCGGGGTCGTGGACCTCATGGCGACCTACGCGACCTCCGGCCCCGAGATGCAAGGCTGGCTCGCTGGTGCGCCGGTGAACCGCGACTTCAGCCTGAAGCTCGAGTACATCTCGGGCATGGCACTCAACCAGCGCGAGGCTGATCCGATCTACGAACACATGGTGGCCGCCCGTGCGTACCCCGAGAGCCTGTTCGCCGCGACGCCCGAGATGCACGCCGATCTGCGCCGCCGCCTGCCCGATCCGGGCGCCAAGCCGCCGCGCTGAAGGAACCCGGTCCCTGCCGCGCGTGTACAATTCGCGCCATGCGGACCTGGCGTGCAGCGCGAGCATTTCTTCTGTGGACATTCCTGGGGTGCCCGAAAACGCCGCCGCTGCGGGCGGTATCGGGTCGGCGGCCGGGGTAACACGGTCCGATTCGATTCGGGCCGGTTCCTCCACGCGACCGCTTATGATGCCCCATGCTTACTATGTCTCCGCGGTGGGCCTGCACTTTCCTGCTCCTGTCGATGGCTTGCTCCGGCGGTGGTGACCAACCCGCTCCCACAGGTGGCTACGCGGGTGACTTCCTCGGCGGCTTCCTCGGTCGGCCGGGCGGCGGCGGCGCTGCGGCCGGTGGCGCCGGAGGCGCGAGGGCGATCTCCAACCCTGCCACGGAGTTGCCCAAGTACATGGGCCGCATCGTGGTGACGCCCTCGGCGGTGCTGTTCACCAAATCCGGTGAGCGCGCGCTGCTGCGAGCCGAGGCCTTCGATGCCGCCGGCCAGAAGATCGCAGCGACCCTCACCTGGGAGTCGTCCCGGTCCGCGGAGGTGGCGGTCGATGCCAGCGGCCAGGTGACGTCGATGACCGATCTGGGCTCGTCGCAGATCCGGGTGCGCGCCGGGAGCCTGTCCTCGCCGCCGGTGATGGTGTTGGTCGCCGAGCCGCCGGCGGGCGCCGTGCTGGTCTCGGACGCGCAGGTCACCGCGGGGCCGACGCTCGCCGATGCGACGACGACCGGCCAGGTCGGCACCAGGTTGAAGCTGACGGTCACCGGGGTCGGCGAGCTCAAGCCCGGCACGGTGCTGCTGGCGCGTGAGGGCAAGCCGGTCGGCGGGCGGGTGGTGTCGGCGACAGCGGGCGCGGGAGGGCACCTGGACGTGGTCTTGGAGACGATCCCGCTGCTCCAGCTCTTCAAACGCCTGAGGGCGGAGGAGCGCTACATCATCGACGGCGTCGCGCTGGCGGAGCACCTGGCGGCGCCGCCGAAGCCCGCGATGGCCGCGCGGCCAGGCAATCCACGCGTCGATACCATCCGTCAGGCGGCCAGGATCGGACCGCTCGAATGCGAGACCCAGCTGATGGGGAGCGCCATCACCGGCGACGTCAACATCAGGCTGGTGCCAGATGTCGACCTCAGCAGGCGGTTCGTCATCGACAACGGGGTGTGGCTCGACCTGCTGGTCAAGCTGGAAGGGAAGCTGACGCTGTCCGGAACGGCGACGTTGACCTTCGCGCCCATGCTGATCGGCACGGCGTCCTGCGAGCTCATCCTCTACCGGATGCCGATCGCGGTCGGCGGCCCGCTTGCGGCCATCGCGTCTTTCCAGGTCCCGCTGGGGGTAGGCGGCGAGCTGGTGGCGAGCATCGGCGGCGTCCCGCTGTCGGCGTCTCTCGAGCTGCGGGGCGAGTCGAAGCTCATCGCTGGCTTCCACTACGTCCATCCCGGCCCCGCCATGGACCTCGGCAGCTTCTCGAACAAGTTCGAGATGGAGCCCAAGTTCACGCTGCCGTCGAGCGAGCTGCCCTTCGCCGCGAAGGCGTCCGTGGCGCTGGGCGGCCTCACGGGGCTGGACCTCGGGTTCACTTACTTCGGCGACAAGCTCAAGCTCCTCAAGGTGTCCTTGATGCTGAAGGCGCAGGCGGAGCTCGGCGCCTGGAAGACCCAGACCGACCTCGGCGGCTTTGCGTCCAACTACGATCTCAAGCCGGTGCTGGAGGCCGGACCGGGCGAGCATGTGGCAAAGGCGATGGAGTGGCTCGGGGGAGCAGTGGCCTTGAAGCCCGCGATCAGCGCCGAGGGCCTGGTGATCGCCGAGTCCCCGCGAGGCACGTTCAAGGCCGACCGGATGAGCACGATGCCCAACATGCCGGTGAGGTTGGACGTGGATCTGAAACCCGGCTCGGTGAAGTTCCTGGGTCTGGACAACGTGCAGAACGTACAGATCTGGCAGTTGGGGCCCGGGATGCCGGAGCCGAAGATCGTGCAGACCATCCCCGGCTCACCCGGGCGGACGAGCTTCCCCTGGACCTGGACTCCGTCGATCACCGACGTGGGGACGACCCTCTTCTGGGCCGGGTCGAACAGCAAGTTGGCCTCACCGATCCTCAAGGTGGACACGAGCCCACCCCTGATGATTCGAGTGAGCCAGCGCCGTCGCTGGCGGGGAATGTGCACCCACACCCAGACCGGCGGGGGCACGGTGGTGAGCGCAGGCAGCACGACCACGTACAGCCTGGAGCACAAGATCACCGTCGAAGCCGAGCACGAGAGCGACCTCCTGGCGGCGGGAGGCACGATGAAGATCACCAAGCTCCAGGCGTCCCATACCTACAGCCAGATCAGCACCTCGATGGGCGGGACGCGCGACTGCCCGGTGACCTTGACGTCCGACTTCGGGGAGAGCTCGACGGCGTCCATGGGTGGCGCCGGCACCTTTGCGACGCTGATCGTCCGGGAGGATACCGGCCAGTACCAAATGGGCAGCTTCCTCGGGCAAGCTCCCGGCAGGGCTCACCACGTGAACACCACGACCTCAAGCGGAGGCACCGGCTGCCCCGCTAGCAAGATGGAGAGCTTCCCCCGCGAATTCGAGGGGAGTTGGGGCTGCGGTGGTTCGGGGAACTTCGAGCCCGGCGGCGACTCGCTCGGCGGGGAGGACACCACCAAGCTCATGAAGAACTACGACGCCACGGCGACCACGACCTGGAAGTTCACACGGATCCTGGACTGATGACCCGCCAGGCACGCGATCGTGACCTCTGTCGCGGACGTTGTTGCACTTAGAACACCAACGAGAGCTGCGCCTGGAAGCTGGGCAGCTCCGCCAAATGCGCCTCGGCGCCGAGGGCGACCTGCCAGTACCGGACCTCAAAACCGCCGACCAGGTGCGGGGCGAACTGCACCTCACTGTGGAGTTCGACGGCGTCGGTGGTCTCGCGCACCAGCACAAGGTCATTGCCCAGGCCGAGGTAGGGCGTGAACACGTTCCAGAAAGTGCGACCCGCCTCGGCGAAGAGCGTCTTGGTGTACGCGCCGCGGAGTCATCGTGTCAGGGCCCGACGCGACTGCGACCGGCAGATTTCGGGCTGGATGCGCAACTTCCGGAAGGGCAAGCCGAGAAGCCGGCCGAACCCTTTCAGGAGAGCCCAACATGCACATCCCAGAGTCCGGAATCCTTCTACTCGCGCGGTCTGTCCCGGAGCAGCAAGACACGGTCCCTTCCCCGCCAGATCTCGGCATCGATTCGGGATTGGGGGCAGATGACACAGCTCTGGACGTCAAGGGCGATTCCAATCCGTTCGCCCCCTCGATTGGCGACTTGCGGGGAGGCCCGGCTGCGCCCGGAAACGTTCCTGACGTCCACGAAGCAGGCGGCGGCTCTCTGGCCTCCAAGATTGGAAAGTTTCTTCGGTCGTTTACCGTCGGCCTATCTGCTGTCGTTGGAGGCACCGCAGCCGGGGCCGCATGCACGGCCGTCACCGTTCGTCGAGGCCAGAGCCCCGAACAGTGCATCGCCGTTGCCACAGCTGCTGCCGCTGCCGCCGGCGCCGCCGCCGATGCCGTTCTGCCAGACGCGAGCTAGTTCATGCTGAAGAAGACCACGGGCTTCTCGATGATTCTTGCCTCCGTTGTCGCGTCGTCCGCAGTGCTGGGCGTGCTCCTGTTTTTGGAAGTCAGTCGCTGGATCGCGTATCCAAGCGCCTTCATCGCGGTTCCGGCTACGTTCTGGGCCATCTCGCGACTGGTGAGGCAGGGCCGGGGATAGGCAGATCCGCCAGCGGCGGCGCTGCCCCAGGCGGCCCGGCGCCGACGCCCGACCACGCGCACGATGTCGTCGATGCACGCGCGAGTTTTCGATAGAGCGGGATGTTGATTGTTCACCGTCGTGACCCTGGCCGTTTGTCAACGAGCGGGCTCTCAGGATCCGCCGGGAGCTGGGCGCTGTGCCAGGTTGCGACGATCCAGATGATCGTGCCCTCGACTCGGTAGAAGAATCGGTGCGGGGCGACGATGACCTGCCGGTGCGGCAGCTCGGGGAACTCCGCAATGTGGCGTCCCGATGCTGGAAAGCGGGTCAGTCGCCCAAGGGCTTTGTGAACCCGCGCCTTCAGCTTGACGGCCGCGAGAGGATCCTTGCGACCCATGTACTGCAGCCCCGAGAGGAACTGGGCCTTCGCCGACGGAGTGAAGCGGACTCTCACTTCGCAAGCAGCCGGTCAGCTTCCGCCATGACGTCGTCGAGGTTGAACCCCTTGCCTGCAGCGACCTCACGGTCGCCCCGTGCCAGGAGCCTGAGGAGTTCGTGGTCATGCTCGGACCGTTGGTATTCCTCGAAGCTCACCATCACCGCCGTAGCACGGCCTCGCTGAGTGATGACGAGTGGCTCCCTCGTCCTGCGCAAACGCTCGAGAACGCTTGCTGCGTCCTGGCGTAGATCGCTTATCGGAACGATGGCGGAAATCTTGCTCATGAACATCCCTCCAACAATACAAATGACCGTACTACCAGACGCCCTTCCCGGCAACCGCATGGGAAACCTCCGCTCGGAGGGGCAGCCGGAACCGGCCGGCGAGGCGCCGCTGGCTCCGCTGGTTCGGCGTCCCGCGCGGCGCGAATACCAGGCTCAGACGCTTTGCCGGCTGCCACTCGGTAACGAAGGCGGCTACCGTTATCTGACGCCAGTTATGGTCCGGGTAGGCCGTGAGCAGGAGAGACTTGCTTTGGTTGAGGCCGACCACAACCCGGTCGCGCAAACCGAAGTCATCGCCTCCATCCATCAGGCATCCGGGACTGAACTAGATTCGAGCGCGTGACCGTCGCCGGTGAGGTTCCGGACACTACGGGTATCGCGCGGTGGAGGTATCCCGCCAGATCCAAGAGCGAACGGAGCTCACCCAGGCGGCGGGCGACGCCGACTTCGAATGGCGGTTGTTTTGTGGGGCGCTCGCGCGCCAAGCGCCCCGCGGCCGCAGCGACGGTTTCGGACACGTACATCAAGCGGAGCGCGGTCAGGCGCGCGGCCACACCGGGCGGCGGCTCGCCTGCGCGGCGCGCGGGCACCGACAAATCTGCAGGACCGCCCGGCCGGTTACGGATCATCGGGATGCTCCAATCTTTCAAGATCCGCAAGATCCTGTGATCTGGCGGCCAGGCGTTTCATGCGAAGCAATGTCCCGCGGGATACGACGGACAACGGGCCTTCCGGCAGCGCCACATCGATTCGGTCGTCGAGCAGTCCCGCGAACGAGGAGCGTGCGAGGAGCAAATCCAGCACCAGGTGTTCCCCCTGCCAGATCTTGCTCACGCGCTGAACGTGGCGCTCGCGTTCGGTACCCTCGTCGAACACCATGGGAAGCGCGACGAATGCGTAGCCGAGTGGACGGACAACGTCCAGGGTGTGCGTCAGATGCTCGGGCGCGACAAGTATGTCGATGTCCTTCGTCGAGCGCGTTGCTCCGTGAATGGTGACGGCCACGCCACCGCAGACTGCGTACGGGATGCCGGCGTTCGTCAGGGCCGCGGCGATCCCATGCAGCTCGTCGACCAGATTCACAAGGAAACGCTAACATGTCGCACCGACGGGCGCCGTTTCGAAGCAGCGGCCGGCCGGGAAACCCGAGGCGCAGCGTTACCGTCGCCGACGCCCGCAGCGTCCGCGCGGCGTCCGGGAACCTCGGCGATCTACCAGAAGTACTCCCACTGCTGGCTGGCCGACGACGTGGAGCAAGGGCGGACTCCGATCTTGGTGCCGTCGATGGGGCTCGCGTGAAGGGAAGTGTAGTTATCATGGGAAGGTGGTGTCAAGGGTTTGAGTCCAAGGTTGAGTCGAACGTAGCGACGATCGCGATCGCAGACGAGCGCACACCCGTTCCGCACGGCGCGAGGGCGGGAGTGCACGAAACGAATGGTCAGACTCTGGTGTGCCTAGGTGATTCAAGTGGCGATCTCGGTTGACGACATTTGCCGATAATTCAGATTGGACGAAGCAGGGGGAAGTGAGT
>JANPCZ010000128.1:0-15625 GCA_031431215.1 Myxococcales bacterium
GTACGCCATGAACTTCGCGCCGCCCTTTTTCGCCAACACCTTGGTTATCGCGGCGGTCAGGGTCGTCTTGCCATGGTCCACGTGCCCAATCGTCCCCACGTTCAGGTGCGGCTTGTTTCGTATGAACTTTTCTTTGGCCATTATCTCGTTCTCCTGCGAAGAGTCCGACTGAACGATGCCTACGCACTTCTACTGCGACCAACGAGTGCGTCCAGGACCTGATTTGGCACCGGGGCGTAACGAAGGAACTGCAAGGTAAAGGTCGCCCGGCCCTGAGTCAACGATCGAACATCGGTAGCGTAACCAAACATGGACTGAAGCGGCGTCTCGGCCGCGACCGCCTGAACTGCACCACGCGCCTCCATGCCCAGGATCCGGCCGCGACGGGCCGACAGGTTTCCGATGACGGCTCCTGCGAATTCGTCAGGAGTCACGACCTCGATAGCCATGATCGGCTCCATCAGAACCGCACCCGCACGGGTCAACGCGTCGCGGGTGGCCTCGGACGCCGCGATTTGGAACGCCATTTCGCTCGAATCAAGCGTATGGAAGCTGCCATCGAGCAAGGTGATCTTTACGCCCTCGACCGCATAGCCAGCCACCGCCCCTCTCGACAGGGCAGCCAGCGCTCCACGCTCAATCGCTGGCCAGTACTCGCGCGGCAGAGTCTGGCTGGACGCCTCGCTGACGAACGAGACCGCCCGAGCATCGGCCTGAGGGTCAAGCCGCAGGCGCACGTGGCCGTACTGGCCCCGACCGCCGATGGCGCGATCGAACTTCGCCTCGGCAACGGCGCTCGTGCGGATGGTCTCGCGGTAGGCAACCTGCGGCCTGCCGACGTTGGCCTCCACCCGAAATTCCCGCAACAGCCGATCGACGATGATCTCCAGATGCAGTTCGCCCATCCCCGAGATCAGGGTTTGCCCAGTCTCAGGGTGAGTAGAAACTCCGAACGATGGATCCTCGATCGCCAGTCGCTGCAGCGCCAGGATCAGCTTCTCCTGACTGGCCAACGTTTTGGGCTCGATCGCGACGGACATCGCCGGCGTCGGAAAATCCATCAATTCGAGCGTTACCGGCGCGTGCAGATCGGACAGCGTATCGCCGGTCGCCGTGACCCGCAGGCCCACCGCAGCCGCGATATGGCCGCACGACACGGTCCGGATCTCTTCCTTCTGGTTGGCGTGCATCTGAAGCAGACGGCCGATCCGTTCGCGCTTGCCCTTGGAAGAGTTGTAGACGGTGTCACCCGACTCGACCTGACCCGAGTACACCCGGATGTACGTCAGCAGGCCCGACTCGGGATCGTTCATGATCTTGAAGGCCAGCGCGGAGAACGGCTCGTCTTCGGAAGCGCGCCTTGACACACGGCTGCCGTCAGGCCCACGCCCCAACACCGACGGCATGTCGGCCGGCGAAGGTAGAAAATCAATCACGCCATCGAGCAGGGGCTGCACTCCCTTGTTACGGAATGCAGCACCGAACAACACCGGCACCGCTCGTCCGGTGATGGTCGCTCGACGAAGCGCCGCGCGCAGGCGTACCTCGGAGATCTCAGCGCCATCCACGTACAGCGCCAGGATCTCGTCATCGACCTCGCCGAGTGCCTCGACCATCCGAACCCGTGCGGCCTTCGCGTCACGGACCAGATCGGGCGGAATTTCACCGTCGACAAAAGCAGCGCCGGTTACATCGCTGACCCAGCGGATCGCGCGCATACGAAGCAGGTCAACCACGCCGGCAAACCGATCTTCGAGCCCGATCGGGATCTGGATTGCGATCGGGTGCGCCTTTAGCCGCTCGCGCATCTGCTGCATGCAACGCGAAGGATCGGCGCCGACGCGATCACATTTGTTGATGAACGCGAGCCGGGGCACCCGGTAGCGGTCCGCCTGGCGCCAGACCGTCTCGGACTGGGGTTGGACACCCGAAACCGCGCAGAACACCGCCACTGCCCCGTCGAGCACCCGCAGGCTACGCTCGACTTCGACCGTAAAATCGACGTGCCCGGGGGTATCAATGATGTTGACCCGGACGTCCCGCCAGTAACAGGTGGTGGAAGCGGCGGTGATGCTGATACCACGCTCCTGCTCCTGGGCCATCCAGTCCATCGTGGCGGTGCCCTCGTGGACCTCGCCCATGCGACGGCTCTTCCCCGTGTAGAACAAGATGCGCTCCGTGGTCGTGGTCTTCCCCGCATCGATATGCGCCATGATCCCGATGTTCCGGGTCTGGAGAATGGAGGCTGACCGAACCACGACTTCGCGTTTCCCTTCCAGCGCGCATGCCATTCACCGGCGGGAGGAGTCATCCTCTCCCGGCGAACCGCAAGGTCCGCTGTGTTGCTTTTGTCGGGAGAGAAAGTCGTCGGGGCGGTATCGGGGGGCTGGACGGATGCGCCGAGTGACCTCGGCCCATCCCTTCAACCATCCAACGGAGCCCTGATGTTCTCTACCCTATGTTTATGCTTCGCTAGTTTCTAACAAACTCGTCCCGAAATCTGGTCCGCCCGCCGTGCTACCAGCGGTAGTGCGCGAAGGCCTTGTTGGCCTCCGCCATCTTGTGGGTATCTTCACGCTTCTTGACTGCCGCACCCTTGTTCCCGGATGCGTCCAGCAGCTCGGAAGCGAGCTTCTCCTGCATGGTGCGACCGTCGGAACGATCGCGGGCGGCATACATCAACCAACGCATCCCCAGCGTCACCGCCCGGTCCGCCCGCACATCGACGGGCACCTGGTAGGTCGCTCCGCCAACTCGCCGTGACTTTACTTCGAGCCTTGGCTGCACATTCGAAAGCGCCCGATCCCACAGCTTGACCGGGTCTTCCTTGGCCTTCTCGGCCACGATATCGAAAGCGCCGTACACGATGCGCTCGGCGACGGCTTTCTTTCCCGACTCCATCACCGTGTTGACGAACTTGGTGATCCGTTGTCGTAACTCAAGCGGCTGATCGGTGAACTTAGGATCGGGAAGCGGCCTGCGTTTGGGAACTTCACCTTTGCGGGGCATCGTGTCTCCGTGGAACTATTTCGGCCGCTTGGCGCCGTACTTGGATCGACCCTGGCGCCGGTTGGTCACACCGGACGTGTCCAATGTGCCCCGCACGATGTGGTAGCGAACGCCCGGCAGGTCCTTCACGCGACCACCGCGGATCAGCACCACAGAGTGCTCCTGCAGGTTGTGGCCCTCGCCGGGAATGTACGTGGTCACTTCCATGCCATTGGTCAACCGCACGCGCGCCACCTTCCGAAGAGCCGAGTTCGGCTTCTTGGGGGTCGTGGTGTAGACGCGCACACACACCCCGCGCCGCTGCGGACATGCCATGAGTGCCGGCGACGCGGTCTTCCGCCGCACGATATCGCGGCCCTGCTTCACAAGCTGATTGATGGTGGGCATCCTGGGAGTCGCGGATTATAGGAATCTAGATCTCGAAGTCAATGGAAAGAGTCCACTTTTCCCGACGGGCCGCGCTGATAGCACGCGCCATCTATTTCTCGGCGCCGACTGCCACCGTCGCTGCGATCGGGAGGGGAACCTGCGGCAAGGTGTCGACCACCGAACCGTCGGAGTCCTCCACCCGCATGGACAGGCGCTTGTAGGCCCCGAGGCCCGTTCCAGCTGGAATCAAACGGCCCATGATGACGTTCTCCTTGAGTCCTCGGAGGAAGTCGACCTTGCCGCACACTGCGGCCTCGGTCAGCACCTTGGTGGTCTCCTGGAACGACGACGCTGAAATGAAGCTCTCCGTCGACAGGGATGCCTTTGTGATGCCGAGAAGCAGAGGTTCACCCTGGGCAGGTTTGCCGCCCTTGGCGATCACGCGCTCGTTCTCCTCTTCGAAGATGTACTTCTCGACGTGCTCGTCGATCAGGAAGCCGGTATCACCTACGTCGATGACCCGGATCCGACGCAGCATCTGGCGAACAATCACCTCGATGTGCTTGTCGTTAATCCTGACGCCCTGAAGCCGGTAGACCTCTTGGACCTCGTCGACCAGATACTTGGCCAAGGGTTTCTCACCGAGCACGCGGAGAATATCGTGCGGGTTGGCGGCGCCATCCATCAACGGCTCACCAGCGTGGATGCGATCGCCATCGCGCACCGCCAAATGCTTGCCCTTCGAGATCAGGTACTCCTTGGGCTCGCCGCGGTCAGGGGTCACGATGACCTTGCGCTTACCTTTGGTGTCCTTGCCAAAGCTCACGACGCCGTCGATGTCGCCGATAACCGCATGATCCTTGGGTTTGCGGGACTCGAACAGTTCAGCGACGCGCGGTAGGCCACCCGTGATGTCCTTCGTCTTGGTCGTCTCGCGCGGGATACGTGCGATGACGTCGCCAGCCTCGATACGATCACTCTCGGAAACCGCGATGGTGGCTCCCACCGGCAGGAAATAACGCGCCTCGTTCTCCGAGCTCGGAAGCTTCAGGGTGTTGCCCTTGTCATCCTTCATCGAAATACGGGGCCGCAGATCGGCGTCCTTCGACTCCATGACGCTCTTGCGCGACAGGCCGGTGACTTCGTCGAGTTGCTCGCTCATGGTGACGCCCTCGATGACGTCGCCGAACTTCACCGTTCCGGAAACCTCGGTGACGATCGGCACCGAGAACGGATCCCATTCGGATAGCAACTGACCCTGCTTCACGCGGTCGCCATCGCCGAAATACAGCTTGGCGCCGTAGGTCAGGCCATAGCGCTCGCGCTCGCGGCCGGTCTCGTCCTGGACGACAACCTCACCATGGCGATTCATGACGACGTAGTGCTTGGCGCGCTTGACGAGAGTGGTGTTCTCCAGGCGCACGATTCCGTCGTAGCGGGCTTCCAGCTGTGACTGCTCGGTACGCACCTGGCCGACGCCGCCGATGTGGAAGGTGCGCATGGTCAACTGCGTACCAGGCTCACCGATGGACTGGGCAGCGATGACGCCAACCGCCTCGCCGATGCTCACCATGTGACCGCGAGACAAGTCGCGGCCGTAGCACAGCACGCAGATCCCGCGCCGTGTCTCGCAGGTCAGCACCGAGCGAATCTTGAGCCGATCAATGCCGGCGTCTTCAATGATGCGAACCTTGTCCTCGGTGATTTCCTGATTGGTCTGCACCAGGACCTCGCCCGTGTAGGGGTCGAAGATGTCTTCCGCGGGCACACGGCCAAGGATGCGATCCCCGAGCTTCTCGATCACCTCACCACCCTCCACCAGCGCAGTCAGGTCGATGCCGTCGAGCGTCTGACAGTCGAACTCGGCTATGATGGTGTCCTGGGCGACATCGACCAGGCGGCGGGTCAAATACCCCGAGTTGGCAGTCTTGAGCGCGGTATCGGCAAGGCCTTTACGAGCGCCGTGGGTGGAGATGAAGTACTGGAGGACGGACAGGCCCTCGCGAAAGTTCGTCGTGATAGGCGTCTCGATGATCTCGCCCGACGGTTTCGCCATGAGGCCACGCATGCCGGCCAGCTGCCGGATCTGCTGCGCAGACCCGCGCGCGCCCGAATCCGCCATGATGTAAATCGGGTTGAACGACGGCGCCCTCTTCTTCTCGCCGGTCTCGTCGTCCACGACCATCTCCGAGCCGATCTCGGTCATCATTTCTTCCGCGATCTGCTCCGATACCTGCGCCCAGATGTCGACAACCTTGTTGTAGCGCTCACCATCGGTGATGAGGCCCTCGGTGTACTGCTCCTCGATCTCCTTGACGTCCTTCTGCGCCGCATCGAGAAGTTCGTATTTGCGCTTCGGAATCTGCATGTCGTTCATGCAAATCGAAATGCCGGCGCGCGTGGCGAAGGTGTAACCGAGACCGCGAAGCCGGTCCGCCAGCAACACCGTTTCCTTCTGGCCAAAGGTGCGATAACAGCCGTCGATCAGATCGCCAAGTTGCTTCTTGCCCATCACGCGGTTCACCAGCTTGAAGGGCAGCCCCGCCGGTAGACTTTCGTACAGCAACACGCGTCCGACGGTGCTCGACAGGATCTCGCCCGCAAAGCGCACCTTGATGGCGGCCTGCAGATCGACCTCGCCGTGGTCAAAGGCCATGCGCACCTCGGTTGGTGACGCGAAGATACCCGTCCGACTGCCCTCGCGGTGCTCGCCCCGCGCGTAGGCTTTCTCCCGGGTCATGTAGTAGAGCCCCAGCACGATGTCCTGCGACGGCAGGATGATGGGACGGCCGTTCGCCGGGCTGAGGATGTTGTTGGTCGACATCATCAGAACGCGAGCTTCCATCTGCGCTTCCAACGACAGGGGCACGTGCACCGCCATCTGATCGCCGTCGAAATCGGCGTTGAACGCCGTGCACACCAGCGGATGGAGCTGGATAGCCTTGCCCTCAATGAGCAGCGGCTCGAACGCCTGGACGCCCAGGCGATGCAGCGTCGGCGCTCGGTTGAGCATGATGGGATGCTCTTTGATGACTTCTTCGAGAATGTCCCAGACTTCGGGGCGCTCCTTCTCAACCAACTTCTTGGCGCTCTTGATCGTGGTGACCAAGCCGCGCTCCTCGAGCTTGTTGTAGATGAACGGCTTGAACAGCTCGAGCGCCATCTTCTTGGGCAACCCGCACTGATGCAGCTTCAGTTCGGGACCCACGACGATGACCGAGCGGCCCGAGTAGTCGACGCGCTTACCGAGGAGGTTCTGGCGGAAGCGTCCCTGCTTGCCCTTCAGCATGTCCGACAACGACTTGAGTGGTCGCTTGTTGGGACCGGTGATGGTCTTGCCGCGACGACCGTTGTCGAACAGGGCGTCCACCGCTTCCTGCAACATCCGCTTCTCATTGCGGATGATGATCTCGGGGGCGTTGAGCTCCTGCAGGCGCTTGAGACGGTTGTTCCGGTTGATCACCCGGCGATAGAGATCGTTCAAATCGGATGTCGCGAAGCGCCCGCCGTCGAGCGGCACCAGCGGCCTCAGATCCGGTGGAATGACCGGAATTACCTCAAGCATCATCCAATCGGGCTTGTTGCCCGACTCGCGGAACGCATCCACCACCTTGAGACGCTTGGCAATCTTCTTGCGCTTCGCCTCGCTGGTGGCGTCCTTCATCTCCTGCCGGAGCTGCTCGCTCATCTTGTGAATCTCGATGTGCTTGAGCAAGTCGCGTATCGCCTCGGCGCCCATGCCGGCCACGAAACCCTCTTCGCCGAATTCCTCCTGGAGCTTGGCGTAGCGCTCCTCGGTGACGAGCTCGCCCCGCAAGAGACCCGACTCCTTCGGCTCGATGACGACGTAGCACTCGGAGTAGAGAACCTTCTCCAGATCCTTGAGCGTGATGTCGAGCAGATTGCCGATACGCGACGGCAGCGACTTCAAGAACCAGATGTGTGCGACCGGAGTCGCCAGGTTGATGTGACCCAGCCGCTCACGTCGTACCTTGGACTGAATGACCTCGACGCCGCACTTCTCGCACACCACCCCGCGATGCTTCATGCGCTTGTACTTGCCGCAGTTGCACTCGTAGTCCTTCACCGGGCCAAAGATCTTGGCGCAGAACAGGCCGTCGCGTTCCGGCTTGAAAGTACGGTAGTTGATGGTCTCCGGCTTCTTCACCTCGCCGTGCGACCACTCGCGAATCTTTTCGGGCGACGCCAGCGAAATGCGGATCGCCGAGAACGAAAGCGGATCTTTCGGCTTCTCGAAGAAGTTGAAAATGTCCTTCATGGTCATGGGTCATTCACTCCGTTCGAAACACGCGATCATCGTCATTCACTAGCTGCAGCTGCCGCCATCGCAGGCGGGCTGGCGGCTGTCGTACCGGCTTTGGATGCCACTTCACGGGCCATGAGCTCGAGCGTGGTCTCCTGCTTCCGAGGCGAGTTCGGATCCTCGATCAGCTCGACGTTGAGACACAAGGACTGCAACTCCTTCAGCAAGACGTTGAAGGACTCGGGTAGGCCGGACTCCAGCTTGTGCTCGCCCTTGACGATCGCCTCGTACATGCGAGTACGGCCGATGACGTCGTCGGACTTCACGGTCAGGAACTCCTGCAGAGCGTAGGCCGCCCCGTAGGCCTCCATCGCCCACACCTCCATCTCACCCAAACGCTGGCCGCCAAACTGTGCTTTGCCGCCGAGAGGCTGTTGGGTGACCAACGAGTATGGCCCGATGGAGCGAGCGTGGATCTTATCGTCGACCAAATGATGCAGCTTCAGCATGTACATCACACCAACCGTGACGTCGTGGTCGAATGGCTCGCCGCTGCGGCCGTCGAACAAGGTGGTCTGGCCGGTGAGCGGCAACTCTGCTGCGGTCAACAGCGCCTGGATGTCGTTCTCCTTGACGCCGTCGAACACGGGCGTCGCGAAGTGCGCGCCCTCGCGCATTGTGCGAGCCAAGGCCTTGAGGCCGTCGTCATCCAGTCCGTCGATCAAGGTGGTGTGATGCTCCTCGGTGAAAATCTTCTTCAGCTTTGACCGAAGCGCATCACCCTTGAATTCCCTACCGAGGGTCGTGTTGATTTGCCGGCCCAGCTCGCGCGCGGCCCAGCCAAGGTGGGTCTCCAGGATCTGTCCCACGTTCATGCGTGACGGAACGCCCAGAGGGTTGAGCACGATGTCCACGGGGGTCCCGTCGGACATATAGGGCATATCCTCCTCGGGCAGGATGCGCGACACGACACCCTTGTTGCCGTGGCGCCCGGCCATCTTGTCACCCACCGACAGCTTTCGCTTGATGGCCAGGTAGACCTTCACCATCTTGATCACGCCCGGCGGCAACTCGTCACCCTTGGTGAGCTTGCCAATCTTGTCGCGATAGATTTCTTCGATGGCCCGCAGATCCTCGGCCAACTGCGCCGCAAGCTGCTGGATCTTCTCGTCGGTCTTACCGCCCTCGGTCTGGACCTCGACCCAGTAGCGGGCAGGGATCTCGTCAAGAAGGACGTTGTCGATCTTCTGGCCCTTGGCGCACAGCACCTTGCCCTTGTCGTCGACCAAACGCACCGCCGTGGTCTTCCCGGCGAGCAGTTTGCGCATCTTCGCGTAATACGACTCCGAGACAATGCGCATCTCATCGCGCTGATCGGCCAGGAGTTTCTCCTTCTCCTGGTCCTCGATGTCCTTGGCGCGTTCGTCTTTCTCGGTCCCCTTACGTGAAAACACGCGCGCGCCGATCACGATGCCCTGAACGCCTGGCGGCACCCGCAGCGAGCTGTCGCGTACGTCGCCAGCCTTCTCGCCGAAGATCGCTCGCAAGAGCTTCTCCTCCGGGGAAAGCTGCGTTTCGCCTTTGGGCGTGATCTTGCCGACCAGAATGTCCTGCGGCTTGACCTCGGCGCCAATGCGCACGATGCCCGACTCGTCGAGGTCCTTCAGTGCTTCCTCACCGACGTTGGGTATGTCGCACGTGATTTCCTCTTTGCCGAGCTTGGTGTCGCGGGCGACGCACTCGAATTCCTCGATGTGAATCGACGTGAAGTGGTCGTTCTTGACCAGGCGCTCGGAGATCAGGATCGAGTCTTCGAAGTTGTAGCCACCCCAAGGCATGAACGCGACCAGGATGTTCTCGCCAAGCGCCAGCTCGCCGCGCTCGGTTGCGGGCCCATCGGCGATGACGTCGCCCGCCTTCACCGCATCGCCCGGCTGCACGATCGGCTTCTGATTCATGCAGGTGTTCTGGTTCGAGCGCTGGAACTTGACCAGGTTGTAGATGTCCGGCTTGGCGGACAGCGGATCGTTCTCCGATTCCGTAGTCGGCCGGATGACTATGCGCGCGGCGTCCACGGACTCAACCAGCCCGTCCCTGCGAGCCACCAAGGTCACGCCTGAGTCACGCGCAACGATGCCTTCCATTCCGGTCCCGACCAAGGGCGATCGGGTCCGAATCAGGGGCACCGCCTGACGCTGCATGTTCGACCCCATGAGCGCCCGGTTGGCGTCATCGTTCTCAAGGAACGGGATCAACGAGGCTGCCACCGACACCAGTTGGTTCGGCGACACGTCCATCAACGTCACGTCCTCGGGCTTGGCCATCACGAACTCACCGTTGTGGCGGCACGAGATGAGGTCGTCGGTGAACTTGCCCTTCTTGTCGAGCGGCGTGTTCGACTGAGCGATGTGGTGTCCCTCTTCCTGCAAAGCAGAATAGAACTCCACCGACTCGGTCGTACGCCCATGCTCGATCTTGCGGTACGGCGTCTCGATGAAGCCGAATTCGTTCACCCGCGCGTAGGTTGACAGCGACGCGATGAGGCCGATGTTCGGTCCTTCGGGCGTCTCGATCGGGCAGATGCGTCCGTAGTGAGTCGCGTGCACGTCGCGCACCTCGAAGCCCGCGCGTTCACGGGTCAGACCGCCCGGCCCAAGCGCCGACAGGCGGCGCTTGTGCGTCACCTCGGACAGAGGGTTGGTCTGGTCCATGAACTGCGACAGCTGCGACGAGCCGAAGTACTCCTTGACCACGGCCGACACCGGCTTGGCGTTTATGAGATCGTGCGGCATAAGCGTCTCGATCTCCTGAGACATGCTCATGCGTTCCTTGATCGCTCGCTCCATGCGCACCAGCCCGATGCGGTACTGGTTCTCCATGAGCTCGCCCACCGCGCGCACGCGGCGGTTACCAAGGTGGTCGATATCGTCGATCGTGCCCTTGCCGTTCTTCAGATCGATGAGATAGCGAACCGTTTCAAGGATGTCGCGCTTGGTCAGCACGGTGTTGTCGAGCGCCTCGTCGAGCTTGAACTTGTAGTTCAGCTTCAGCCGGCCGACCTTGGAAAGGTCGTAACGCTCGGGGTTGAAGAACAGATTGTTGAAGAGGTTCTGGGCGGTTTCGATGGTCGGCGGATCACCCGGCCGCAAGCGCCGGTAGATTTCCATGATCGCTTCTTCAGTGGTCTGCAGCTTGTCGGCGATCAGGGTATCGCGCAGGTACGACCCGACGTTCAGGTTGTCGATAAACAGAATCTTGAACTGGGCCGTGCCGTGCTCGCGCAGCTCGTCCAACTTGGCCTCGGTAACCTCTTCGCTGCATTGCAGCACCACCTCCCCGGTCGCCTCGTCGATCACGTCGTGAGCGGCAACCTTGCCGACCAATTCGGAGAACTCAACTGGCAGGCGCTCGATGTTCGAGTCCTTAAGCTTCTTGATGGCCAGCTTGGTGAACTTGCGGTTCTTCTTGACCAGGATCTCGCGCGAGTCCGGGTGGCGCACGTCGCGCGTGGCTCGCTGCCCAGGGAGCAGATCGTATTCGACCGACTTCGAGTGCTTCTTGCCCGGCTCGAGGAACACCGTTTCGGTGTCGTAGTAGTAGTTGAGCAATTCCTCGGTGGAGTAACCCAGCGCGCGCAACAACACCGTCGCGTGCAGCTTGCGGCGGCGATCGATGCGCACATAAAGCAAGTCCTTGGGGTCGAACTCGAAATCGACCCAGGAGCCGCGATACGGGATCACGCGGGCGCTGTACAGCAGCTTTCCCGACGAGTGCGTCTTGCCCTTGTCGTGGTCGTAAAAGACGCCCGGGCTACGGTGAAGTTGGCTGACCACGACCCGCTCGGTGCCGTTGATGATGAAGGTACCGTTGTCGGTCATCAGGGGGATCTCGCCGAAGAAGACCTCCTGTTCCTTCACGTCCCGGATCGACTGCGACCCGGTCTCCTCGTTGCTGTCCCAGACCACCAAGCGCACGGTCACCTTGATCGGCGCCGCGAAAGTCATCCCGCGCTGCCGGCACTCGTCTACGTCGTACTTGGGCTTGTCCAGCGTGTAGCTGACGAAGTCGATCGAGGACGTCTCGGAGAAGTCCTTGATCGGGAATACACTCTTGAACACACCCTGAAGCCCGATGTCCTCGCGCTTTTCGACTTGAACATCTTTCTGCAGAAACTTCTCGTAGCTCTGCTTCTGGATGTCGATCAAGTTCGGGATATCAATGATCTTCCCGATCTTGGCATAACTCCGACGCGCGCGAAAATTGTCCTGGATCTGAGACGCCATCTCTGCTCCTAGCTAATCGGACTCTGCGAAAAACACACACCAAGCCGGCGGGAGCGGCATACCCGCCCCCGCGACCGTCGACCCGCGACCGTCGACCCCCGTCACTACTTGATCTCGACCTTTGCTCCCGCCTCTTCGAGCTTCTTCTTGATGGTCTCGGCGTCGGCCTTCGACACGCCGTCTTTGATCACCTTGGGGGCTCCGTCGACCATGTCCTTGGCCTCTTTCAGACCAAGGTTGGTCACCTCACGGACCGCCTTGATGACGCCGATCTTGTTGCCGCCAGCTTCTTTCAGCGTGACGGTGAACTCCGTCTGCTCAGCCGCCGGAGCCGCGGCAGCGCCCGCACCGCCTGCGCCAGCGGCAGCGGCCACTGCCACCGGAGCCGCCTTGACGCCCCACTTGTCCTCCAGCTCCTTGGTAAGGGTAGCCAGATCCATCACGGACATCTGGGACAGGAAACCAACAACTTGCTCTTTCGTCACGTCGGCCATTGCAAAACTCCTTGTATCGATTCGAGTAGAACTGTTTCAGGAACTCTTGTGATTCGCGATCGACTTACTTCTTCTCGCCCCCATCGGACTCGCCCAGCGCCTGCTCTCGTGCCGCCAGCAGGTACAGGAAGTTCTGCGGACCGGCCTGCAGCAGCCGCAGGAAGTTCTGCGGACCGGCCAGAAGCGTCGCCAGGAACGTGGCGCGCATCTCGTCCTTGCCTGGCAAGGCCGACAGGGCCTGCACGCCGTTCGTGTCGAGCAGGCGCCCATCCAGATAGCCGCCCTTGATGACGAACTTCGACTGGTCCTTGGCGATCTTGGTCGCCACCTTGGCAGGTGCCGAAGGATCTTCGAATGAGTACGCAATGGCGGTGGGACCTGCCAGCAACGGATCCAGCACCTCCATTGGTGTCCCCTTGACGGCGATGCCGAGCAAGGCGTTCTTGACGACCTGGTAGCTGCAGCCACTAGCCCGGAACTCGTTCCGTAGCTTGGTGTCCGCCTCGACCGTTAGGCCGCGAAAATCTGCCAGGATCAGGCTCTGCGCCTTGCCCATGGCCAGCTTCAAAAGATCGATGTTGGTCTGCTTTAGGGTGCGTTCCACGGTGAACCTCTTCGTCGGCTACTGCGACTCGAACTGCGCCACCATCGGGCTGGCGTCGACTTTGATCCCGGGCCCCATCGTCGTCGATAGGGTGACCGACTTCATGTACGTCCCCTTGGCCGTCGCCGGCTTCATCCTCATCAGCGTCTCGATCATCGTCCGAGCGTTGTCGGTGAGCTTCTCGGCGCCGAATGACACCTTGCCGATGCGTGCGTGCACGATCCCGGCTTTTTCGACCCGAAATTCGAGCCGACCCGCCTTCAATTCGCGCACCGCCTTGCCAACGTCATTCGTCACCGTGCCGACCTTGGGATTTGGCATGAGCCCCTTCGGACCGAGCACCCGGCCCAACCGGCCCACCAAGCCCATCATGTCGGGGGTGGCCACCATCGAATCGAAGTCGGTCCAGTTCTCCTTCTGTACCTTTTCGACGATGTCCTCAGCGCCAACCCAGTCTGCCCCGGCGTCCCTGGCGTCCTTGGCTTTCTCACCCTTGGCGATGACCACCACACGTTGGCTCTTGCCGGTCCCGTGCGGCAGCACGACGGCGCCTCGGACCATCTGATCCGCGTGCTTCGGGTCGACCCCGAGGCGGATGGCTATGTCGACGCTCTCGTCGAACTTCGCCACCTTGGTTTCAGGAAGCAGCTTACAGGCCTCCTCAAGGGGGTACCGCTTGTTGCGGTCCACCATCTCGTAGGCTTTTCGAAATGTCTTTCCGTGTGCGCCCATGGGTCCTCTCTCGTTACGGCTGGTAGCCTTCCACCTCGACGCCCATGGAGCGTGCAGTACCAGCTATGGTCCGCATCGCCGCATCGACGTTGGTGGTGTTGAGATCAGGCAGTTTGGTCTCGGCAATCTGCCGCAACTGCTTGACGGTGATCTTGCCGACTTTGGTCTTGTTGGGCTCTTTCGAGCCCGAGCCCGGCTTCTTTTGCGTCGCAAGCCCGGCCGCCTTCTTGATCAGGATCGGCGCTGGCGGGGTCTTGGTGATGAAGCTGAACGATCGATCACTGAACACCGTGATCACGACCGGAATGGTGACGTCGTCCTTGGTCTGCGCCTGAGTTCGGGCGTTGAACTGCTTGCAGAACTCCATGATGTTGACGCCATGCTGGCCCAGCGCGGGGCCGATTGGCGGAGCCGGATTGGCCTTGCCGGCCGGCACCTGGAGCTTGATGTAACCTGTGATTTTCTTCATTTGACTTTCTTCGTCTGCCCCGCGGCCGCGATCACGTCTTTTCGACCTGGGCGAAGTCCAACTCGACCGGGGTAGCCCGACCGAAGATCGAGACACTCACCCGTAGTTTCTGCTTCTCGGGCTTGACCTCCACAACGACCCCCGCGAAGTTGGCGAACGGACCCTCCGTCACCCGGACGTTGTCCCCATCGGCGAAGCTGGTGCGAGGCTTGGGACGCGTCGCTCCTTCGGTCATCGCCGTGTTGATATTCTGGATCTCGTTTTCCTTGACCGGCTGTGGGTTCATGCCGCCGAGAAAACCAGTGATCTTTGGCGTGTTCTTGACCAGATGAAACGACCCCTGGTCGAGATCCATCTGAACGAACATGTAGCCTGGAAAGAATTTCCGGCGGGTCGAGCGCTTCTGTCCCTTGACCAGTTCGACCACGGTGTCGGTCGGAATGAGGACGTCGCCGAATTTGTCCTTCATACCGGCTTGCCGTACCCGATCCATCAAGGACAATTTGGCCTTGTTCTCGTGTCCCGAGTATGTGTGAACCACGTACCATTTCATCGCCATAGCGGTCATCACCCTGAGCACTCAGCGGAGCAGCCAGCCCGCCAAAAAAGACCACACCAAATCAAATCCACTCAAGACCACCGCAGCGATGGCGACGGTCACGATCACGACCACTGTCGCCGCCGAGGTCTCCTTGCGAGTCGGCCAGGTGACCTTCTCAAGTTCTCGGGTCACGTCCACGGCCGTGGCGAAGACGCTCTCGCTCCGGTAGGCGGCAACCGCCCCGGTGACCGCCACCAGAAGAGCAACCCCGTTGACGATCATGTCGTTGGGCTTGGCAAAGTAGCTCCAAGCCCAATCGCCAGCCTTGGACAGAATGATCGCGCCCAAGAGGCCGGCGAGCGCGAACATGAGGTGAACGAATTTGTTTGGACCCATTGTCTTCTTTGATCGTCGTCTTTTCGCTGTGCGGATCTGGCCGACTTCGGCCTATGCAGGGCAGGAGGGACTCGAACCCCCAACCCGCGGTTTTGGAGACCGCTGCTCTACCATTAGAGCTACTGCCCTAGGCTTCATTTGGTTTCCTTGTGGCTGGTGTGCTTTCGGCACCGGCCACAGAACTTCGAAAGCGCCAGTTTCTCGGCGTTGGCACGCTTGTTCTTGGTGGTTGAATAGTTGCGCTCGCGGCACTGCGTGCACTCTAAAGTGATGATGACTCTGGTAGCGGCCATGTTGGGCGATCCCTTCTACGGTGTCTCGACAAGAATCTTTGTGACAACGCCTGCGCCGACGGTCTTGCCGCCTTCGCGGATGGCGAACCGCAGCCCTTCCTCGCACGCGATCGGCGTGATGAGCTCGATGTCCAGGTTCACGTTGTCCCCAGGCATCACCATCTCTACACC
>JANPCZ010000129.1:0-43528 GCA_031431215.1 Myxococcales bacterium
CCCTGCCCGCTGACAAGCGCGTCGGCGTGCTGACCCACGGCAGCCTGATGGCCGTCCTGGCCAAGGACAACCAGTCGTCGCCCATCGATCGGGGCAAGTTCACGCGCGAGCAGCTGCTTTGCAAGGAGCTGCCGGATCCGCCCGCCGGCTTGGTTGTCACGCCGCCCGTCATCAAGGCCGGCCAGACCACGCGCGAGCGCTTCCGCATCCACAACGAAAGCCCGGCGTGCAGCGCGTGCCATCTCATGATGGACCCGGTCGGTTTCGGCTACGAGAACTTGGACGGCATCGGCAAGTGGCGCGACACGGATCAGGGACTGCCGGTCGATGCCACAGGCAATCTCGCCAGCACCGGCGAGGCCACACTCGACGGGCCGTTCAAGGGCGTCGTGGCACTGGCCAAGAAGCTCGCTCCCAGTAACACCGTGCGCTCATGCGCGGTCAAGCAGTGGTTCCGCTTCGGCTACGGGCGTGGCGAGACCGACGCCGACGCATGCACCATGCAGGTGCTGCAAGATCAGTTCGTGACCTCGGGATCGGATCTCAAGAAGCTGGTGATTGCCATGACCCAGACCAATGCGTTCCTGTACAAATCAATCGAGACCACCACGGGAGGTGCGCCATGAAGTTCTCATCGGGACCCCGGATGAGCCGCCGCACGGTGCTGCGCGGCGCGGGCGGCGTCAGCATCGCACTGCCATGGATGGCCGCAATGGCACCGCGTCTGGCCAGCGCGCAGGCGGCGCCCAAACGCTTCGCCGTGGTGTTCTTCTCGAATGGCGTGGTCACCAGCCAGTGGACCCCGACCGGCAGCGAGACCGCCTTCACCCTGTCGCCCGTCCTCGCGCCGCTCAAGGATTTGCAAAGCAAGATCGTCGTGCTCCAAGGCGTCAACATGGGGAGCGCAAGCGCGCAGGGCGGCAACGGCCACCAGGCCGGCATGCAAAACCTGCTGACGGGGCGCAGGGGCGCGGGCGGCTTAAGCATCGATCAGGCCATCGCGAACAGGGTCGGGATGACCACCAAGTTTCCGTCGCTGCAACTGGGCGTGGCAGCCAACGCCCAGTACCAGGGCGGATACTACACCTTCGTCTCATACGCCGGGGCGGGGAAGCCGCTGACTGCCGAGGACGATCCACGCAAGGTGTTCGCACGCGTGTTCACTGACGTAGCCGGCGATCCGGGGATGCAGCTAACGAAGCTGGATCGCAAGCGCAGCATCCTCGACTTGGTGAAGGCCGACTTCCAGGTGCTGAGCCCGCGCCTTGGCGCAAGCGATCGCGCCAAGCTCGACCAGCATCTGTCTGGCGTCCGCGAAATCGAGCGCCGCCTCATGCTGGGCGGCTTTTCAGGTGGTGGCGGCAAGAAGCCCGCTGCACCGCCGGCGACCCTCTCTGTCGGCAATGACAACTTCCCGATGCTGAGCAGCTTGATGATGGACATGATGGTAGGGGCATTCGCCTCCGATCAGACCCGGGTGGCGACCCTGCAGTATTCGACCGGGCAGTCGGGTACCAGGCACGCCGGGTGGGCCGGCCCGCAGCCGTCGCCCGGCTACCACCACGGCATCTCGCACCAGACCGATCAAGGGTCGATCGATGCGCTGGCGCGGGTCCAGACCTGGTACGTGCAGCAGTTCGCCGAACTGGGCAAACGCCTGCAGTCCGTGACCGAGGGCAATGGCAGCCTGCTCGACAACACCACGGTGCTGCTGGTGAGCGAGGTCTCCGTCGGCAGCACGCACTCGTTCAAGGACATGCCATACGTGCTGATGGGCGGCTGCGGCGGCGCCATTAAGACTGGCCGCTACATGAGCGCCCTGAACCGCAACCACAATGATCTGTTCGTGTCGCTCGGGAACGCCATGGGCGTGGCCGACACAATCTTCGGCGACCCCGCGTACAGCAAGGGCCCGTTGCCGGGGCTCGTCGGCTAAAGCTAAAGCCGGCGCTTCTGCTGCCTGTGCCGGCGATCCCCGAGAAGGGCCGGCTCAGGACTTGGTGGGATTGGGATCGCGATCGCCGTGCGGGTAGTTGAGCGCGCCGAGCGGGAACTGCTCGAGATCGATGACGGCGCCCGAGAACGCCGCCGCTTTTTCGGACGCCAGGAACAAACACGCCTCGGCCACGTCGTCGGGGCGCAACAGCCGCCCGATGGGCGCCTGCTTGCCCATGCGGTCGAGAAAGTCCGGGTCGCGGCCCTCGCGCGCGATGATCTGGCGCTCACCATCGCTATCGACCCAGCCGACGTTGAGGCAAAACACGCGCACACGTGCGAACACCAGTGCGTTGGCCAGGTTCTTTGACGCCGTCATCAAGGCGCCCTTGGTCGACGCGTAGACCAGCAGGTTGGGCAGGCCGATGTACGCGTTGACGCTGGCGATGTTGATGATGACGCCCTTGCGCGCACTGAGCGACGGCACGGTGCCCTGAGCCAGCAACAGCGGCGCGCGTACGTTGAGATGAAACTGCTGATCGAACTGCTCGGGCGTGAAGCTCTCCAGCGTCGAGCGCCAGGTGTCGGCGGCGCTGTTGACCAGGATATCGACGCCACCGTGGGTCTTCAGCGCAAAGTCGACCAATGCCCGGCAATCCTCGACCTTGCCAAGATCAGCCGCGTGAAACAGCGCATCGGGGCCAAGCGCATCGGCCACGGCACGGCCCTTGGCGAGGTTGCGGCCGGTGATGACGACCTTGGCACCTTCGCGCGCGAACGCCCGCGCGATGCCCGCGCCCAGCCCCTGCGTGCTGCCGGTGACCAGCGCGACCTTGCCTTGCAGAATGCCTGGGGAGTTAACGCTCATGACTGAAGCCTCCGTGATGTAGGAAAGGCACGCAGTCTACCGTCACGATCGCCGTCCGTGATGGAGATGATGAACCGCACCAGGTCGGGAGCGGCGACCAGGAACGGCTCGGCACGTGTCGGATCGAATGGGCGCGAGGACGGCCGCCCGATGATGCGCCAGCCGCCCGGGCCGGAGCGACGTTGAAGCGAATCACGGTGCCGTCCCCAGAAAGCCAACCACCGCGGTCAGCACGTCTTCGTCCCATTGTTCCTGCGACTTGCCCTGCGCCTTGCGATCACGTGCCCCCACCTCAAGCGAATGGTTGCCACCATCGACGACGACCAGCGCGGACAGCGCAGACATGCGGGCGCGCACGCCGTTCAATGTGGCCACGTTGCACAGCGGATCCTTCGAGCCTTGGACGAACAGCACCGGCGTCCGCATCGCAAGCAGCACCTGGTCGCGCAGGACGCCTGTCGAAACCGCGCGCAACGGGTAGCCGAAGCACAGGTTGGCGGTGGGTGGATCGCCTTCGGCCACCAGTTGGACCGCCAGGTGGCAACCCACGCGTGAGCCCATCGACTTGCCCGCCAGAACGAACCGTCGTCCTCCGCCGTGTCGCGCGCGCGCTGCCGCTAGCGCCTCACGGTGCGCAGCGATCAGCGCCGGCTGCTTGTCGGGCGTCCTACGCCCCGCCAGCATGTACGGGTAGTCGAACACCTCGACCTCGCCCAGCGTCGCCAGCCGCCGCGCCCACGCCTGCATCCACGCCGACGCCGACGCCGCGCCGGCTCCGTGCGCAAGCAGGAACAACGGCGTTTCATTCGGCCGGGGCATGGTCGCCGAGGAACCGGCGCACCTGGCGCCATACCGGGAAGGGGATTTCGTGGCCACCCTCGAAGGGCACCCAGGTCAGGGACGCGCCGGCTTCATTCAGGGCCAGGTTGAGCTTCTCGGCGGCGGAGAAGGCGAGATCGGGATCAGCGCGGCCATGGCTCTGCAGAATCGGCAGCCCTGCAAGGCGTGGCAAACGTGGCTGCCACTCGCTCAGCGCCAGACGCGAGGCAGAAAACAGCAGCAGCGCGGATACTGGCAGGTCCTCGCGCAGCACCGTGTCGAGCGCCAGCATCGCGCCCTGGGAGAAGCCGCCGAGCACGAGCCGCTGCGGGGCAAACTGCGAACGCGCCTCTTGCACGAACCGCAGCAACAGTTCACGCGCGGCCGGAAGTGCCGGTGGGTGCTCGGCTGCGAGATCGCGAGGCGTCCCGCGTGCGATGGCGGCGGTACGAGCGACGGTATCGATGGGCCAAAATGCGCGCGCGGGCCCGGCTCGCCCCGTCGCTTGCGCGGAAATTTCCACTGGACCACGGGGAAACAGGAAGACCCCTGGCACCGACAGCGAATGGGCGAAGGGACTGAGATCCTCGGGTTCCATCCCGAAGCCGTGCAGGATGACGACGAGCAGGCCCCCAGAGGCTGTCCGCTGGCCGACTTGCACGGCCTCCACACCGGCGAGGGTCACGCGCGTGGTGGGGCTGCGAACCTGCGCCGCGGCACTCACGGGTGACGCGCCAGGAGGTGGGAGGTGAGCGAAGCCAGCAGGAGTTCGTGCGCCCAGATCGGCGTGAAGGTGTGGTCCGGTCCATCGATCTGCTGCAGGCGAAAGTTGTGGGCCGAGCGCAGCTTTCGTACCGTCGAGGCGGCCTGCGTATTCAGAAGTTCGATGCCGGGATCGCCAGCGCAAAAGACCATGAACATGTCGATGCCCTTGGTCACGATCGCGCGCAGGTCTTCGCCCAGATCGTGCTCGGCGGGAAATCCTAAACGCCGACGCCAGGGCAGTGACGCCGCGTGCCCCCAACTGACCGCCCGGCGCGCCACGACTTGCCCGGCGAGGCGCAAGTCGATCTGCCCGCGCAGCAGCTTGGCCCACACTTCGGGCTTGAAGATACCCTTGCGGTAGCGATCGGTCTGCTTGGCCATGACGACATCCAGCGACGTCCCCGGCGTCCAGTAGAACACGATGGGGTTGATCATGATCACGCCCGCGGCACTGGGCAGCGCAGCTCGCGCGATGTGGAAGCCGTGGTAGGCGCCGGAACACAGCCCCGCCACGACGACCCCGTTCTTGCCACGCTTCTCGGTCAGATAGCCCATGGCCAATCGGGCGTGCTCGATGGCCCAGTCGCTGTAGACCACGTTCTCGCCGCTGCTCGTCGGTGGTTCGCTGTCGCCGATGCCGCCGATGTCGAAGCGCAAGACCTCGTAGCCTAGCCGCGCCCAGCGGCGGGCGGCTTCCACGTAGAGACGATTGGGGCCCACGCGGTGGATGGCGCCCGCAGGAAGCAGCAGCACTGCCCGGCGGCGGGGTAAGGCCGCATCCGGCGCGGGCGACGAAAGCACACCGAACAACCGGCGCTCCCGATCCACGAAGACCACCTGCTCCCGCACCCCCGGGGCGACCGCACTGCCGACGTCGTCGTCGGCGGCGCCGTCGGCGTCCGTGACCACCGGCCGCTCGGGCGCGAGGTCGGCGTGCTGCGCGGCCAACCAGGTGGTCGTCGCGTGCACGATGGCCGTCGGGATCTGCGTGTTGTGCGGATCCAGCATCATCTCTGCGAAACCTGGCAGCCGCTCGACGCTGACTGCGGCTTCAAGCGCGCGGAAAGTGACGGCCGGCGCCGCTGCGTGCGGCAGGTCGTCGCGCTCGATCATGAGGATGTGGGGCGCCGGCCGGCGCGTCAGCCCGGTCACAGCCATGCGTCCCAGCGCGCTGGCGGTTTCGGCCGAGAACACGAAGCCGACCGCCTCCTGCGCGCCATCTTCGAGGGCGGCGTTGCCGGTGCCCGCTGGCGCGGGCCTTAGATCCAGGGCCGCCTGCAGGGCACGCAGTTCCCGCAGATAGGTGCGCCCCGAGGCGCAGCCGTTGATCCACACCAGGCTAGCTGTGTCGTCCCGTTCCGAGGCCGCAAGCGCCGCCAGGGCTGCGCCCATCCGTACTCCCACCATGGCGATGCGACTGACACCGGCCCGGGTCTTCAGATCGTCGGCGGCGGCGTGGACGCTGCGGACCCAGCGGGCCAGGCGATCAGGATCGCGATCGTGTCCAGCCGAATCGCCCGTACCATCGTAATCGAAACGCAGGGTTGGGAATCCCGCATGCGCCAGGTGCCGGGCCAGATGTCTCAGACTGCGGTGCGCGCAGATCGCCTCGTAGCCGAGCGGATTGCAGATGACCACGCCCACGTCACGCGGCGCACCTTCGGGACCGTGGTACCACCCGAACAGCGGCCGCTCCTGCGGCCCGAAGAAGAACGGACCGCCCGCGTTCATGGGCCAATCGTGATCTTCGCCGTGGCCGTCGCGTTGAGCGGCCGCAGCGTACCCCGCAACGCGGTACCGTCGGTGGGCGTCAGGACCACGCGGCGCCGACCGCCGGGCGCAAGGTGGAAGTGATTGTCGTCGGGCAAGAAGGCACCGGCGTCGATGGCCACCGACTGCGCGAAACGCCGGGTCTCGATGGCGAGCACAAAGCGACCATCGCCTGCGGGCGTCGCCACCGCAAGCAAGCCGACGTCGGCTTCGGTGGCCATGCCGCGACCCACCGGGAAGTGGAACGCCTCAGCTACCGGGTCGGCGGATTCGTCGGCGGTCTCGCGCAGGACGGCGTGGATCAAGGTCTGCGTGGCAGGGCCAAAACGATAGGCGTAGCTGAGATCGGCGAAGCCCTCGAGCAATTCGGTCGCTCCAAGCTCCATGTGGGACCGTGGCGCAAGCTCGAACGAGCGCGCGCCGGCTCCGACCTTGACGTCGCCGTCGCGAAACAACGCCAGATGCAAGGTTGCCACCAGCGGCACCGCCCGCTCGTTGACGACGTGGAGCACGAGCCCGTTGACGCCTTCGTCCGAGATGAACAGCGCCACCGGCTGCAGGACCCGCCGCAGGTAGAAGAACGCCGCCTTGGGCCACGCGTCTGCTCCCAGCACGCCCCAGCCGGCTCCCGGCCACAAGTCACGCAGGAACCACACCAGGGCGCCCCGGCAGGTCGAGCGGGCGCGACGCCACTCGGCGAAGGTCGCCGCCATCACCTCGCCGGTGGCCGCCCGCCCGAGCGCCAGGTAGCGATCATGGTCGGCGTAGCGTACGGCGGCCACATCGACGCCGAAAAGTTCCCGCACGTAGTGATCCCGCACATCCTCGAAATCCCAGCCGGCCCCGAGATCGCGCGGCGTGCGCGCCTTCCAGGCGGCGCTATGCACGCGGGGCGGACCGTCTTCGCCGAAGGCCGCCAGCGTCCGGGGCTCGGGGATGTTGGCGAAGCCGAGGCACTCGGACGCGAAGCGGACCTCCGCCCGCCGCGCGTCGTCGAGCGGACGCAGGTAGGCGCCAACGCCGTAGTAGGAGCTCGATCCTGCGTTGGCTGCGTGCGGGAACGGACCGCCCGACGCACTCGACGGCCAGTACGGCACGTCTGGGCGCTCACGCTGGCACAGCGCGGGCAAAGTCTCGTGAAACAGCTTGGGGCGCCAATCAGCTACCGGGGCGCCCCACATGGCTGCCTGCTGCTCGCCCTCACTGTTTCCGCACAGCAGCGCCAGCGAGGGGCGGCCTTGCCAGCGTGACAGCTCTTCGCGGATCTCACCCTCGACCAGGGCAGCAAACCCGGGGTCAGTGGCGGGATAGTCCATGTTGGCGAACATGAAATCCTGCCACACGAGAATGCCCAGCTCGTCACACAGGTCAGCGAAAGCGTCGGCCTCGTACACCATGGTCCCGCCGACCCGCAGCATGTTCATGCCCGCCGCGCGGACCTGGGCAAGCACCCGGGCGTAGGCCGGTCGTGACCCGTGCAGGGCGAGCGTGTCGATGGGGGTCCAGCAAGCGCCACGACAGAAGATCGGCTGGCCATTGATGGCAAGCGCGAAGCCCCCCGCTGATGTGTCGAGTGCCACCGAGCGGAAGCCGACACGGCCTTCGTGCACCACAATCTCTCCGGCAGGGCCCAAGGCCGTGATCCGCACATCGTATAGCGATGGCTCCCCGTGGGTGTGCGGCCACCAGGGCGAGACACCGGGAATGCGCACGGTACCCTCGAACCCGCCGCCTTCACCCGAAGCGGCGTCGGCCGGGACGCGTGCGAGCGTCTGCCACCAGTGGCCGCCATGCCCGGTCACATCGACGCGCAAATTGGCCAGCGAGGACTCGTCGGAGGCGGCGAACCCGACCATCACCGCCAGAACTCCGTCGCCATCCTCCAGCCGGGGACGCAAGCGCAGCGACGTGACATCGAGCGCGACTTCCTCCAGAAACACCGGTCGCCATGGGCCCACCGCCGGCAGCGGGGGCGACCAGCCGGGCGTCCGACCGAGCAAGGTGGTGCGCCAGAAGCGAAGCTGCTGATGCTGGACCATGGGTGCCCGCCAGCGGGGTCGAGGCCGCTTCGCCGCCAGGCACGCGTCGAGGGAGCAGAAGCGAATCAAGAGCTCGTTGGCATCACCCAGCACGGATGCCACGTCGTGGCACCGGCCGAGGAACATGCTCTCGCTGCGGCCGAGCGGCGTGCCGTTGAGCCACACCTCGGCCACGGTCGCGAGCCCTTCGAAGCGCAACCGGACGCGAGTTCCCGGCGTCACGGCCGGGCGGGGGAATCGGCAGCGGTACCAGACATCGTGGGCGTCCAGGCGCGCGGGCGGTACCTCCCAGTCAAGCTGCCCGTCCGCATTCCACGCCGCGGCCACCGTCCCGGGCACGATCGCGGCCTGCCAAGGTGGAGCGAGCGCCGCCAGCGCCAACGGATCCGATGCCGCGCCGCCTTTCACCAAAGCGAACTGCCAGGCGCCATCCAGCGCGAGCCGTTTGCGCGCCTGAACAGCGGCCGCGGAGTTCACGAAGCGCGGCCGGCAGTCAGTTCTTCGATGGCGGTTCGAATCGCAGCGATGCTCTCGAACACACTGCGCTTGAGCATGCGATCGGGGAATTCCACCTCGAATGTACCTTCGAGAGCCAGCATGACGTTGACGCTGGCATGGGACGTCATGCCGGCCTGATACAGATCACCGTCGTCGGCGAGTCCCTCGACGGGTTTGTTCAAGCGGGCGTGGTCCAGCAATATCTGGCGGATCTTCTCGGTCATTTCTTGTTCTCCCCGGACAGGCCTTGCGCAACCACGACAGCGACGGCGTAGTCACCCTCGTGACTCATACTCACTGCTAGATCGAAAACGCCACTGGTACGCGCTCGTTCACCGGTGGCTCCGTGCAGAGCCAGCTCGCAGGCGCCGGTGGGTGTGCGCGTGACTTCGATGTCGCGGAGGTTGATCCCGACATCGCCCAGGCGCAAGGCCTTGACGGCAGCCTCCTTGGCGGCAAAGCGGGCGGCGAAACGCGCAGGCGCCTCGTGCGAACTGGTCGCGCAGTAGGCGATCTCGCCCGCGGTGAACAGACGATCCAGATAGGTCTGCCCGAAGCGGGTCATGGATTCAGCCACCTGGAGCACGCTCACCATGTCGACACCAACCTGCAGTCCCATCTACCCGCGCTCCGGATAGCAGGCATCGAGGTGCTCGATGCCGCGCGACCATGCGGCTGCAAGCTCGGCGAAGATGCCGTCGAAGGTCGCTCCCACATCCACCGGGCGCTTCGAGTTAACGGCTCGTGCGCCCTTGAGGATGAAAGCCTTGGCGGTGGTTGAAATGGTGTCGAAGGCCTCCGCCGCGGTTGCGAGATTGCGTTCGCCGTGGCGTTCCAGCCAGCGCAGGTAGAGCGCCGCCAGTTCGAAAGCCGCGCCGAGCTGGCGCACCGTCGCGAACGCCCACGCGTGATAGAAGCCAAGGCCTTCGCCCTGGGCACGCGCCAGATCTTCGGTGAACTGCTGGCGAAAACGCGCGATGGGGTTGGTCCGCGGCCGGCGCGCCAGGTGAAAACGCAACAGCTCGCGCGACATCGCCACCAGCTCGGACGGCGTGCGGCGTACCACGCGATCGACGCGAATGACCTCGGCGAAAAGCGGCATGAATGTCGGATCCGCGGGCGCGCCGATCCGCAACAAGCGATCGAAGTCCTCGCCGTCGACGCCGTAGTAGCTGGCGTTGTGAAAGTAGCCCAGGCGCTTGCGCTCGATATCCACATCCTGGATCACGATGGTGGTCTTGGTGTGCTGCTGCCGGTAGTCCGTGCCCGCCGTGTCGGGCAGATAGAACGCGTCGGCCTCGGTGCTGATGAGCTTACCGTCGCGCACGTGGCGCACGGCGTGCTCCACCAGCGGCCGCCATACGTTCAGCTCCTGGACATCGATTCCGTACAGCATCCACAGCTCGCGCAACGGCGGCTTGAAGAAGGTCCACTGGTCGCCCTCGAAATCGATCGCCAGCGTGAACGGCAGCATCGCCATCGGGTCCAGCCCCTGGGCGTGCAAAACCTCGATCCAGATGTCGATGTAACAATTCTTCTCGATCCAGGCGCGCGCCTCGCCGTGCAGCTCGTGGCGCTGGTAGGTGGCGGGATCGAGGTGCGGCCAGACCGCGACCCGGCTCATGGCCAGAGCTGGTCCCGCGCGGCCTTCGGCCAGGCTGCCGGAGCAAACCCGTGAGTCTTGAACAGGGCCATCACAATGCGCTCGAGACCGAACCCCAGGCAAGCCGTGTGCGCCACGGCGCCGTCGCTGGTCTGAATTTCGAACAGACGGCCGAAATGGTCCTGGTGGTAGTTGAACGAGCACACGGCGGTCGGGTTCTCCTGCGAGATGACCGGGATCTGGACCTCGAACTTCAGACGCTGCTCTTTCTGGGCCGAGGCCAGCATGCGTCCGCCGCGGCCGAAAAATGGATCAGAGGCCACGTCGGGCACGGCCGGCAACTCAAGCGAGCGCAGCAGGTTCACGCCTCGATCGAGCCACATGTTGCGCCAGTCAACCACCATGTCAGGCGACCCCACGCGCACGAACTCGCGCACACGGAAAGCCTGCATGCGGGTCGGCTCGGGCGACGGCTCGTGACGGAAGACCCAGTTCTGCATGTCAACCAGGTGACCAGCAGCCGGAGCGACGCCGGTGAACGTGGGGTAGACCGGGTAACAGGCCGCCGGGTTGAGCACCACGTCGGTGAGGCCCTGCAGATCGCCCCACGGCTTGCCGTCATGGATGCGCGCTGACAGCTCGCGGTGTTGCGCATCGTTGCCGAAGAAACTGAACACGCTGCCGGCCAGCTGAGGGAACGAGTCGAGGAACTCGCTGGTCTCGAGGATCCGTCGTTCGATGACCGGGGGGTACAGCAGCACCTTGGCGCCGTCGCCGCTCGCCAACCGGGTGATGAGGTCGTTGGTCCGCGCTAGAACATCCTCGAAGACCGCGGTGCGCCCGAAGATACCCTGCACTCGGCCGGGTACGATGATGCCGTGCTTGACCAGGTCGGCGTGGAATGCGAGCGGATCAAAACCGTCGGTCGTCATGGAGCTCATTCGTCCTTACTCGTCCTCACTCGTCCTTGTACACAAGCAGCAGGGATGCGCTCTTGGCGTAGATGCGATCGTTGCCAATCATCAAAGCCGCCGAGTGGGCGTCACGCAGGTGGCGGCCAAGGCTGATTTTCGAGTCGTTCTTGTAGCCGAGGATTCCGCAGATCTGGAGCGCCCGGTGCACGATCTCGACCACCAGTTGCGATGACGACACCTTGAGGTTGTTCATCTTGAGCGCCTGCCCGATGGTCAGGAGCCGCTCGCGCCCATTGCTCGAAGCATCGAGTTCGTCGAACTCGGCGGCGGAGTGTTGCACGTGCGCGTTCATGGTTTGCAGCAACGCGGACACCTCGGCCAGCCGAGACGCCGTCGGGGGCACCGTTCCCGGCTTGCGGCGGGCCTCGGCCCGCACCGAGGCGCTGGCGCGCGCCACGGCGTCAGTGGCGATGCCCAGCCAGACCCCGGACCACAGAATGTGCGAGAAAGGCACCATCGTCTGCCCGGACGAGTCGGCAAACGAGCCGGGCACGATCTGCGTGACCGGCGCCGCGGCGGACATCTTGAAGCCCGGGCTGCATGTGCCGCGCATGCCCAGGGTGTCCCAGCTCGTGGTCTGCTCGATCTTGTAGTCGCCGCGTTTGGCCAGCACCAGCACCTGATCGCTGGCCGCCGCATCGGGTTCCCGCCTGGCAGTCGCCAGCAGCGCGTCGGCGTCGGCGCCGTAGGAGATCGTGGTCGCGTCCTTGTTCAGCACGAAGCGATCGCCCTGACGCTCGACCGCGCAGATGCTGCTGCGGGTGTCGCCGCCGACTCCCACCTCGGAGGTTACCGAAGCGATGAGCAGCTGCTTCTGGGCCACCTCGGCCAGGTAGCCCCGAAAAAACTCTGCTGACATCGCGTGGCGCACCAGACACGCCACCTGTATGTGATGCATCGCAAGCACCATGCCGCTCGAAGAGCAGCGCTGGCCCAGCTCGGTGCACATCGCGGCCAGCTCGCGCATGCTGCTGCCAGCGCCGCCCAGTTCCCGCGGCACGTACGCGCCCAGAACTCCGTGCTCCTTGAGGGCTGCGAACGTCTCGCGCGGAAACCGGGCCTTGCCGTCCACGTCGACGGCATGTACGGCCGCGACATCCCGGGCGATGTCGGCGGTCTTCTGAACGAGGCTACCTGGGTCTCGGGGGGGCACGGGACTCCTTCGGAATTGGCTGCGGGAAGATATCCCAGGAAAGAGAGAGAGAGAAGCGGTCAGAATTGCATTGCTCAGGGCCGCCTGACGGCCGAAGAGCCTGCCTTCTGCCGCGCGGCGAGGCTGTCGAGGGCGCGGTCCCAGAACACGTACGCCACGGCTTCGTCCTCGACGGCGGCGCCGGTGAGGCGCACAGCGGTGAGGTGAAGCAGCGGCGCCAGGGCCGCGGTCACGGTGGCGGGTGCGGCCACGAGATCGCTCGCGGCAGCCGCAGCCAGGCTGGCAACAATGGCAGCTTCATACGCAGCAAGCGGCGGCGAAAAGACATCGCTGGTGCGGCCGCTCAATCGATCGGTAAGTCCCCGGCCGCGGCGGCGGAATTCGTCGGCCAGCACGCGATCGCGGTCGAGATCGGGGCCGGCGGCGCGGGCAAGGGCGTCTCGGCGGCGACGCGCCAGGTCGCGGCGCGCGGGCAAGTCCAGGCCGGCAGCACGCGCAAGCGCGTCGAACCCGCGTACACACAGCTCGATGCGATCGGCGGGCGGCGGCTCGGCCGCGTCGGCCAACGCGGCCAGCAGGGCGAGGGTCAGATCGCTGCCATGCTCGAACAGCCGCTCGACGAGCGGCATGGCGGCAGGCCCGCCATAGCGAGCGCTCTCGCGAAAATACTCTGCCTCATCGACGGCGGCGACGGCACCGGCATGGCGCAGCGACACCAGATGATCGAGCAGACCGCGAGCGAATGCTCCACTGAGAGCTTCTGGATCACCACCACCGGTCGCGGCGGCGTGGACGCGCACCCGTAAATGGTGGCGCTGGGCCGGCTGGTCCGCGTAGCGCAGGAAGAACCAGCCGTCGATCTGGCCGGCAGCGCGCGCCGCTGCGATGGCGGGCGCAACTGCGTCCAGCAAGACGTCGTCCTGCCGATCGATGGGGCCGAATATCTTGAAGGTCGCCCAGCCGTGGGCGGGGCCGGCCTGCGACGGTGGCGGGACCTGGCCGGCCGCTCGCGTGCCGGCGATGGCGGCTTCGGTACCCGCCAGCGCCTCGCCCTCGGGCACGTCCACCACGGCCACGACTGCCTCGATGCGACGACCGCCGCGATCGGGCAAACGATCGAGCGGCGGCCAGATCTCGAACACACGGCCGCCAGCGCTGCGCACGAGATCGACCATTGCGCCGGGCGCTTGCAGATCCACGAACAGCAGCTCGTCGCCCTCGCCCACCTGGACGTGACGTGGGACCCGGGCCTCGCGGCGCCAGCGGGCAAGCGCCCCCTTGCGCCGGACCACCGCCGCGTCAGGCAGGCGCCAACTCGCCGGCGCGATGACGAAGCCGTCGATGACCACCCGGGGCAAGAATGGCAGATTTGCGAGCGGCCCCCAGGACAGCGCCCACGGCGCGTGCTGGCGCGCAAACGACCACCCGGCCAGCAAACGATAAAGCCCCGACGGCACCGTCGTCGAGCGCACGCGGTGAAGCGGACTCGGCCGCACGGCACTGCCATCGAGACGGCGCAGGCCCGACGATTCCAGCGCCGCCGGGTCGAGCACCAGGTCCAGGTCGCCTGCTCCGATCGCATCGCCGTCCGCCCACGTGGTCAAGGCCAGGGCAGCGGCGCGCACGGGCGGATGCACCGACAGATCGGCAAGCGCCGGCGATGCGGCGAACGCCACATCAAGTACGTCCTCGCCAGGACGCGCTGACCGCTCCAGCTCGGCAAGCTGTGCTAGCGCCAAGGTCATGGGCGCACCCAGCGCCTCGGCGAAGCGCCCGAAACTGGCGCCGGCGGGCGCGTGCAGACCCAGCAGCCAACCGATACCCGGCCGCGCACCGCGGGGCTCACGAGCGGGCGCCAGGACCAGCTCCCACGTCGGCGGTGGGTCGGCGGGCGCCAGCAGCAGGTCGAGATCATGTGGCGACAACACCACCTCGGCACGCCGAGCGCGCGTCGCCTCGATGATGACCTCGATCAGATGGGACAGGATCTCCGGTGGCGGCGACGGGGACAAAGGCTCATCGTCGATGGCGGCGAGCGCTTCGCCATACGCTCCGGTGGCAAGCGCCGCAAGGTCCAGCGCACCGGCCCCAAAACGCTCGGTCACCGCGTCTAGCCGATCCACCAGGCCTGGCTGCAGCGCGCGCTCCGCCACCGGCGCCGCCAGGGCCTCCTGCAGCCTGAACAGCAGCGGTGCGACGGCGGCAGCACGCTCGACTGCCCGGCGATCGAGCGTGAACCCGCGCGCGCCCTGCCCCGCCCGGGCCGGACCGCGCGCCCCGGTGTGAACCAGCACGCCGTGCAGATCAGGACTGCCGTCCGCACGCGCGCCAGGAAACCGGGCCAGGGCCTCTCGCGCCGCAACCACGTCGCCGCGCGCGCACAGATCCACGGCGGCATCGAGGCCGCGCGCCACCTCACCGATAGCGCCACGCTCGGGCAAGCGTGCGCGCAGGTGGAGATACGGCGACGCCGTAACGAGCGGCGGCTCCAGATCGTGCAGCACGAGACCACAGTCGATGAGAGTCACCAGTAGCTCGTCGATGTCGTCGGCATCACCACCAGCCGCGTGCCGAACCTCGGGCCAGGGCGCCCACCGAGTGGTCGCCGCGATAATCCGGCCGAGCACTTCGTCGACTTCGGCATCGCGCACTTCCAGCGCTCCGTCATCACCGGACGCCAGCCAGCGCAGCTCGGCACCGTGCCGGTAGAGCGACGGGCACACCCGCAGGTGCAGGTTCTCGCGTGTGTCGGGATCGTCGATCAGAGCGCGCGCGAGGGCAGAGAGCCGCGCCCACGACGGGCGCAGCCGCGCCTCGGGCTGGCCGGTGGCAAGGGAAGTGCGCGTGGCGAGGGTCCCCATCGCCACGCCCGCCAGCAGGCCCGACGGCGTTGGCCGGAACGCTGCACGCCGGCCGTAGCGATCGATCGAGTCACGGACGGCCGCGCCCTTGCGCGCGCCAGCCCGGGTGCGTGCGGCTGCCAGATCGGCACTGGCCAGCGCAAGCGCTGCCTCGCCAAGCGGGTGCGCCAGCAACGCCGCTCCGGCGCGCGACAGCGCACGAGCGGGCAGCAGCGGCGCGCGCAAGAGAAAATGAGAACACAACCGGATCGCCATGGTCATCCACTACATGGGAGGAACAGGAACCATGCGCAGGTCCGACAGCCACACGCGCACCGGCGCGTTGATGCGACCATGCACCTGCAACCGGACGGTGAGCGGCCCGCCAGCATGAACGTAGGTAGCCTCGAACGGCAGGACGGTGCCATGGCCGCTGGCGCCGAGCAACTCATCGAGAGAGCGCGTCGCAAACACGGTGTCGCCTGCCCGAACCGTCACCAGACCTGAGACCGGACCTGGGGGCGCCACGTCGATGCGCGCGCCCACCCGCCAGGTGCCAGCCGGCAGATCGATCTGGGTCTCGGCTGCGTGGGGACTTTCGTCGATCCCGATCCCGACGCCGTCCCAGATCCCGGCCAAGCCGCCACCGGCGCTGGCTTCACCGCTGTCCCGCACCGGGCGCCACTTGCACAGCCGCGCCTCGCCGGCAATGCGGCACGCAGCCACCACAAAGCGATGCCGATCCCGCAACGCTTCGCCAGCGTGCACCAAGCCGGCGCAACTCGCGAACATCAGCACCACGGCGGCGGTCACCAGGCCGACCGTGGCAAGTGCCCGCCTGCGCCCACCGGGCTCGCGCGCGAAGCGCGAGACACCGTCCGCCGCCGCCATGACGGCGCCGCCCGCGGCCGGAAACATCAACATGGCGATGGGTAGGTGATAGCGAACCTCCGAGAAGAATCCGGCGTAGATGCCGACCAGCCCCAGCTGGACTGGAACCACCACCCAGACCAGCCACCGCCGCCGCAACCCGGCGAGCGCGAGCCCGGCGGTCGACAGGCCGCACAGCGCCAGCCAAAAGCCGTCGGTCGCGGCCTCAATCGGGCGCCGCCAGCGTTCAAACCAGTTCTGCTTCGCGCCCTCCAGCACGCCTTTGCGGTAGAGCGGCCAGTACAAGATCGGTCGCTCCCACGCCAGCAGCCGCTCGGCCTTCTTCGCCACCAGTCCGAGCGCGAACGCCGGCGAGAACCGAACCAGATCGCGCGCCATCGTGTACGCGGCATGATCGCCTTGCCGGTGCGGCTCGGCCAGCAGCGCATGCCCGGTGACCTCTGCGAAGATCCGATTGAGCGATCGCGAGTACGCGCCGTCGCTGTTCGGATTGGCGCCCATCAGTGCGGTCAGGCCGCCATGGCTGTCGGTGAGGAACCACGCGCCATAGCGGGCGCGGTTGCGCACAGCCCACGGCAAGAGCACGCAGAGCGCCACCACGCACGCCACGGCGGCGTTGCGAGCGCTGGCCTTGAAGCCGTGCCCACGCACAACGAAGTACACCAAGGAGCCCGCCGCCAGCGGCAACGCGACCGCGCGGATCCACGCCGCCACGCCCATCGCCGCGCCAAACGCCACCGCCGCAGCAAGCGGCCTGGTGTCCCCGAGCCGCACCAGCAGGTACAGCGCCACCGCGATCAGCACCGCCGCCGGCATGTCTGTGCCGGTCACGCTCGACACCGCGATGCCCGCCGGCCACACCGCGTAGGCGACGCCCGCCACCGAAGCCGCACGCCGGTCCCACAGACGCCCGGTGATGCCGTACACCGCCCCGGCACCAAGCCCGCCGAGAATCGCGCCGAAAATTTTGCACGCGAGCCAGCCTCCGCCGGCCGCCCGCACCGCTGCCAGAAGGAACACGTAGCCCGGCATGAACACGAATTCACCATCGAAGGTGCCGTGCACCAGCAGATGATCGGCCGACTCGATGTACATCGCGAAGTCGCCGACCGGCTTGCTTGGCACCAGCAGCACCCAGGCCACCCGCGCGGCGAGCGCGAGCGCGACGACCAGAAGCGCGGGCAACACGGCGCTGTTCTACCCCCCTCTTGACGGCGCCGGGAAACCGCACACCCTGGGTAGATGGCGTCGCACAACCGCACCCGGCCTCCTTATGTCGTTCGCCCCCCAACCGCCGTGCTCACCCGTGGCTTCGACCCGCGGTTGTCGGTGGGCTCGGCGCGCCCCGCGGTGTTCCGCTCGTCGACCTACGTGTTCTCCAGCCCCGAGGCGGCCGAGCGCGCCTTCGCCATCGCGCTCGGGCGATCGCGTCCGGTCGAAGGCGAAAACATCGATCTCATCTACTCGCGGCTGTCGCATCCCAATGCCGAGATCCTGGAGGATCAGGTGGTCCCGCTCGAGCCCGGGGCGCACGCGGCCGCGGTGTTCAACTCGGGCATGGCGGCGATCTCGACGTTGTTCTTCACGTTCTGCCCACCGGGGTCGAGCTTCGTCTACACCACACCCATCTACGGCGGCAGCCATCATCTAATCCATCAGTTGCTCGAACCGCTTGGTATCCAGGGTATCCCGGTGCCCGCTGGCGACACCGCCGCGATCGGCGCCGCCATTGCGCAGGCCCAGAACCTGCGTCTGGTGTTCATCGAGACCCCCGCCAATCCGACGCTGGTGATGGTCGACCTAGGCGCGGCGGCGCGCGCGGTCCATGCGCGCCCCGACCGGCCGTTGCTTGCGGTCGACAACACCTTCCTGGGCCCCACGTTCCAGCATCCCATCAGCCACGGCGCCGATCTGGTGGTGTACTCGGCGACCAAGTACCTGGCCGGCAACAGCGACATGCTGGGCGGCGTGGTGCTGGCTGCCGACGAGGATCTGATCGCCAGCCTGCGCGGCCTGCGCGCCATCCTGGGCAACATCCTGCAGCCCGACGAATGCTGGATGCTCGACAGCCGCTTGCCCACGGTCGGCCTGCGTATGAACCGCCAGAGCAAGAACGCCCAGCGCGTGGCCGAGGCCATCGCGCGCCACCCCAGGGTCGCGCGCATGTTCTACCCGACGCTGTTCACCGACCCCGAGCAGATCCGCATCCGCGACGCCCAGTGCAGCTTCCCGGGCGCGGTGTTCGCGTTCGAGCTGACCGGTGGCAAGTCGGCCGCGTTCGATTTTCTGCGGCGCCTCAAGATCGCGCGCAACGCCGTCAGCCTGGGCGGCGTCGAGACGCTGGCCTGCCACCCGGCCACCACCACGCACTCCGAGATGTCGCCCGATGATCTGCGCGCCGCCGGCATCACCGACGCGTTCGTGCGCATCTCCATCGGTGTGGAAGACTGGCGCGATCTGCTCAACGACTTCCAGTCGGCGCTGGACGCGCTGTAGACTGCGCGCCGGGAGACATCGACATGAGCATCCTTTCACACCACACCTACTTCGACGGCGGCGTGCAGAGCATCGGTTTTGTGCGCCTGGGCCGCCGCATGACCGCCGGGGTCATCGCGCCCGGTGACTATCATTTCAACACCGACGCGCCCGAGCGCCTGACCGTGGTCAGCGGCGAGATCGCCGCGCTGTTGCCCGGCGAGGAGGCATGGCGCAGTTTTCCCGCCGGCACCGCGTTCGAGATCCCCGGCAAGAGCGGCTTCGATGTCCGCACCAGCGAGCCGGCCGCGTACCTGTGCGAGTATCTGTAGGCGGCGTCGACTTGGAAACGGCAACGCTGTTGCCTTTTTTCACAATAAAAAGGCAACATGATTGCCAGAAAAGGTGGCGGTCCCGAAAGGCAGCTTCTTCCTGCTCGGGCCACGCGGCACCGGTAAATCCACCTGGGTGAACTCACTCCTGCCCGACGCCCTGCGGGTCGACCTGCTCAAGGAATCCACCTTCGCCGAGCTCGGATCCAGCGCTGCCCGACACAGGTAACAAACCGCCGCGCTGAGGCAACCTGGACCCGGCCGCGCGTGTACAATCCGCGCCATGCGACTGGACCGTACGGCGCGGGCAATTCTCCTGTGGACGGTGCTGGCCCCCGCTTGTGGCGGCCATGGCACGTCTGCTCACCTCGGACCCGACTCGGGTGACCCTTCGGGCGGCGGCGGGTCGGCCGGTACTGCCGGTACTGTGGGGTCCGCTGGACCCGGCGGCGCAGCGGGAACAGCAGGTGGCGGTGCGGCGGGACGCGGCGGCGCTGGACCGGGAACTGGCGGCGCGGCGGGCGCGGCGGGCTCGACCGGTGGAGCGGGACGCGGCGGCGGCGCGGCGGGCTCGGCAGGTACGGCGGGTACGGCGGGTACGGCGGGTACGGGTGGCCGCGCGGGCTCCCCCGGATCCGCAGGGACCGGCGGCGCGGGCGGCGTTGGCGGCATGTCCTCGGCCGGCTCACCCATGCTGGGAATGTGCCCCGTGTTTCCGCCCGACAATGAATGGAACCGCGACATCTCGGCCGATCCGGTCGATGCGAACTCGGACAAGTACCTGGCCAGCATGAACGCCGGCGCCAAGAACCTGCACCCCGACTTCGGGCGCATGTACGGCATCCCCTGGATCACCGTGCCGGGAACCCAGCCCAAGGTAGCGATGACCTTCCGCTACAGCGACAGCGATCCCGGCCCCTATCCTTTCCCACCCGACGCGCCCATCGAAGGCGGCCCCAACTCCACTGGTGACCGGCACATCCTGGTGGTCGAACGCGACAGCTGCAAGCTGTACGAGGGCTATGCCTGTTACCTGATGGGCGCCGGCTGGCGCTGTGACTCGGGCGCTATCTTCGATCTGCACTCGAACAAGCTGCGCGCCGACGGAGCCACCAGCGCCGACGCCGCCGGCCTGCCGATCTTGGCCGGGCTGGTCCGCCAGGCCGAGATCGCCGCTGGCGAGGTCAAGCATGCTTTCCGCTTCACCGCCGCCCGCACCCAGCGCGGTTTCGTACACCCCGCGACCCATCAGGCCGGCAGCACCGATGACCCAAACTTCCCGCCCATGGGCCTGCGCGTGCGCCTGAAAGCCGGCTTCGACATTGCGAAGTACAACCGCACCACCCAGGTCATCCTGACCGCCCTCAAGAAGTACGGCATGTTTCTCGCCGACAACGGCTCCGATTGGTACATCACAGGCGACACCAACGCTATGTGGAATGACGACGAGCTGAACCAGCTCAAGACCATCCCGGCGTCAGCGTTCGAAGTGGTCAAGCTCGGCCCTATCATCAAGAAGTAGCCCGGCCCGTGATACGATGCAGCCGCGATGACGACTGCACCGGGGGACAACGGAGGCTTCGGCGACCCGAGCGACGACCCGAGCAAGGACCGACGGTCGAGCGCTCGGCTCCCGGTGGAGATGTGGGTCGAAGAGATCACCCCCGGTGGCCTGGTGTTCCGCCGAGCGGGCAACCTTTCGGTGGGGGGCATCTACCTCGACCAGACCATCCCGCTGGCGGTCGGCAGCGTCATCAAGCTGAAGTTCACCCTGCCGGGAGATCGGGACGCCATCGTCGTGTCGGGCGAAATCGTCTCGATCATGACCGACCAGGTGCTCGGCATGGGCGTGAAGTTCACCGAGGTCAACCCCACCGACCGCTCCCGCATCACCGGCTTCTTGAAGCGCTCGTACACGCCCGTCATGGGCGTGTAGGCAACGTCAGGGGCGTGCTGGCCGGTCCCGGACCAAAAAAAACCCGCCGGGCCCTGCGGCGCGGCGGGTCTTTCGAAGCGTCGAGGACGCTACTTGTTCGTACAGGTGCCCATCAGGCCCACGGCATGCGAGCAATGCGGAACCACGGCCATCTGCGCAAGGCCGCAGTGGGTCGTCCTGCAGGGAAGATCCCAGTTCGTGGCGGCCATGCAGGTCGGAACGCACATCGCAGGCTCCATGGCCATGCAGGTGGCCATCATGCAAGTACAGTAGGCCATGCAGGCGGCCCTGGTGTTGCCGCCGCCAGCACCGTCACCACCCATGTCCCTGGCCACGTCGCCGCCGCCGTCGACGCGCGGAGCGTCGGCATTAGCACCTCCGTCGCGACCGCCAGCAGCGCCGCCGCTGCCCGACGAGCCGCCGCTGCCTGTCGAACCGCTGCTGCCGCCTGTCGAGCCGCCGCTGCCCGTCGAGCCGCTGCTGCCGCCCGTCGCCGAGCCGCCGCTGCCTCCGGCCCTGCTGCCGCCGGTGCCCGTCGTGCCGGCGGTGCCCGTCGTGCCGGCCGTGGCCCCGCCAGATCCCATGTCGTCTCCACCAGTGCCGCCGTTGTTGGTTTTCTTGTCGTCGCCGCCGCAGCTCGCAATCGCCGCCAGGCCGGCTCCCAAACAGAAAATAGCTACACTCAGTTTTTTCATCTCAATAGCTCCTTAGAAAGATTGGTCGGACCTGCGACAGAGGAACCTGCGACAGACCGCGCACCCTAACCCACGACTCACCCATCGAGCAACAAGTCCTTACATCGTTGTACTCTCCCCCACAGCGCATCGCGTCTCATTGACGCACAATGACCGCGGTTCGCAACGCCGACGATCCGGCGCGCTCGTCACGGGTCACCACCCAGATGTCGACCCTGCCACCGACGGGCAGCGCATCCTTGGGTGCGCGCCAGGTGGTCTCGATGAAGTCCGGGCCCTTGTCGAGCAACACCGATGGCTCCGTGTCGCGCTGCGGCGGGGAGAAGCCACCCGCTGTCGCGAAGAAGGCGAAGCGCAGGGTCTCGGCCGTCACGTGCTCAATCCGGGTGGTGAACGTGGCCGAGTCGAGCACGGTCGCATCGTAGGGCTCGCGCTCGGCGGTGCCGGGCTGGAAGTAGAGCTTCTCGCCCGGCGCTACCACCGGCGGCTGATCGGGATCGAGCGGAATCGGCTTTTCATCGCGCGTGCGGCGCCAGAGCAAGCCCGACAGCACCGGGTTGGCGTTGGGCTTCTGCTCGGGCGACAGGCGAGGCGAGACGATGACCCGCTTGACCGCCACCGCACTTGCGCCCCCCATCACGACTTCGAGTTGCAAAGTGATGGGCAGGCTGTCGTAGACGGCACCCAGCGGATCCGACAGATAGGACGCGGCGATGGCCTCGCGGGTGGGCAACAGCGTCGCCGCGATGGCGGCTTCCTTGTCGGCGAACACGGCGGTACCGCGGCCAACCTCGATGGCGTCGGCCGGACACGGCCCGCGCATGATGCTGTCGGAAGCACGGCCCGGACCCATGTTCATACCGTTGCGCCCACGCGGGCGTGAGTTCGAGCAGGCGAGCAGGCGCCAGGACACCTCTCGGCCTTCGGCGGCCGGATGAACGACCAGCGCGTGCACCTTCACCTGGGGATAGTCAGCCGGCAACTTGGCGAAGTCGCGTGCCAGGATGTCCTTCACGTCGATGCGCTCGGGCAGCAGGATCTCGGCCGGCTCGGCGGTGATGGCGAGGATGCGCAGATCTTTGATCTGCGAGATGTCATCGAAATCGGCGCCACATCCGGCCGTCAGCACCGCGAAAAGCCAGCACACGCGCGTCTTCATTAGAACCTCCCGCGCAGACCGAGGATCGGCAGAATGGGCAACCCGCGCACCGGGGCACTCTTGCGGTAGCGATAGTCGTAGATGGTCGCCTCGGGGTTCTCGGCGTTGTAGACGTTCTGCAGGTCGAGAAAGATCGAGAAACGCCAGACATCGAACGTGAATGTGCGCTCGACGCGACCGTCGAGCTGGTGGAACGTCTGGCGGCGCACCGAGAACGGCGCGCCGCTGCGGGGCTCGTAACTGTTGAAGTCGCCATCGAAGGTCGAACCGGCCAGCGGCGTTTCGGGAATGCCGCTGACCAGGCGAAAGCGCGCCCCCACTTCCCACGCGCCGAAGGTGCGGCTGGCCACGAAGCTCAAGTTGTGGGTTTGGTCGAACTGGGTGGGGCGGAAGTCGGGAGCGGGGGCGCCAGGCTCGGGCACGCGCCCGATGACTTCGGAGCGCGACAGCGTGTACGAGATCCAGCCATAGAAATTGTGGGTGACGGCGTGTTTGAGGCGCAGCTCGAGGCCGTAGGCACGGCCGCGGCCGGCGCTGGCGTAGCGCTCGGGTGCGCCGGTGGCAAGATCGGTGCGCGCGCTGGCAAGCGCCATATCGTGGCGCCGCAGGTAATAGACGGTCGCATCGAGCGAGACCGCGGCCGTGAAGCCTTGCTCGACCCCGACGTGGTACTGGTCGGCCCACATCAGGCGCAGGCGCGGGTTGCCGAACTGGGCGTCGAGCTGTTGCGGCAGCGGCGGCTGGTGGAAGACGCCGGCGCCCAACTTGAGCGCGAAGGTGTCTCGGGGCGTCCAGCGCATGACGATGCGCGGATCGAACGAGGTCTTGTCGGTGGCGCTGTAGTCGAACCAGTCGAAGCGCAGGCCGGGCACCAGACGCAGGTGCGGGTGCGGGTCCCAGAGAGCTTCGACGTAAGCGGCGGCCCCGCTGTTGGCCAGAGTGCGCTGCAGGTGGGTTATCGGACGCATGGTGCGACCGTAGGTGCGACGCTCGAGCGGCAGCGGCGCCTCGAAGTCGAGCCCGTCGAAGCGTAGCTCGCCGTCAAGGCCAGTCACCAGGCGCAGCGACGAGCTGAGCTTTCGCGACAGCTCCTCACGCAGGCCAAGCACGTGAGCTGCGAACTGCCCGCCGATCTTGCCGGCCGACAGGCCGAAGCTGTCGTAGCCGTACGACGGCGACAGCCTCGACGTCCAGCCGCCGGCGCTGATTGCCCACGCGGCGATCACACGGTGAAAGCCGATGTCGGTACCGACGTTCACGTCACCGCGCGCCGGATCGGAGGACACGACATCGATGCTGTCGTGGCTGCCGAAGATGAACAGCGACAGGCGGCCGTAGCGTCCTAGTTCTTTGGTCGCGCGCGTCTGGTAGTCCCAGTACACCGGTGTGGCGATGACGGTGGCGGAGCCTTGCCGCTGCGGAATGACCAGCGGCAACAGCACGTCGATATACGAGCGGCGTGCCGCGGCGCTGCCCGAAACGCCCCCCGGCAGCGGACCCTCGACGTAGGCGGACGAGTCGAGGAAGTTGATGTCGGCCGAGCCGTGCACGCGCGCGACCGGATCGGTGCGCGTGGTGACGTCGACGACGCCGGCAGTGGCGCGGCCGTAGCGGACACCGAAGCCGCCCGGGTAGAAATCGATGCGGTCGATGAGGGCCGGCGTGAGCACCGATGGGCCCACCGCGAAGTGATAGAGCAGCGGTACCTTGTGGCCGTCGACGTAGACGCCCGAATCCTGCGGCGAGGCGCCGCGAATGACCAGCAGTCCCAGGCCGTACGGCATGCGCGCCACGCCGGGCAGGTTCTGGATCACGCGCAGCGGATCGCCGAAGGTGCCGGGCACGGTGGTGAGCTCGGCGCGCGACAGGCTGTGGCGCGTGACCTCCTCGCCCTCGCGCGGGGCCTGCACCACGGTCTCGTAGCGGGGCCCGCCGCGACGCCTGTCGACGATGCACTGAAGGTCGATGGGCGGCGCGCCAGCGGCCGGCAGATCGATGTCGCGGATGCAGGTTTCGTGATCGCCGGCGGAGATCAGAAGGCGCGCGCGTCCGCCGGGGGCGCCGCGCACCTCGAAGCGGCCGTCGGCGTCGGTGGTGGCGACCACCTCGGAGGCGGGCGCGGCGGCGGCGGCTGCGCTACCGGCTGTGCGTGACAGCGCGACATCGGCGCCGGCGACCGGATCGCGGGTGCCCTTCTCACGTATGCGGCCGCGTATCACGACAACGTCGGCGGCGACCGGCGGGGCCAGGACGGGCGCCGGAGCCAACGGGACAGGCGCGGCACTGGCGGGCTCGGGCGCCTGCGGCAAGGCTTGCTTGGGCACGAAGTGAATCGTGTACTCGATGCGGATGGGACCCGGCTTGCCGTCGATCTCGGCGGGCTCGAACTCGATCTCGGTGGCGGCGGCGGCGGCGGCCTCGTCGAAACCCTGGCCGGCGGGCTTCTTCACCTGTGCGGCGGTGACGTGGCCGTCGGCATCGATGTCGATCTGCAAGGTCACGTCGGCGGAAATACCGGCGGCCAGCGCTTCGGCCGGGTACACGGGATCGACGTTCTTCTTGATGCGCGGCGCCCGGGTCAGCACCGGCGGCTTCGGCGCGGCCGGCGACGGGTCGGGCTTACGCTGCTGGAAATCCTGCGCCCCGGCCGGCAGCGGCACGGCAGCCAGCAACACCGCCAGCACGGCGCAGCTAACATCGCGAAGGCGCACCGGGGCCAGTCTGGCCACGGAGCCACCGTCTCGCAAGACTTCGCGCTATAAAGCGCGCCGATGGACCTATCGGGTTATCCCCTCGCCAAGCTGGCCGACGCTGTCGGCACGCCGTTCTACCTGTACGACGCGCACATCCTGCGGGCTGCGCTGGGGCGCCTGCGAGACCTGTGCGCGGGCCCGGCCGGAACGCTGGCGTGCCGGTACGCGACCAAGGCGAACCCTGCCCGCAAGGTGCTGGAAGAGGTGCGCGCGGCCGGCCTGTGGATCGACGCGGTCAGTGGCAACGAGGTGCTGCGCGCCCGGCGTGCTGGTTTTCCCGGCGGTGGCGATCCACCGGTGGTCATGTTGACCACGGACGTGCTACGCGACAACGCCCTGGCCGTGGTCATGGCCGAGCAGGTGATACCGAACGTCGGCTCGCCCGCGATGATTGGGCAACTTGCCGACGCCGGCTTTCGCGGACCCATCGCGGTGCGGACCAATCCCGGGTTCGGCCACGGCCACGTGCAGGCCTGCGACACCGGCGGGCCGTCGTCGAAACACGGCATCTGGCACGAGGATCTGGCGGCGCTGCGTGCACGCGCCAGGGACGCGCGGCTGAAGATCACGATCGTGCACGCTCACGTCGGCACCGGCCCCGAGCTGCGTGAGTTCGACGCCAACATGCGCAAGCTGGTGGATTTTTTCGCGGCGGCGTTGCCGGACTTTCCCGACGCGGAGGCGGTGAACCTGGGCGGCGGCATCCCGCACCCGTACCGGCCCGGCAAGCCGGCGTACGATCTGGCGTGGTATCGGCCGGTGCTCGAGGACGCGGCGGCGCGTCTGACCCGGGTGGCTGGGCGGCCGATCCGCGTCGAGATCGAGCCCGGCCGCTACCCGGTGGCGGGGATGGCGGCGCTGGTGTGCCGTGTGCACGACATCAAGACCACGCGCGCCAACGCCAAGGGCGCCGGCCAGACTTTCGTCATGGTGGACGCCGGCTTCAACGATCTGGTGCGGCCGGCGATGTACGGCTCGTACCACCACATCTCGATCGTGGGTGCCGGCGCCGGGCGGCCACCGGAGCCACTGGTGGTCGCCGGTCCGTTGTGCGAGAGCGGCGATGTGTTCACGCGCGACGATCGGGAACTGCTCGACCCGCGTTCACTGCCCCGCCCCGACGCGGGCGATCTGCTGGTGCTGCACGACGCAGGTGCTTACGGCGCGGCGATGAGCTCGAACTACGTGTCGCTCGGCCGCGCGCCCCAGATCTGGTGGGAGGACGGCAAGGCCACGCTCATCGCACGGCGAGAAACCGTCGACGACGTCGTCAAAGCCGAGTGCGATGCGCCGCTTGGGTGAGGATGAAGCCGTCTACTTCGCCAGGCCCAGTTTCTCGAGGATCAGACCGTCGGGCATCTCCTGGGGCACCAACACGACACCACCCGCGAGACCCAGGCTGCCGATCAAGAACTCCAGCAACACGGGCCCGCCGGTCGCCTTGGGTCCGTAGGCATTCCAGGCCGCGGTGTTGTTGCGAAGGGCATCGAACACTGCCTTGTCCTTGAAAATGTCCTGCATCTTTGCGGTGTCGGCCAGTGTGATGGCGCCGGCCGAGATACCGAACTTTGGATCCGCCATCTTCGCGCGCGTTGCCGTCTTCAGATCGGCCATCAGCTGAAGGTAGACCGGCACGTCCACCCACTTGCCTCCCGGGTTCAATTTGCCCTCGCGCAGGAGCAGCAGCGAGCCGTCCTCGCCCAGCGCGGTCAAAGCAGGCTCGACGGTCTTGGCGGTGACGGCAGCCTTGAGGGCGGTCGCGAAGGCGGCCGGCGTCGCCATCGGCTTGGTCATGTCGGGAGGCATGGTGGACGCGAAGGCGGTCTGCAGCGCCGTCAACCACGACATGCGCGCCGCCTCGTAGGTCGCGTGCGTGAAATTCATCATGGCGTCCTTCTTGACGAAGTGATCGGAGGCCGCCTGTCGATAACCGAGCTCCCAGCTCCACGGCGCGAGCACCGCGCCCATCCCGGTGGGCCAGTACGAAATCTGGAAACTGCTCGAACCGGCGTCGATCACTGCAAAACCCTGCCTGCCGCGGGTGGCAGCCCAGTAGCCGTAGCGGCCCTCGACCGCGCCGGTCAAGACCGGGACATCGACGCCACCGAGAACGGTCTTGGCGCGGTCGAGAATTGCCATCGCATTGGGAGCACGTCGCGCCCACGAGGTGGCGTCGCCGCCGATCACCTTGCCGCCGTCCTTCGTGCACTGGTCGCCGAACTGCTTGACGAAGGCAAGCAATTCCACGATCGCTGGTTCGGGCACGGGCGGGTACACCATCGTGCCCATGATCGGGTCGCGTACGTGGTCACCAAGGTTGAGCGCTACTTTGCAGAGCCGCTCGCCGCGCAGCGAGAGCGCGTCCTGGCCGGCGATCGAGTCGACGATGAGCTTGAGATTGCTGCTGCCGAAATCGATCGCGCAGTGATACGCGCGACCCGCTTGCGCCATGACCGCCGTCGTGAGCGGCACGTCGCAGTCGAGCACCCGCATTGCGGCTGCGCCACCGGCGCCGCCTGCGCCTGCCATAGCGCCACCTGAACCACCACCGCCCGCGCCGCCTCGGCCTGCCATCGCACCGGCCGCGCCGCCGCTGCCCGCCATCGCCCCCCCGGCACCGGTACCGCTCGCACCGCCGGGTACGCCCCCGGAGCCACCGGAGCTGCCACCGCTGCCCGCCGGGCCACCACCCGAGCCGCCCTGGGCGCCGCCGCCCGAGCCGCCCTGGGCACTGCTGCCGCCATCGTCGCCACAACCGACGATCGTGATGGCGCTGGCCAAGACCACCGCCGCGCTCATCCCCACCAATGAAAACAGTCTGCCAAGCTTCATCACGAACCTCCCGTATTGCTCCGCTGCGGAACCAGCGCGACCAGGGGTATCACGAAGAAGTGTCAACACCAAGCGACGAGTCCGTGAACTCCAGTCGCGCCGCGGATGGGTAGATCCGGCCCAACATCAGCGGCAGACGCCGTTGCTACAGCTCTGGCCTGCGGGACAAGCGTTGCCGCACGCCCCGCAATTGGCGCCATCGCTGCCCAGATTCACGCACGCGCCGCAGTCGGCGAGCCCGCGCGCGCACGACGAGCAGCAACGGAATCCCGTGTCGTTGAAGCTGAAGTTCTCGGCCACAACCAGCGCCATGAAATCGCAGCGCAATGCCAACGGGATGCTGTTGAAGCCGCCGCCCCGCAAGGTGTACGCCTTGCGCCCGGTGCCGTCGTTCAGGGTGCCGCGGCAGTCGTCGGTCCATTCGGCCAGATTGCCGCTCATGTCGTAAGCCTGCTGATCGCCCGCAGCCGCGGTGTCGAGATCGGGGGTCACACAACGGGCGAGGCTGCCAGTGGCAACGTCGGTAAGCTTCGCCGTGTCCTGGCCATTGCAGATCTGGGCGTCGTAGCTGCATTCGTAGGGGTAAAGCCGGGCAACGCCACCGCTGCAGGTCAGTCCCGCGGTGCACGCCAAGCCCCACTCATCTTCGCTGATTGCAGTCGAGGCGCACGCGTCCTTGCGCTTGGTCCGGCACAGGCGCATCCCGGCCCCCGCGCACGCCAGTTTGGCCTGCGCGAAGGACACGCCGGTCCACGGCCGCAGCGCACCATCGGCGGGCTTGCGCGAACACGAGCGCGCCTCCTTGCTACCTTGATCGTCGGCGGTGGCGTCGGCGCGCGTCGACTCGTACTTGTAGATATAGTAGTTGCGGCCGCCCACGGTGACGTTGATCAGATCGTCGGTGACCCCGCGACAGTCGGCGCCTGAGCAGGTCGTGTAACCGAGGCCGGGTGGAGTGTCCCAGCTCTCGTCGATCAGACCGTCGCAGTCATTGTCCTTGCCGTCGCAGATCTCATCGATGGGCGTGTAGTTCGCCACCAGCGATACATCGCAAAGCGGCGTCAGCGTCCGGTCGGCCTGGCACACCAGCTTGCCGGTCTTGCGACACTGGCCCGCGCCGTTGTCCATGCACTTGTCACCGATCTTGGCGTGTTCGTCGAGCAGGCCGTCGCAGTCGTTGTCCTTGCCGTCGCAGAATGTTTCCTCGCCCTGGATCTGATTCGGCGCTGACAGCTGCACGCTGTCGGGGTAGTTGCAGATCCAGTCGGGGCGCGCCGCACCCGGCGGCGTCACGCACAAGGGAAACGTCTTCTCCGTGTAGCGGGTCGAACCGCCGGGACCGTTGCCACATTCACCGACCTGGCGGCAGAAATTCATGGCCGGGTACAACAAATCGGCGTCGTCGGTATCGAACTTACCGTCGCAATCGTTGTCCTTGCCGTCGCATACCTCGGGCCCGTCGGCGGTGCAGGCGTATTCGCAGCCGTTGTCGGCAAGCCCGTCCAGATCCACGAAACCTGAACGGCACGATTTGACCGTACAGCGGGCTTCCTTGCATCCAGGCACGGCGTTCGGCAGCTCGCACGCCTTGCCGCAGGCGCCGCACCAGCGCGGATCGTTCTGCAAATCGTAATCCTCGTCGATGGCGTTGTCGCAGTCGTCGTCCTGGCCGTTGCAGATCTCGGTCTTGGGCAGAGTGGCACCCAGGCAGGTCAAGCCGCCGGGCCGGCACGCGAACAGGCCCAGCGCGCAAGCACCACCGCAGCGACCCGTGGTCGCGTCGCAGCCCATCATGCCGTCGGGAAAACAGCGCATGCCCACGCGCGGATCGCCCTCGTCGATGACCCCGTTGCAGTCGTTGTCCTTGCCGTCGCAGATCTCAATGCCACCGTTGTTGCGCGAGCAGGCGTACTCGCAACCATTGCCGGCGTTGCCGTCCAGGTCCACGAATCCATCGGCACACGCGCCCAGGCGGCACTGGCCGCGCATGCACAGCGCTGCCGCGTGATCGTACTTGCAGATGCGGCCGCACATGCCGCAGTCGGTGATTGAGGCTTCCAGATCGAAACTCTCGTCGACGCGCCCGTTGCAATCGTTGTCTTTGCCGTCGCAGATCTCGACGCCGCCATTGGAGATCTGGCACTCGCACCCATTGAGCGGGACCAGATCCAGATCGACGAAGCCAGCCTGGCAGCCGCCCAGGCGGCAGCGCCCGATCATGCAAGCCGCCGCGGCATTGGGGAAACCGCAGGTCACGCCGCAGCGGCCGCAGTTGTTCGAATCGGTGGTCAGATCAAAACCGTCGTCGACCAGACCGTTGCAATCATCGTCGATGCCGTTGCAGATCTCCGGCTGCGGTGAGCAACCGCCCCGCGCGTCACCAGCGTTTTGCACGCGATCATTGTCGGCGTCGCGCAGATCCTCTTCCGGCTCGGCATCGCCCGGCGGCGCGACCTCGGGACGAAAGGCGCCCAGGGCGTCGATGTCGCCGCCGAACGTCAGCATACGAATCTTGCAGCCTGCAAGCGACAGCGACAGCGCCAGCGCGGACGCTAGGCCCACCCCTCGCACCAACCACGCGCGCGACCCGAACGTCACCGTCGCCATCGCCGTCCGCGCCTCCTCAGCGCGGCGGCGGCGACCACCAGCAGCAGCGCCGACGCGCCCGGCGCCCCATCGGGAGCGCCCACGTGACAGCCGCAGCCGCCACCAGCAGCCGTGGCGCGAAACTTCGCCGCCTCCGACAGCAATTTCTTCGAATGGCACACGGCGCGGCCATCGACGCCGACCACGCACAGCCCGTCGCCGCTGCAGGTGGTGACCAGGCACGGGTCAGGAACGCACGTGGCGCTCTGGGGGACGCAGATCTGCCCGCGTAAGCAGGCGATGACCTCGCATTCATTGGGGCGGCAGGTGCCGTCCTTGGGGTCGCAGAACGATCCCTTGTCGCACGCCTTGCCGACGCACTTGTCGTCGGCGCACACGCCGTCGGTGCACAGCTGACCGTCGTCACATTTGATGTTGTCGCAGCTCTTGGTGCACTGGCCTTCGCGGCAGTAGCTACCCGCGCCGCAGGTCTTTCCGAGGCACGGATCAGGCTCGCAGGACAGCACGCGACACACCTGCCCGGAGGCGCAACCGGTCTTGTGGCAACTGGTGCACACCCCATTGCTGCAACGGCTGGCAAGCGAGCAGGTGACGCCCTCGCAGCGATCGACGCAACCACGCTGCGGGTGGCAGAAGAAACCGGTCGGGCACGGCCGGCGCGCGCATTCAGTAAGCACGCAGGCGCCGTCACGACACAAGCGGTTGGGCGGGCAATCCTCGTTGGTGCGGCACACCGGCACGCACTCACCGTCTCGGCACGCCTGGGCGCCGCCGCAGGTGGCGCCGTTGTCAGCGACACCGTTGCAGTCGTTGTCCTTGCCGTCGCACGCTTCGGGCGAAGGACCAATGCCACCAGCGCAGGTCCAGGTCGCGCCGCCGCCGCCGTCGCCCAGGCAGACGTTCTCGCCGGGCTCGCATTCACCCAGGATGGGCGCGCCGGGCGGCAGGCCGGGAGACGAGCACGGGCCCGGTGGGTTGATGCCATTGTCGACGTCGCCGTCGCAGTTGTCGTCGCGACCGTTGCAGCGCTCGGCCTCGGCCTGCACACCGCCCTCGCACGACTTGATGCCGCCCACGCACTTGAGCACGCCGGGCTGGCAGATGCCGACCGTGGTGCCGCACATGCCGCCCAGATCCAGATCGATGGGCCCGTCGTCGACCAGACCGTTGCAGTCGTTGTCCTTGCCGTCGCACACTTCGACCTTGGGCCCTTGCGGCTGATCGCAGAACGCCAGCTCGCCCATGCAGCGCCAGCGGCCGAACTGGCACTCGCCCTTGCCCGGCCCGCACGTGCCGGGCACGTTGTCGACCATGCCGTCGCAGTCGTCGTCCTTGCCGTTGCATCGCTCGTCGACCGGCCCCTGGCCGCCTGCGCAGCGAAGCGCATTGTCCACACACGACGTGACACCCGGCCGGCACTCGCCGATGCCGCTCATGCCGGGGCCACATGCCCCACCAATGCCGAAGCCCTCATCGACCTCGCCGTCGCAGTCGTTGTCGAGCTTGTCGCACGCCAGTTCAGTCGACGGCGTGATGGTGCCACCACACGCTCCGCACTTGCCATCGACGCAGGTCAGAAGACCCACCTGGCACACGCCCTGGCATATCCACCTGTCGAGCGGCGCGGCTGAGCAGCTCTGCGTGTCGCCTGCCAGCGTACAGCCCACCGCCCCGGGCACGTAGCAGGCCAGCCCGAAACCGTCGACCACGCCGTCGCAGTCGTTGTCCTTGCCGTCGCACAGCTCGGGCATCGGCAGGGTGGCGCCCTGACACACGGTCTTCTTGCCGCCAGCGCCGTCGTCCACACACATGGTCGTGCCCGGGCGGCACTCGCCGATGGCCAGACCGCACGCCACCGCGGCTACGTCGTCGATCTTGCCGTTGCAGTCGTCGTCGAGCCCGTTGCAGGTCTCCGGCCGCGACGCGCACATGCACGACATGCCCTCGTCGATCTGCCCGTCACAGTCGTCGTCCGCACAGTCCTCGGCGGTCGGTGCCTCGCAACCTGGGGTGGCGCCGCACACCTCCATCACCGGCAGCCCGGGCTTGAGCTCGGTCGCCGGACACGTGCCGCCAGCGGTTGATGAGCACATGACGCCGGTGCCGTCAGCCTTGCAGCCGTTCTGGCCGTTACGCTTGCAGCGACCGATGCCCACAGTGCAGTCCTTGCCCTTGGCCGGAAAAGTCTCGTCGATCATGCCGTCGCAGGTGTTGTCCTGGCAGTCGCACTTCTCGGCGGGGATCGAGCCGGCGACAATGTCCGACAGGCGCGCGGTCAGCTCGGCCTGGTTGTTGGCGACCACGGCGTTACCGGTGCCGCCGGCCAACGCGATGCTGTTCAGGCGCGGATCGTTGATGGCAAAGCCGACCACGTAGGTCTTGACGTGCACCTCGCGGGTGCCCGCCGGATCACCGTTGACCTCGCAGCGCAGGTCGATCGAGTCCCAGATGCCGTTGTTGGTGCACGCGTGGAACAAGAGTTCGGCCGCGCGCGGGCCAGCGATGCCGCAGCTGTTCACGCAGCTCTGGATCTCGGCGCCGTCGGTGACCAGCACGACGTTGTACTGTCGGCACGCGGTCTTATCGTCCCGGTTGAGCACGCCGGCGTTTTGGCCCACTGTGCTGGCGTCGTTGATGAGCCAGTCCCGGATGGCGTTCAGCGAGCCGCCGATGGGCGTGGTGCCCGATGCGCGTAGCTCCTTGTTGCTGCCGGACGGAAAGCTCTCGTCGCCGTCGATCCACGAGAACAGGTCGTTGACGTTGCTGGTAGCTGGCTTCGGGAACGGCACGATGACATCGCCTGCCAGCCCGAACCCGCCCGACGACGTCGGCCCGCCGGCTGGGCAGCATGCAATTCCCGCGTACCAGACGTGGGTTGGATCGTTGTCGGGATCGGCGCAATTGACGCAGCCGTTGAAACCGCCTGAACATTCGTTGTAGTCGGGTGAGTTCGCCGGGATGTTGAAGGCGCACCGGCCGGCCTCGCACACGTTGGCACCCTGACCCATCATCGAGCACTGCGGCGCCGTCATGCACGCCTGGCCAAGTTCCGTCTGGTGGTAACGCGCCAGCGCGAAGTCGACCGAGCCGAACGCCGCGATGGTGTCGTTGAGCGCCTGCTTGGCCTGGTACATCTTGCTGTCGTCGTACTTGCCGTTGCCGTCGATGTCGCAGCCCGGGTGGGTCTTCGATCCGTCGCCGTGGGTGCGCACGCCACCGGGCGTCTCGTTCATCGAACTAGAGGTGTCGAGCAGCAGCACGAAGCGCGGCTTGACGGTGTCGGCGCGGCTCGCTGCCGAAAACCCGACGGCCGCGGCCAAAGCCACGACCAGCGAAGCACGCACGCGGAACGACGATCGCATGAAAAACGCCCCCAGTTTGACACCCGGCGCCGGACGCATGGAAGGAAGGGCGGCGATAGGCGTCGGGCCAGTGTAACCCTACGCTTCGAGGATACGCAGGCCACCCCGCACGAACGATCGGAAGTCCTTGTGATTCGCGGTCGCCAGGGCGGCGCCGGCGCGGATCGCCGTCGCCGCTATCATGGCGTCCGGCAACGATCCGCGACGACGGCCTCCGGAATTGAACAGTTCGGCGGCCAGGAGCGCATCCTCCCCGTCGAATCGAATCGGCTGCCCGATCAGTGCGGTGACGTGGCGACGGTCCTCCTCGCTCACCGAAACCGTTCCGTGTCCGCAGCAGAATTCTGCCCACGCTATCGAACTCAATCCGAACGATTCTCCCTCCATCAGCAGGCGCTCCAGCGCGCCCGCCTGCGCTGATCCCTCGCGCAAACCGTGGATGAGAAAATCGGTGTCGAGGTGGATCATGGCTGCCACCTGCGGCGCTGTTCTTTGACCTCACGCGTCCAGGCGTCGACGCGTTTCTTGGTGAGCGCCATGCGCGACTGCAGGGCACGCAGGGCCGAAAGTCCATCGCGATTCGGTCCTATCGAGGCCGTCGCCACGGCCCGACGAACCGCCTCCGACCGGGACACCTTCCAACGCCTGGCGAGGGAATCCACCCGCTGCACAGTGGGCGCATCCAGCGTGTAGGTTGCTCGTTTCATACCAACAAGTATGTATTCATACTATTCCTGGGCGCAAGGGATCGCGCGCCCGCCGCCGTGCCTTAGCGGCTGGTCGCAAGCTCGCGGCGCGCGGTGCGGCGCTCGATGGCCAGCCCGATGAGACGGCTGACCAAATCTTGCTGCGACAGCCCCGTGGCCTCCCACATCTTCGGGTACATGGAGATCGCGGTGAAGCCCGGGATGGTGTTGACCTCGTTGACGTAGAGCGCGCCGTTGCCGCGATCGAGGAAGAAGTCGACGCGGGCCATGCCCGCCAGTTCCAGCGCGGCGAACGTCGCAACCGCCAGAACCCGCACCCGTGCGGCGGTCTCGGCAGGCAAGTCGGCCGGGATCTTCAGCGCCGCTCCCGTGGCATCGACATACTTGGCATCGTACGAGTAGAAGCCATCCGCGTGGGTCACCACGATCTCGCCCGGCATCGATGCCTGCGGATCGTCATTGCCCAGCACCGCGCACTCGATCTCACGCGCATCGACCGCAGCCTCGACCAGCACCTTGCGATCGAAGCGCAGCGCCTCGCGCAGCGCGGGCTCCAGATCGGCCGCGCCGGTCACCTTGCTGACACCGACCGAGGACCCTGCGTTGGCCGGCTTGACGAACAGCGGGAAGCCCAGCTCGGCCGCACTGGCGCGGACGGCGGCGGCGTCGCGCGCGTGGGCGGCCGCGGTGACCAGGCGCCACGGCACGACGGGAATCCCGGCGTGCGCAAGCAGACGCTTGGCCACCTCCTTGTCCATGCCGATCGCCGAGCCCAGGTGACCGGCGCCGACGTACGCCACGTCGGCCAGCTCGAACAGCCCCTGCACGGTGCCATCTTCGCCATAGGTCCCGTGCAGCACCGGAAACACCACGTCGTCGTGGCGCAGGATGGACAGCGCGCCCTGCCCGGCCGGCTGCACCGCCGCGGTCTCGCCACGATCCGGGTGCACCGGTACGATCACGGGAGCCCCCGCACCCGACAACCGCACCAGACGCGGATCGCCGGTGGACTGCAACAGCAGCTCCTCGGGCTCGACGCGCCAACGTCCGTCCTTGTCGATGCCGATGAGCAGCGGTTCAAAGCGATCGCGGTCGAGCGCACGCAAGATGTTGCGTGCCGACAGAATCGACACCTCGTGCTCGGCCGACCGTCCGCCGTAGAGAATGATGACCCGGGTCTTGCTCGTCACGGGGTCGCCTTCGCCGCAGCCCCGGGCAGCTTCATGCCCAGCTGGCCGAACAGGAACGCCAGCTCGTCGGTGTACTGGGCGATGATCTTGCCAAGCGGCTTGCCGGCGCCGTGGCCGGCGTGCTTTTCCAGGCGCAGCAGGATGGGCCCGAGCCCGGAGGTTGCGGCTTGCAACCGCGCCGCCATCTTGCGCGCATGCATCGGATCAACCCGCGAATCGGATTCGGCGGTGAAGATCAGCGTCGCCGGGTAGGCCACGCCGTCCTTGACCCGGTGGTAAGGCGAGTAGGCGTAGAGCCACTTGAACTGCTTAACGTCGTCAGATGACCCGTATTCGGGGATCCAGAGCTGGGCGATGCGGAACTTGTGGTAGCGAATCATGTCGAGCAGCGGCACGCCTGAAATGACCGCGCGGAACAGGTCCGGCCGCTGGGTCAGCACCGCGCCCGCCAGCAGGCCACCGTTCGATCGCCCCGAACAGGAGAGCCGGTCACGCGACGTGATCTTTTCGGCGATGAGATACTCGGCCGCGGCGATGAAGTCGTCGAACACGTTCTGCTTGCGGCCCAGCATGCCGGCCTGATGCCAGGTCTCGCCGTACTCGGCGCCCCCGCGCAGGTTGGCCACTGCGTACACGCCGCCAGCCTCGATGAACGGTGCCATCTGCGACGCGAACGCCGGCGTGATGCTGATGTTGAAGCCGCCGTAACCGTACAGCAGCGTCGGGTTGCGGCCGTCGCGCACAAGGCCGCGCCGGTGCACCAGGAACATCGGGACCGAGGTGCCGTCCTTGGACGGGTAGCGCACCTGGCTGACCTCGAAGGCCGCGGCGTCGATAGGCGCCACCAGCTTTTGCCACACCTGCGGCGATTCGTCCGAGCCGACGTCGAGGCGGAAGATCGTCGTCGGCGTCAGGTACGACGAGTACGCGAAAAACAGCTCGGTATCCTCGTGCCGAGCCGATAGCCGCGCGGCGGTGCCCAGCGCGGGCAGCGGGATCTCGCGCTCGAACTTGCCGGTCACATCGAAGATGCGCACGCGCGACGAGGCGTCCTTGAGGTACAGCGCCGCCAGCTTGCCGGCCGACTTGGCCCGCGCGCCGCCGCCAGTCTTGCGCCCTGGCTTGGCACCCGAGGACCCGCCGAGAAAGACCACGCCGCCGCCTTCGAGATCGAGCGCATCGGGCCCCTCCTTGATGATCTCCTTCCAGCTGTCGCGCGCGGGCTTCTTCAGATCCACCTGGAACACGCGGTAGCGAGGCGCGCCTTCGTTGCTGGCCACGTACAGGCGATCGTCGAGGATGTCGGCGACGTTGTAGATGGCCTTGCGCCCAGTGACCATCGGCTGCAGCGACGGCGCGCCCTTGCGGCTGCGGTCGACGAGATAGAGTTCGGTCTCGTCCCAGCCCTTCCACACCTCCAGCACCAGGTAACGCCCGTCGGGCGACAGCGCCACGCTGGGCGAATAGGTCTTGTCGCGCGCATCCTGGTAGATGAGCGGATCCTGCTCGGGATCCGAGCCCAGGCGGTGGAAGAACACGGTGCGGTGGTACTTGTCGTCACCCGCAGGCACGCTGCCTGCCGCCGGGTAGCGCGTGTAGTAGAAGCCGGTGCCGTCGGGCAGCCAGGCCAGGGAGGCGTGCCTGACCCGCGTGATCTCATCCTTGAGATCCATGCCGCCGTCGACCACACGCACGCGCAGCACCGATTCTTCGTCGCCGTTCTTCGACACGCCGTAGGCGCACAGGCGGCCATCTTCCGACGGAAACCACCAGTCGAGCGCGCTGGTGCCGTCGGCCGCGAGCGCGTTGACGTCGATCAGCGCCCGATCGGTGCCCGCCGCGCCATCGCGCACGTACAGCACCGCCTGGTTCTGCTTGCCGGTCCGGCGCGTGGTGAAGTAGCGAACACTCGATTGCGCCGACGCTCCCGTGCCGCGCGCCTTGGCCACCGGTACGCCCAGCGCACCGATCTCGTGCAGCTGCCACAGCCGATCTTCGATCGCCTTGCGTCCCGGCACCGCGTCCAGGGTCTTGCGCAGGAATGCGTTCTGAGCATCGGTCCAGGCCGAAACCTCGGGCGCATCGCCGTCCTCAAGCCAGCGGTACGGATCGGCCACCTTGACGCCGTGGATGGTATCGACGACGGCTTCCTTGCGCGTGGCGACCGGCGGCACGCCCGACCACAAGAGCGCGCCCATGAGCAGCGGCGACATGAAAGTTTATGCCTTCCCGTGCATGAGCTTGTTGATAGGTCGGGCCAAGAAAAACAGGACGCCCGCTGCCGCGCAAGGTGCGATGACGAAGATCAGAAAAAAATCAGCCTGCCCGCCCAGCAGGTGGAAGACCTGTCCCTTCTCGACCTTCTCCACGACGCTGGCGAGCAGCCCCGCCGCCAGCTCGGCAAACGAGAACGAGAACCACCAGCATCCCATCAGCAACGAGGCGTGCCTCGCGGGCGCAAGCTTCGTGACCATGGACAAGCCGACCGGTGACAGGCACAGCTCACCCCACGTGTGAAGAACGTAAGCGGCGCAGAGCCAGAGCGGACTGACCTTCGCGCCGCCATCGGAAAGACGTGCCGCGATGACCATGACCACGAAACCCGAGGCCACCAGCAAGAGCGCCAGCAGGAACTTGTTGGGCGTGCTGGGTTCCCGTCCTCGCTGCCCGAGGCGCAACCACAATGCGGCGAACATGGGTGCGAAGACGATGATCGAGACAGCGTTGATGGCCTGGAACCAGCCAGCCGGAATGTCCCAGCCAAACAGCATCCGGTTGGTGCGCTCGGCGGCAAAGAAGTTCATGGAGGAACCCGCCTGCTCGAAAGCCATCCAGAAGAAGACGTTGAACACAGCCAGGGCGGCGACGGCACCGATGCGCTGCTTCTCCTCGCTCGAAAGGCGTTCAAGTTTCGCACCCGGCGCTGCCGCCTTCGGGCGCGGGGCCGGCGGCGCGCCGATGCCCGCGAGGTATCGGCTACGAAAGGCGAGATACGTCCCGACCCCGAAGACCATCCCGACCCCGGCCGACGCGAAACCGTAGTGCCAACCGAAACGCGACGACTCCGCCAGATAGCTGCACACGATGGGCCCCAGAAAGGCGCCCATGTTGATGCCCATGTAGAAGATCGTGAAGCCGGCGTCCCGGCGCGGATCGCGCTCGCGGTAGAGCTGCCCCACCATGGTCGAGATGTTGGACTTGAAGAAGCCGGTACCTAGAACGATGAGGCCGAGCCCGAAGAAGAACGTCATCTTGCCGGGCAGAGCCAGGCAGAAATGACCGGCGGAGATCAGCGTCCCGCCAACGATCAACGCCCGGTGCGTGCCAAGAACCCGGTCCGCCAGATAGCCGCCCAGCAGGGGAGTCATGTACACCGCCCAGCCGTACAGGCCGTACAAGCGACTGGCCTCTTCCTTGGTCCAGCCGAATCCACCCGCGCTGCTGACCAGGAACAACACCAGGAACGCGCGCATCCCGTAGTACGAGAAGCGCTCCCACATCTCGACCCCGAACAGCAGGTAGATGCCCCGCGGCTGCTGCTCGGGACGCGCGCTGGATAAAGACGGAGCTTGGGTCAAAGGAGCGGCGGCGATTGTACGTCCAAAGCCCGGTCGCGAAGCACCTTTGACCTTCGCCCTGGTAAGACGATATCTTACCAGGCATGAGAACGACGATTTCCAGCAAGGGTCAGATCGTCCTTCCGGCGGAGATTCGCCAGCTGGACGACATCGAGCCCGGGGAAGAGTTCGAGGTCGAGCGCATTGAGCCGGGCGAGTATCGACTAACCCGTCGGGCTCCCAAACCCAACCAGGGCCTAGTGGATTGGCTCCTGGCCTGCCCCGACAAGGGGTTCTTCGTCGCGATCGAATCCGAGTCCACCGAGACCCTGTGAACTACCTGGTCGATGCCAACGTCCTCTGCGAGCCCACCAAGCCCAGCCCCGATGCGGGCGTCGTCGAGTGGCTGAGACGGAACGAGCGTGGTGTCACGGTCGATCCAATCATCCTCGGCGAGATCAGCTTCGGTATCCTGCTGCTACCCCGCGGGAAACGCCGCACCCGCTTGCAGCGCTGGTTCGACGATGGCGTCAGAAGAATTCACTGCCTGCCGTGGGAAGCGGCGACAGGACTGCGATGGGCGCAACTGCTGGCCGATCTCCGGGCCCGGGGCCGATCGATGCCGATCAAGGACAGCCTGATCGCGGCCACCGGGCTCAGCCATCAGCTCGTGGTGGTGACCCGGAATCGCGTCGACTTCGCGAAGGCCGGCGTCGACGTCGTCGATCCCTTCGGCAAGACTCGCTGACGGCGTCGGTCACCTGGCGGGTGCCAGCGACGGCGGGATGAGGTCGAGGTGGCTCCGGATGAAGCGCTCGACCTCGCTGGGCTTGCTGGGATCGGCGTCGAGGTTTTCGCGGATGTGCCACAGCACGCGACCGTCGCGCGCGTTGACCAGGGTCATCGACAGGTAGACATCGTCGCCGCCGAGCTCGTCGTCCTGGTCGGCGACCTGGCCGCCGTGGGTGTGCGTCGGTCCGCCGAGTGGCACAACCACGCCGACGCCGATGCCGACGTTTGATCCGCCGTAGCTGCGACCACCGCCGCGACCCTGCGGCAGGCTGCCACGGCCGCGTGGCACCGGGGTCACGCTGGTGACTCCGCCCGGCGCCACCGCGGGCGCGCTGCTGGCCGCGGGCGCCACCGTACGCGCGCCACCGCTCGGCACCGAGCGTCCGCCGCTGGCCGTCGACGGGGCGCGCGATCCGCCGCGCCGATCCCCACCTTGCGATAGCAGCAGTGCCAGCATGACCATGAACGCGATGATCACGACGAAGCCGAAGATCTGCGCCGTACGCTTGCCCGCCGAAACCGCGACACCCTTGATGTTGACGTAGAGGATCGCGTCCGACTGGGTGGCCGCGCCTACCTTCCACGCCAGCTCGGGCGCGATGATGATCGGCGCATCGGGCCTGATCGGCCCACGGGCGGCACCTGCCGGACTGTTGGCAAACTGCAGGATCGAGTTTGCCAGCCAGGACAGCTCGTCGCCACCCATCAGCAGCGCGCCATCGGGCCCGTGCACACCGTCCCAGCGCGCCGCCAGGTCCACATCGTAGCCGCGCCGATGAAGGTTATCGGCGAGCAGGCCGACCGCGTGCTCGGTCACCGCTCGGCCAAGTGCGGCCGACTTCTCGGGATCGTTGTCGCCTAGCTGGTCGTAGACCAGGAAGATGTCGGGTGGCAAAAGCGCGATGCGCCCGGGCGTGTACGTGCGCGCCGCGAACGTCGGCTCGATGAGCGGCTGCGGCCCCGCGCATCCGGCCGCCCAGCTGGCCACAGCGAGCGACATCGCGACCAAGGACGTCCGGAGGGAATCGAGCCGCAGCCTCACCATGGGTCGGATTCAAGCTAGCATGGCGGGGTGGCGAGAGAACTTTCCGCGGTGCTGGTGCTGGCTTCCGCGCTCATGGCCGGGCCGGCGTGGGCCGATGCCGTTCGCATCGAGCTGTTCACCAAAGTCGCCGTCGGCCAGCGGCCCAGAATCAAGGTGACGGCCAACCAGGCGGTGCAAAACGTCAACGTCGAGCTGAACCGCGACGACGGCAAGCTATTCTCCACGATCTTCGGCACCATGGCGGCTGGCTGGACGCGCGAGATCTCGCTCGACGGTGGACCTGGCAAGAGCCACTACGCGGGCCGCGTGAGCTTCACGGCCGGCGGACAAACCGGGGAAAGCCGGATCGACTTCGACGCCATCGTGGCGCCGCCGCTGGCTGTCGCCGTGGACAAGGCGCGGGTTGACCTGCCCGGCCGCAAGCTGGAGGTGAAGCTGTCGCGGCCGCCCGCCCGGGTGACGATCAAGGTTGTGGGCGGCACGGGCGGCGAGCCTGTCGAAACCGAGCACGATTTCACCGGCAGCGCCGCCGGCGAAACGCTGACGGTGACCTGGCCCGCGCTGGCCGGCAATGGCGAGGTGGCGCGCATCGACCTGCGGCTTTTCGATGTCGATGGCTTCTTTACCAGCCTGTCGCTGTTTCCCTGGTCGGTCCACATCCCGCATGAGGAGGTAAACTTCGCCACCGATTCGGCCGCCATCGCCGCCGCCGAGCAGCCCAAGATCGAGTCGAGCCTGCAGAAGATAGCCGACGCCCTGGCCAAGCACCGCGATCTCGGCCCGGTCAAGCTGTACATCGCCGGCCACACCGATACCGTGGGCGCCGCGCCCTACAACCTGAAGCTGTCGGGGCGGCGCGCGCAGGCCATCGCAGGGGCGTTTCGCAAGCGCGGCCTGCGCATCCCGATCTTCTATGAAGGCTTCGGCGAACACGCACCACTGGTCAGCACGCCCGACGAGACCGACGAGCCGAAGAACCGCCGCGTCGACTACATCCTGGCGGCCGAGGAGCCGACACTCAAGACGACAGGCTTTCGCGCGCTATGGAAGCGCATCCCCTGAGCGCGCGCTGTCGTGCCCGAGCTACCCGACCTCGTCCACATCGAAGCGCGCCTGCGTGACGCTGTTGCCGGGCGCCGCATCGTCGAGGCGCGCACCGGCGATCCGACGGTGCTGCGACTGTTGACCGCCGAGCCGTTCCCCGCGCTGCTCATCGGCCGCACCATTCACGAGATCCACCGCCGCGGGCATTTCATGACCTTCGCCCTCGACGGCGATCTGCACCTGGTCATCAACGCCATGCTGGCCGGCAAGTACGTGCTCGGCCGGCGCGAGGACAAGAAGGCGAAGGATCCGAAGTCGATGGGCTTCGCCGTGGTGCTGGACGATGGCACCGAGCTCAAGTACGTCGACGACGTTCGCATGGGCAAGGTCTACGTCGCGCCGTCGGCCAAGCTGGGCGACATCCCGCAACTCGGCAGCCTGGGCGTCGACATCCTGTCGCCCGGCTTCACCCTCGACGCGTTCCGCGCCTGCATCCACAAGCGCCGCGATCAGGTGCGGCGCTTCCTGATGGACAAGACCGCGCTCGCGTCCATCGGCAACGCCTACGCCGACGAGATCCTGTTCGCCGCCCGCATCCACCCCAAGACCTTCTGTGGCAAGCTCGCCCCCGCCGAGATCGACGCCTTGTTCGCAGCGGTCCGCGAGGTCATGGCCGACGCCATCGAAGAAATCCGCCGCCGCGATCAACCCATCGCGGTCAAGGTGCGCGACTTCCTGGCCGTGCGCGGCCGCGACGGCCAGCCGTGTCCCCGCTGCGGCACCACCGTACGCGCGGTGCGCGTCGGCGACGGCGACGCCTGCTTCTGCCCAACCTGCCAGCCGGCGACTCGCAAGCTGTTCGTCGACTGGAGCAAGCTACGCAAGTA
>JANPCZ010000130.1:0-19583 GCA_031431215.1 Myxococcales bacterium
GCCCGGCCATGGGGCGACCCACAAGCGCCATCAGCCGGAGGCAACCGTGCTGTGGAAAGCGGTGCAGGCAAACTGGAAGACGTTCCTCGCGGATCTGGAAGCGGCTGCCGAGGCGCCAGCGTTGCCCGGGTTCGTCGTGGCCGAGGTCGAGAACTCCGACTCAGACTACACCATCGGCGCCCCCGCGAAGCCGTCCTCGACGGCGGCGTAGAGCGTCTTGAGGTTCTCACGGACTACGCGGTGGAGGGTGCCGTCCTCAGGTCTCCTGCGCTCGTAGCTCGGCAGCTTGCTGGCACCGGGTGCGGGTGCTGGCGAGATGGCGGCCGTCGCGGTCGGCGGCGATGCTGGGGCACTGGCTGACACCAGGCGCGGGTTTCGGCCAGCGGGTCCCCCCGGTTGCTTCCCGTCCGGATCCCGGACACCTCAAGTCGTATCCAGAAAATCGGACACCACCCGACTCTTCTCCCGTCGCGGAGATGGGTTTTGCATGCTCGATGCCAAGGTTCGCAAGGGCAGCAAAGGGTGGCTCGCCAAACCGCCGCGGCGGCGATCTGGCCGCCTGCTCGTTGGCGCGGCGGTGGTCAGCCAGACCGCCGCCAGGTGGTCAGAAATCAACCGCCGCTAGAGCACGGGCACCTTCGCATTCCCGAACCGCGTGACGGCCGGAGCAAGCAGCGTGACGATCGACGTGCACGAACTGGGGATGCTGCTCGAAGGGATCGAGATGGGGCGAGCGCATGCATCGGATCGCTGGGAGCCGGCGGCTCACGCGCCAGCACGCTGAGCGCACCAAGCCGCGCGGTGGACAAGATCTCCGTCGAGAAACGCTCGCTGAACGACCACGCGTGATCATACGTGGCCCTACGCGAATTGTTGTTGCAGAGGACGATCGGGTTTGTGTACATGTGAAGTGTGAACGAGACGGCAACACTGGCGACCGCGACCGCGGGCCAAATCAAGGAACGCCGTGGCGATCTGCTTGAGATGCTGCGCAGCTTGCTCACCGAAGGACGCGACGCGGATGTGGTGGAATTGTTCACCAAGCTTGTTTCTCGCAATGGCGAGTTGGAAATTCGGCTCGCTCAGTTGCTGTCGCGCGGTCACAAGAACGAGGGCGTGTCGGGCGCACAGCTGAGACTTTTTCTCGAGGTGCTGACGGCGCAGAGCACCGAGGGCGAGGCCAGCGTGACAGGATCGGAGGCACTCGGTGCCGCCAACGATAAGTTGCGGGAAGCCTCCGGGATCGACGCCAAGCTCGCTGGGGATGCTGCATCTGGCGAGCAGAACCGCCCAGCAAAGCAACCGCCGCTGAGGCGGGCGGTCCCGCTGCATCTGGCCCGCATCGACAACCCGATCCCGGTGCCACCAGATCAGCGCGCTTGCCCCAAGTGCGGTGTCGAGCGCGAGTGTATCGGCCACGACGTCACCGAGGTGATCGAGCTGATACCGGCAAGGGTGGTTGTGCGGGTCGACCGACGGGAGAAGCTGGCGTGCAAGCCCTGCGTCCATGGGCGCGGACGCTGTGATGCACGTGCGGCTTACGAAGATCCATGGCTTCGCAAGCCGGACCGGAATTTCGGGGACCGCCGTTCGACTGAGTCCCTAACCACACCGAGGCACCGAATTCGGTGCTACGCTCTCTGCCCATGAGCCCAGGCGATATCGAGCCCATCACCGTACTCAAGAGGGACGCGGCGGGATTGATTGAGCGAGCCACCGAGACGCGCTCGCCCATTGTCATTACCCAAAATGGTAAGGCGACCGCAGTCCTTCAGGATGTCGAGTCCTACGCGGAGGAGCGGCGCGCGTTTGCCCTGCTCAAGCTGTCTGCCCAGGGCGAGCGCGATGTCGCGGAAGGCAAGGGACTGCGCCTCGACGCACACCGCGAGCGCATGCAGGCGCTGCTGCGGAAGCGCGGGTGAAGCGACGCAGGATTGTGATGTCGTCGGTGGCCTCCGATGACGTCGCGACCTTGCTGACTCACGCGCTCTCGACGAGCGGGATCGAGGCGGCGCTCGCTGTGGACACGTTGATTGACCACGCGATCACGTCGCTTGAGACCATGTCCCACCGTGGTCGGATCGTCCCGGAACTGGCGGCCCGTGGAATCTCCTCGTACCGCGAGTTGGTGCCAGCCCCCTACCGCATCGTTTATCGCGTCGAGCAGGAGGAAATCTGGGTCCTCGTCGTGGCCGACGCTCGTCGTGATCTGGATGGGCTTCTGGTGGAGCGCGCGCGTCGCTGAAACCCCGCGCGCCTCATCCTGCGCGGCCGCCGGTGGCGGAACCGTTTATAGTTGCGGCCCACTTGGCCGCCTCTCGCACACGTACACGCCATCGCATTCAACCCCGCGCGCAAGCCCATGGTCGGCCCGCGCCCAACGTCGACCATCGCCCGATGAGGAATCCATGGTTCGCGGTCCTGCTGGCCGCGCTCACCGCGTGCGCCTCGTCGCCGCCGCGACCACAGCCGACCGCCCCCAGCGAATTGGCCGCGTCCCTCGAAAGTGGACTGGTTCTTCATTTCACCTTCGACGAGCAGGACGGCACCGCAGCCAAGGATTCCTCTGGCACGGGCAACGATGGAACCTACCAGGGCACCACCGTGTCGACGGAGGCGGCACCGCTCAGGTTTGCCAACCCACGCAGCCGCAGGTTCGGTAGCCACAGCGCCGTGAGCGCGCCCGACTCACCGTCGCTGAGCCTGACCGGGCCCATGACGGTGGCGGTCAGGGTGCGTTCGACCAATCCCGACATCAAGGTGCAGGAGGCGGTCATCGAGAAATGGGAAGCCGTGCCGCTGCCGGAACGAAGCCCCTCGGGCTCGACGGTCACGTCGAAACACGGCTTCATGCTCCGCATCGACACGTCCGAGCGACCCAAGTTCTCGGTCATCGCCGAGGTCGGCGCCAGCACCGGCGCGGTGTCTCAGACCAAGGTTCCCGTCGGGGTGTGGTGCCCGTAGTGTCCGGTAACCCATCGCAGGGCCGTCACGCCGCCGCCCGCTGGTAGAAGTTGAGCAATCCACCCAGGCGCGACCGACACTTGATGACGCCGTCGGCTCCGTTGTCGTTCGCGGACGTCACCTTCGCGTTTTCGGGCATCATCTGACGCCGATGAGCGCCAAGTTGAGAAGTTATCGGACAAAAAAGCCCGCACGGGCGCCTGGGCGGAAAGGGCACTTGTCCTCACTAGGCACACTCACTAGGCACACTCAGGACGATTCGCCGACGGCCCGGCGCGGTTCATCGTCGAGAAGCGAGTCGCACCCTACGGCCACCACCAGTGCTCGACAGGAGGCGACCATCTTGGGTTTCGAGACGACCCCGACATAGCGAGCGAGCTGGGCGCGGCGAACCGTGAAGACGTTCGTCAGATTGATGCACGACGGACCCTTCAGCCCCTCGTCGACGCCGACCGGAACCTCGGTCTGCGCCCCGCGAACAGTCGACGTGATGGCGGCGACCGTGATGGTCTCGAGCACGTCAAGCAGAACGGACCTCGTCATGACGAGGACCGGACGTCGCTTGTCCGGTGACGGCAGATCCGCAAGCCAGATCTCGCCCCGCGCCGGTTTCAATCCTCGGGCCACGCCTGCGCCTCGATGTGGGGCTCGATCTCGCGTGCCCACTCCTTGGCGGCCCGGCCGCCGTAGGCGCGTCGGAGCGAATCGTCGAGATCGAGACGCTCCTTGCGGCGCAGGTAGAGATCGACGGCCCGCCGAATGAGGGCCGAACGACCTTCCCGCTTGGCCTCGGGATCACGGTCGATCCGCCGGAGCAGGCCCTCGTCTATCGACACCTGGACCGCCTTCGTCATGGTGATTCTGTACAACATACCTGATGTGTGGTCAACGCAACATAGATTACCAACATAGATTAGCAGTATCGCGGACCAGGCACCGTGCCAACCGATGCCCCGCCCCTGTCGTCGATGTCGTTGGGTATGGCGAGGGGCGCCATGGGCCGCGAACGCGCCCGCCCCGATGATCACTCCCCGGACGTCGGCGGCCACAAGCGCATGCATGCGCTTGCAATCCTCCGCCTGGGGTCCATCCGCATCGTATAGACTCTCTGGTTGTCGATACCGGGTCCGAAATCACGTGTTTGCCGTCCGAGCTTCTGCGGGCCATCGGGGTCGAGACGCGACGAAAGCGGACGTTCCTGACGGCGGAAAACAAGGACCTTGGCGGAGCGAGGGCGCACCCCGGGCGCACCCCTCCCATCGGGCCTGCGGCCGCGCAGGCCAGGAGTGGGAGGTACTTCGAGTCGTGTAGTCATAGGGCGCCGGCGGGTCCGCCTCGAATCCAGAGCCGCCGTCGTCGAACGGCAGGTCGAGTTGTGGCGGCGGGCGTGCGGGGTGAAAGCCTGACACCGCTCCGTTGCACTGCTCCGTCAAGCGACGCCGGCCGGTCGGCCGAGCCATCGCCGCCCGCGGGCCTCAGGGCGGCAGATCGCGCCAGACGGCGGCGACACGCTGGGCTTCCGCCGTCAACGCGAGCAGCGACGGTACATGCTCGTCGCGCTCGACGATGAGGACGCGCGGCCAGGCACGCCCGCGCAGGGCCGCGAGCAAGGCCAGGCTGTCGTCCTCGACGACTGAGCTGTGGCTGTCGACCCAGAAGCCATCGGTGGCGCTGCGCATGCCGCCCGCGAGATGCACCGCCGCCACAGCGTGCATGGGGTAGTGCAGTAGTTCGGCCCGCGCGTCCAGGTCGAAGTTGCGCGCGTTGTACAGCAGATTCGTGAGGTCGAGCAGCATGCCGCAGCCGGTGGCATCCACCAGCCGCGTGAAGAACTCGGACTCGGGCATCTCGGCCGCGCCGAACGTGAACGGACGGGCGATGTTTTCGAGCGCGATCGGAACCCCGAGCACATCCTGCCAGCGGCTCATTCGCCCGGACACAACAGCGAGCACGTCCTCGGTGTAGGGCACGGGGGCCAGGTGACCGAGATCGATGCCTCGGGGCGAGACGGTCAGTGCGAGGTGATCGCTGCACAGCGCCGGCCGCGCCCGGCGCACCAGCTCGGCAACCCGGGCAAGCCGCGCGCGCGCGATCGTATCGTCGTGGCCTGCGGTGGCTATCGACAAGCCAACCGCGTGAAACACCAGCGGGTAGGCAACGGCGAGCGCATCGATGTCGCTGGGCGCGGCGAAGAAATGCTCGGGCATCACCTCCAGAACGTCGGGCCGTGGCCCGACACCAAGCAGAGCATCGCGATGGACACGCCGGTAGCCGATGCCGGCGCCGAGGAAGGTGTCGGTCACGTCAGCCTGCGATGCTGCGCGCCACCACGCTCAAAGCGATACTCGTGCGGCACCGGCGGCGGGTCCATCGGCAGCACGCCACGCCTGAGATCGGCGACGATGTCGTGGACAGCGAAACCGGCCCGCAACCGGCGCCCCGCCCCGTCAATGAGCGAGCACGCGGACAGCACCTCGAAGGACAGCAGATCGGGCGCATACGCAGCGAGAGCTGGGTGAAGTGTTGCGCCTGCCAATGTCGGCAACGCCCGCAGCGCCTCCGCCGGTCCGGGCGGCAGCACGGTGTCCTGCGCCGGCGCCGGATGCTCGGCAAGCCAGGTTCGATAGGCAACGGCGAGCCGCGGCGCCACGACCAGCGACAGCGGCACCACCCGCCGCACTTCCTGCCAGCGCTTCGCTATCAATCCATCGGCGAAACGCGCCAGATCGTGCAGAGCAATCGCCCGCAGGAGCCGCCGGTCACCTTCGTCACTCGGGAAAGCGCGCAGGAAGCCTTCGCGATCGTCAGCGAAGCGCGCCCGCGTACCGGCGTCGGTCGCCAGCAGGCCAAGCAGATCCTGGAACGCCGCCAGCACGCCGTGGTGCCTTCAGTCCTCGACCGGTTGCCGGGCGAAGCGCCCTACCAGCGTGTAGAGCACCGGCACCAGGAACAAGGTGAACACCGTCGAAACAGTCAGGCCACCGATGACGGCACGGGCCAGCGGCAGGTTGGTCTCGCTGCCCTCACCCATCCCCAGCGCCATCGGGATGAGACCGACAACTGTCGCCAGGCTGGTCATCAAGATGGGGCGCAAGCGGGTGCGACCGGCCGCGATGGTCGCTTCGAGAATCGGCTGGCCACGTCGGCGCAGCACGTTCGCGAAGTCGACCAGCAGGACCCCGTTCGAGACCACGATGCCGACCATCATGATGACGCCCATGTAGCTGTTCACGTTGAGCGTGGTGTGTGTCGCCCACAGCATCAGGAACACGCCCGTTATGCCAAGCGGTACGCTGAACATGATGACCAGCGGATCAACCAGTGACTTGAACTGCGACGCCAGCACCATGTACACCAGCGCCAGCGCCAGGATGCCCGCCAGCCGCAGGTCGGCGAAGGCCTCGTCCTGGGTTTCGGTCTGGCCGCCCATGCGCACGGTGAAGTCGGCCGGCGGTGGTACTTCGGCCAGCAGCCCGCGCGCCGCCGTGCTGGCGCCACCCAGATCCGCCTCGGGTCCGACGTTGGCGCTGATGGTGATGAGGCGCTGTTGGTAGCGGCGCATGATGGTGACCGGGCCGCTGGATCGCTTGATGCTGGCCACGGCCGACAGCGGGACCATGCCGCCGGCCGGAACGCGCAGGAAGACCTCGGCCAGATCCTCGACATGGGTGCGCTGCGCATCGGCCAGACGCACATTGATGAAGTACTCGAAGCTGGTCTTCGGATCGGTGTACGGGATGGGCGCGAACTGGGTATTCCCAACCAGACTTGCCAGCACGCTCTGTGCGATCTGCTGCTCTGACAGGCCGATGTAGCCAGCCTTCTCGCGATCCACCGTCACGCGCAGCTCGGGGTAGTTTGTCTCGCGCGACATCAGGAGATCGACCAGCAACGGGCGCCCGGCCGCGTCCTTGAGGGCGGCCAGACGAGGCATCAGCTGCTGCGCGTAGCCAGCGCCGGCATCAAGATCCTGGCCCAAGATCTCGATCTCGACCGGCGCCGGCGAGCCCATGCTGAGTATGCGCCGCAAGATACCGCCCGAGTTGTAGGTCACCAACACGCCGGGAAGCTGGTCCACGAGGGCCGTGCGCATCTTCTCGATCGCCTGCACATCCGACAAGGACCGCTGTGTCCGCGGCACCAGGTTCACGCTGACGCTGCCAGCGTGTGGCCCGCTGTTGGCGCTGGACGTGGCGCCACGGCCCGCCGGCAGCCCGTTCTGTCCAAGCACGCTGCGCACGAGGCGACCCGGCTGTGGCACCTCGCCCGACGGCTCGCCGAACAGCGCCCGCACCTGCTGCTCCACCTTGGCGCCCACTTCCGCGGTGCGTTCGACCCTGGTGCCGATGGGTGCCTTGAAATTGACGGTGAACTGCGATTCATCGGTTTGCGGAAAGAACTCGCGACCGATGGCGCCCGAGAGCAACAGCGACGTCGCGAACACGCTGCCGATGAACAGAAGCGTCAGCGTCCGATGGCGCAGCACCCAGCCGAGCAGGCGCGCGTAGCCTTCATCCATACTGGCCACGGCTCGGCGAAGGGCTGCGCCCACGCCGGCCTGGGCATCGGCGCGCACGCCCGCGCGTAGAAAGCGGAAGCACAAGATGGGCGTCACCGTACGCGACACGAGGAAGCTCATGCTCAGCGAGAACGCGATGGTCAGCGCCAGCGGCATGAACACGTTGCGGGCCACGCCCCGCAGAAACAGCACCGGAAAGAACACCACGATGGTCGTGATGGTCGAGACCAGGATCGGCATCGCCACCTCCTGCGCCGCTGCCAGCACCGCGTTCTTGCGGTCGCGGTCGATCTGCAAGTGCCGGTGGATGTTCTCCAACTCGACGATCGAATCGTCGACCAGCCGGCCGATGCCCAGCGCCAGACCGCCCAGCGTGAACACATTGAGCGACTGATTGCTGAAGTAGAGCAGCACGAAGGTCGCCACCACCGACAACGGGATGGCCACCGCAACGATGCCGGTGGCGCGCAGGCTGCCGAGAAAGATCAAGATGACCAGAACGGCCAGCAGACCCCCGGTCAGCGCTTCGTGTTGCAGCGACGTCAGTGCTGATCGGATGTAGTGCGATTGATCGAATGTGATCGCGGTGCGCAGGCCTGGTGGAACACCGCGCAGGCCGGGCATGGCGGCGCGCACGGCGTCGACCACCGCCACGGTGTTGGCACCCGGCTGCTTGCGGACATACAGCACCACGCCGCGGTGACCGTTGACACGGACGATCTCGGTCTGGTCGGTGGATCCATCGACCACCCGGGCAACGTCGCTGACCCGCACCGGCGCCACCGGCACCGGCCCGCTCGCGCGCGCGCCGCCGGGCCGCACCACGACGTTGCCGAGATCCCGGATGTCGGCCACCTGGGTGTTGGAGAATACGTTGTACTCGCGATCATCCGCGCGCAGGCTGCCCGACGGCAGCGTCAGGTTCGATCGCCGCACCGCCTCGACGACGTCCAGGATGCCGAGCCCGCGCGCCCGCAGGGCGTCGCGGTCGGCCTCGATCTGGATCTGGCGCACGCGGCCGCCCGACGGTGACGCCGTCGCCACGCCAGGCAAGCGCGCAAGCTGCGGCTCGATCACGTTCTCGGCCAGCTCGCGCAGCTGCTTCTCATCCAGCTCGTCCGCCGACAGGGCCACACCGACCACAGAGAAACCGGTGACGTCGAACTTCGTGATGCTCGGCGCCTGCACGCCGGGCGGCAGACTGGCCAGTGCCTGCGCGACCCGCTGCTGCACCTCGAACTGCGCGTTGTCCAGGTTGGTGCCGTAGCCGAACCACACCGACAACAGTGAAGCGCCCTGGCGCGACACGCTCTCCACTCGATCGACGCCAGGCGCGCCCGACACCAGGCGTTCCATCGGCTGGGTGATGGTCCGCTCGATGTCCTCGGGACCAGCCCCCGAGTTGAAGGTCGCGATCCGGATCACCGGCACGTCGATGTCGGGCAGCAAATCCACCGGCAGGCGCTGCAACGACACCGCGCCCAGCACGATGGTCATCAGCGACACCATGAGGATGAGCACCGGGTTGCGCAACGCGAGCCGGGTCAACCACATGGCGGTCCGGCCTGTCCTACCGCACGGCCGGCGCGGGCGCGGTGCGCGGCGCAGCGGCACGGGCGCCTGCGGTGGTGGACGGTTCGGGCGAGGCCGCCGGGGACGCGGCGCCGATCCGGACCGGGGCACCGTCGGCCACCATGTCCATGCCGGCGGTCACGACCTCCTCGCCCGCCGCGAGACCGCGCTTGATCTCGAGCACGCCGTCGCCGTCGAAGCCGATCTCGACCGCACGGCGCCGGACCACGCCAGCCTGGTGCACATAGAGGAAGGTATTCTCGTTGGTCAGCACCACGGCGCCCACCGGTACCACGATCGCGCCACGGTGAACGTCGATCACCACGACCGCGCGCCCGTACATGCCTGAGCGCAGCTCGCCTGATTCGTTGGGCAGTTGGACCTCGACCTCCAGTGTGCGGGTCATGGGATCGAAGCCGGGCGGCACCCGCACCACCTTGCCAGCGAAGCGTCGGCCCGGCAGCGCATCCAGCTCGACGTGCGCGTCCTTGCCCACCGCCACGCCCATCGAGTCCTTTTCAGTGAGGCTGACGAACACGCGCAGCAAATCAGTGCGTACCACGGTCAGGATGGCGCCGGTCGATGGGCCAACCAGGGCACCCGGATCGAAGCGTCGCAGCGCGACGACGCCGGCCATGGGTGAGACGATGCGGGTCTCGCCCAGGCGCACTGCCAGCGCCGAAATCTGCGATCGCGCCGCCGCCTCGGTCGCCTCGGCGGCCGCCAGCGAGGTCTGGGTTTGCTGCAACTCTTGCTTCGACACCACCTCCTTGGGTGCCAGCACGGCGGCGCGCTCGTAGTTGGTCCGGGCCAGCGCGGCGCCCGACTGCGCCTGCGCCAGCACGCTGCGCGCGACTGCCAGTTGATCGGGAAGATCGCTTGGCCGCACCAGCGCGAGCACTTGCCCACGTCGCACGCGATCGCCGCGATCGACCAGCACCGCATCCAGGTAACCCAGCGTCTTCGATCCGACCTCGGCCGAGATGAGCGGGCGCAAGTCGACCGGCGCACGCACCGTGACCGGCAGGTCGCGGGTCTCGGCCACGGCGATGGCCACGAGGGGCGCGGGACGCGACCGCGGCACCTTTCCGTCCCGCGGCGAGCAAGCGGTGGCCACAGCCCCAAGGGTCGCCATGGCCACAGTGGCGAAGCGCAACATCCGGCGGCACTATAGCGCACGGTGGTGGGTACGTCGGCCCGGGACGCTGACACTGTTCGCGCGGTCACATTTGACGACGTCACGACGGCGGGCGAAGAATGGCCCCGTGAAAGCCATGATTGGCGTGCTGGTCGCGCTGGCCGCGGTCGGGGGCGCCTACGCCTCGACGCGGGCGGTGAATCGGAACCGGTTGGCAAGCGCGCGAACCGCGGCGAACACGGCAGCGACAACGGCGCGGGAGCGAGCGGGGGACGCCCTGCGCATGTCGGTGAAGGCGGCCGAGAACCGGGTGGCGGCGGTCGGTACGCTGTCTCCCCTGGTCGGTCAACTGGCGCTGCTCCGGCACGAGAAGCTCGAAGGCGCGGTCGCCAAGACACTCGATGACTCGTTGACCAACGAGCCGTACTTCGAGCCCTTCCGCAAGGAGTTTCCGGTCTACGGCCTCTCCACCGATGGCGACAAGCTGGGCCTCGTGCACGGCATGCAGGGCAAAGAGCTGGCGGCGGAGATGGTGGTGCGTCGTGCGCGCGCGGAGGGTCTGGCGTCGGACATCGTGGTGGGCGGCGGCTGGCCTTACGCCGCAGGGGCGGTGCGGGTGACCGTCCCCAGCATGACCGCGCCGCCGATCCTGCTGCTGGCCCGACCGATCGACGACGCGGCACTGAAAGAGGCGGCGGATCGAGCCGGTGGGGCCGTGTTGCTCACCGACGGCAAGAAAGTGCTTTCACAAAGCGGGCCCCGTGCGGAGGTTGACCGGCTCGCCACAGTCATCGGCAAGGAAGTGGCTGGCGCGGCGGTGATCGATCCGACCGGCGACTGGGGTGCCGGGGTGACGCCCATCGCGCCGGGCGTGTGGCTATGGGCGTTCGCCAGTTCGCCAGCCAACACGAGCGAAGCCGAGACTTCAGCGACGACCAGCAAAGCCATCGTCTGGTCGGCGGCGGCCCTGCTATCGATGGTGGCGCTGTTCTTCGGCCTGCGGCGGGCTCCTGCGGCGCCCGAGCAGTCGGTCACGGCGATCGGCATGTCGGCAGCGCAGATGACCGGTCTGGGCAGGAGCGCACCGGTGCTGCCCACCACAAACATGGGATCGACCGGTTATGGCGCCACATTGCACGCAGCCGGCGCGGTGCCAGCGGCGGTGATCGCCCCGGGTGCGACCTTCGGCAGGTACACCCTGCTCGATCGCCTGGGTGAGGGTGGCATGGCGCAGGTGTTCACCGCGGTCACTTTCGGCGCCGAGGGCTTTCGGCGGAAGTTCGTGGTCAAACGCCTGCGACCCGAGCTGTCAGCGGATCAATCGGTGGTCGCGCAGTTCATCGACGAGGCCAACCTGGCGTCGACCCTGGTGCATTCGAACGTGATCCCGGTGTTCGACTTCGGCAAGGTCGGCGACGAATACTTCCTGGCCACCGAGTACATCCTGGGCCGCGACCTTGGGCGCGTGGTCAAACGGCTGCAGGAAAAAGCCGGCCACGCGCTGCCGGCTGACATCGTGCTCCATTGCGCGCATGAGACGCTCAAGGCGCTGGAGTACGCGCACACCAAGACCGGCGAAGCCGGCACGCCGCTGGGCATTGTCCATCGCGACGTCTCGCCCAACAACGTACTGGTGTCGGCGCGCGGCGAGGTCAAGCTGTTCGACTTCGGCATCGTCAAGGCCGAGGGACGCGTGACCAAGACCGAGCACGGCGTGGTCAAGGGCAACGTCAGCTTCATGTCGCCCGAGCAGGCCCGCGGCGGCAACGTCGACGCGCGCGCGGACCTTTTTTCGCTCGGACTGGTGATGTATTACTGCCTCACCGGCGACGTGCTCTACCACGGCAACACGACCTACGAACTGCTGGTCAAGGCCGCGACGGGCCCCGGCAACGACGAGTTGCCACGCATCCGCGCCCTACCCTCGCCCGCTGCCGCGATCGTGGCCAAGGCGCTGTCAGTCGACCCGAACGGCCGCTACCAGAGCGCCCGCGAATTCGCCGCCACCATCGCACCCCACGTCGGACAGGCCAGCGCCGACCTGCAGGCCCTGATGACCCACCTGTTCGCCGACGACTTCAAGTCGGAAGAGAAACTCTTCGCCTCGGCCGCGCCCACCACCGACACGGGCAGTCCGCTGCCTGCATCCCCTGGCACGGGCGCGCGGCGATCATGAAGCCCGCCCACCGGCCCCTTGCTTGCTCTTGCTTCGCGCTCCTCTGCGCAGTCGCCTGCGAGGCACCTCCGGCAGCAGCGCCGGCGAAGCTGTATTCGCTGTTCGGGCTGGCCGACGCGTGGAACTCGCGCGCGCTCATCATTCCAGCGCCCGGCCTGGAGGCGATCTTCCCGGCAGGAATCGAGCGCTTCAGGCTGCCCTGGCAGGACGGCAAGGTGGTCGCACGGGTGGCTTTCACGCAGAACAAGGTCGCCGCGTACACCACCACTGACTTCTGGGCCAACTACCCGGCGGTCTGGGTGCAGCCCATGTACCTGCCGGTCAAGGGCTGGAACCCGGCGGACCCAAAGTTGCTTTACGTACCGGAGACCAAGCCCATCTTCTCGGTCGGGCCACGCAGCGCCTTCTACAGCCCGTTCTGGCAAGTGTTCTACGTCGAGGTGTCGGGCGCGGATGAGTGGGCGCAGTACACGTCGGCGCGGCAGCTGTTCGAAAAGAAGCTGACGATGCACGCGGGCCCAGGGCGACTATGCGCACTCGCGCCAGGTGGTACGCGCGTCGAGGAGGGCCAGAAGCTAGGCGTCGATCTGGGCACTGTGGGGCGCGGGACGGGCTGGGTGGACGGCGAGGAGTTCGCGGTGCTCGACTACGGCGACAACCGCTTCGAGTGGAACCAGCAGATGGAGGTCATCGAGCAGCCCCTGTTCGTGTTCGTCACCCCCGACGAAAGCGGCGCCTGGGCCCACGCGGGCGTGGCAACTGTGGGCGGAACCGGTCCGCTGTTGGCGCGGCGGCCTGCGATCTCGCCGAAGAACCGCCCGCTGTTCGGATCGTTCTGGCGGCTGTACCAGGTGCGCCTGCCGCCTGGCGCGGGCGTGTTCGTCCCCGAGGACAGCAAGTACGACGGCATGCGACTGGGCTTGCGAATCAAGAACACCCCAAAAGGCATGCTCGCCGAGTACACGAAGCCTACCCTGATGCCGGCCATGGACATGGCCACGCCGCCGCCCACGCGTGAGCCGGAGAGTTTGATCGGTCGGGTGGCCGTCAACGGCGAGAAGTGTTTTGCCTCGGGAATGTACCTGGCTGACTGCGTGTGGCTCGACTCGCAAGCTCAACTCGAAGAGCAGATCCCATGGCGCATCGTCCGCACCGAGATCGTCGCTGCGTGTCCGTTCGTCAGTTACGCCGGCATGCCGGTGCCGCCATGACCGGCTGGCTGGCTTCCCTGCGCCCTGCCCTGGCCACGCTGGTGCTGCTGGCGACGCCCGCGTTCGCCCAGGAACCGACGGCGGCGCCCGCCCCCTCCGATGACGGCACCGATGCTGTGCCGTCCGAGAACGAGACCCTTGGCTTCACCGCGCCCGACCAGGGGCCGCCGCTGTCTTTCGGCGGCTACATCGACGTGGGCTTCGCCAAGGCCCAAGGCAACGGTTCCAGCTTCCCGAGCGGCGACACGCGCCTGCCGGCCGACTACGGCGTCGACGCGTTCGCTCCGGCGGTCAACTCACGCGGTGACGTGGCATCGACCGACAGCGGAGGACGCTTCACCAACGGCTTTCTGCCACGGTCGCTCGGCCTCGACGGCCGGCCGTCGGCCTTCATCAGCACAGTGAGCGCGGACGTGCGCTACCAGACGCCGGGCACGCCGGTGATGGTGTTCTCGCGCTTGCAACTCTTGCCGCGCTTCACCGCAGCGGGCGATGAGACGCGTCTGGTGGTCGACCAGGCGTTCGGCAAGCTGACGCCGTTCGACTCGCACGAGCTAACCCTGAGCGTGGGCAAGTTCGATTCGGTGTTCGGCATCGAGTACCTCGACCGCGAGGCGCCCATTCGCACTGGCATCACGCCGTCGCTATTCGCGCGCTACACCACCGGAACGTCGGTCGGCGCCAAGGCGTTCTATCGCCAGCAAATAGCGCCGCTGTGGTCGGCGCTGTCGCTGAACGTCGCGGCCACCAACAGCGCCCCTTTCATCGACGCCCTGCAGACCTCGGCGCTGAGCCTGACTGGCAGGCCAGTCGCAAGCGGCCGCCTTGGTTACGAGCTCAACCTGCCGCGTCTGCAGGTCAAGCTGGGTGGCAGCGCGATGCGCGGCCCGCGCAACGATCAGGGCGATCCCCACGCGCAGCAGAAGGCCTGGGCCGGCGACGCGCGGCTGTACGCGTTCGGCCTGTCGCTATCGGGTGAATACGTGGACCTGCGGCAAGACCAGGGCCGTGCCGCCGACAAGCGCACGCCGCTCGGCCCGCAGACCATCCCGTCGGCATTCCACGTGCGTGGCTTCTACGGCGTGCTGGCCTACGAGCTGCCGTGGTCGGCGGCGGTGCTGCGCAAGATCACCTTGCACGGCCGTTTCGAGCAGCGCCACCACGAGTTCGAGGGCTTCACCCCGGTCACCGTCCGCCGCATCACCGCCGGCTTGCGGCTCGACCTGTGGGACGTCGCCGCGCTCAAGGGCGAGTACTTGCTCAACCGCGAGGCCGCGGGCGCCCCGACGGTCGACAACGACGTGCTCGCGTTGTCGCTCATCTGGATCTGGTGAGTTTCCGCTACCAGGTCATTCCGACAGATCGATGCCCCGGTAGATCTCGTCAATCGACAGCTCACAGCCAAGCGACGCGAGCACAAATACCTGGCCCGGGCCCGATGCCTGGCTGCTCCAGGTTCCGTCGTCTTCGCGGCGATGAACCTCGATTCGACGATCCCGATGCGAGACCAGGACACACTCGCGCAGTGACGGGATCTTCTTGTAGTGATCGAGCTTGTCACCCCGGTCCCAGTCCTCGGTGCTGGGACTTGTGACCTCGACCAGGAGCGTGGGATTGAGCACGACATGGCGGCTCTGCGGGTCCTCCTCCGGGGGACCGCAAATGATCGTGACGTCGGGGTAAGTAGCCAGGTCCGATGCGACCACCCGCACCTTGAGGTCCGAGCTGTAGACGACGCAAGGCTTGCCGACCAGACGCGCATGGAGGGCCGAACTGACGTTCACCGCCAGGGCCGCGTGTTGTAGAGATCCGCCCGCCATGGCGTAGATCTCGCCGTCCAGATACTCGTGCTTGCCGTTGCTGTCGGCCTCGTAACGAAGGTACCCACCATAGGTGTACCTGTGAATTCGGTGGCCCCGCTGCACGCTCACGTGGTCCAAGCATACACGTAACAATGCCCGATGGCCGATGCCCGCGTTGACGCAGATTCGGGATTGAGTCCTCGGTAACAGGAGACCCGTTCGCAACCGGTCTCGAAAAAGGTACCATCTGCCCCGACAACCGGATCGTCCAGAAACCCATGGCTCGGACGCGCTACCAGGCTGAGGATCCCGTCATTCCCCTGAGGCAGTTGCCGGCAGCGGCGCTGCGGGCGGTGTTGCGCGAGGGTTACCGGGCGCGCGACTTTCGTAGCGATCTACTAGCCGGCCTGGTGGTGGGCGTCGTGGCGCTGCCGCTGGCGATGGCGCTCGCCATAGCGGTCGGCGTCGCGCCCCAGAATGGGCTCTACACCGCGATCATCGCCGGCGCGGTCATCGGCGTCCTGGGCGGCTCGCGCACGCAGGTGTCGGGGCCAACCGCTGCCTTCATCGTCATCCTGGTGCCCATCTACACCCGCTTTGGTTTGGCCGGCCTGCTGCTGTCGGGCTTGATGGGCGGGGTCATGCTCATGCTCATGGGCATGGCGCGACTGGGACGTTTCATCGAATTCATTCCCCATCCGGTCACCACCGGGTTCACCGCCGGCATTGCGACCGTCATCGCGACGCTGCAACTCAAAGATCTGCTGGGCCTCAAGCTGGCAGGCAACCCCGAGCACTTCACCGACCGTGTGATGGCGATGATCAACGCCTACCGGACGATCAATCCGGCCGAGGTCATCGTCGGCGCGTGCACTCTCGCGGCGCTGATCATGATTCCCAGATGGACCAAACGCGTGCCGGCTCCGCTGGTTGCCTTACCGGCGGCGGCAATCGTGGCCGCCGTCATGGCCCACTTCATTGCCGGTGCCCACCTGGCGACCATCGCCAGCCGCTTCCAGAGCACCATCGACGGCGTGGTCGTTCACGGCATCCCACGCCTGCCGCCTCTACCCCTGTGGCCATGGTCGGCGGCGGGACCTGGCGGCGGCGTGTTTCATTTCAGCTTCTCGACCATTCGCGAGCTGCTGCCCAGCGCCTTCACCGTGGCCATGCTGGGCGCCATCGAATCCCTGCTCTCGGCGGTGGTGGCCGACGGTATGGCTCGCACGCGCCATGATCCGGATGCCGAGCTCATCGCCCAGGGCGTGGGCAACATAATCGCGCCCTTCTTCGGCGGCATCCCGGCGACCGGCGCCATCGCGCGCACCGCCACCAACATCCGATCGGGGGCGGTGTCGCCGGTGGCGGCGCTGGTCCATTCTGTGACCATCCTGGGAACCGTCTTGTTGCTGGCGCCGCTTATCGGCTATCTGCCCATGGCGGCCCTGGCCGCCTTGCTGCTGCTGGTGGCGTGGAACATGTCGGAGGTGAAGCATTTCCTGAACATCGTGCGGGTCGCGCCTCGCAGCGACGTGTTCGTGTTGTTGACCTGCTACGGGCTCACGGTGTTCTTCGACATGGTCATCGCGGTGTCGGTCGGCGTGGTGATGGCGGCGCTGCTGTTCATGCGACGCATGGCCGAGGTCACCAAGGCCCGTCTGGTCGACGGCACCGCGGAGGGGCTGTCGCGGCCGCTACCGGCCGGCGTGGTCATGTACAACATCGCCGGACCCCTGTTCTTCGGCGCCGCGCAACGGGCGATGGGTGCGCTGGGTGGCATCGCCTCGCGCACCAAGGTCGTCATCATTCGCATGGAGCACGTACCCGCCATGGATGCCACCGGCCTGGTCGCCCTGGAGAGCGCGATTCGCGATCTGGGCAAGAACGGCACGCTCGCGATTCTCACCGGCATGCAAGAGCAACCCGCAGGCGTGGTCACCAAAGCGCAGTTCCAGACACGTTTTTCTCAGCTACGCATTTGCAACGACGGCGAAAGCGCCCTGACGGCGGCGGAGCAGTTCGTGGCGGCGCCCGCGGGTTAGTGACGCCGGCTCAGCGCGCGTGTACCGTCCCCGGGCATCATGAGCGACGACAACATGCTCTTGCTGGTCCGCCACGGGATCGCGGAAGAAAGCCACCCCGACGGCGACCTGGCGCGACGCCTGACTGCGGCTGGGCGTGCGGTGTTCGAGCGCCACGCCCAGGATCTCGCCCTGCGCGTCCACATCACCCGCGTCGTGGCCAGCCCAGCTACTCGCGCCCGGGACAGCGCCGAGATCCTGGCCCAGGCTCTTGGCGTCCGCGCCGTCGAGCTGCGCCCCGACCTTGCCTGGCCCGCTGTCGATGCCGCGACCATTCTCGCCGCCGTCAAGCAGTTGGGCCCAGGTGTCGCGATCGTCAGCCACAACCCGGCGCTGGCCGATGCGGTGACTCGGCTAATCGGCCGGCAGGCCCGCGTCGGCTTTTCGCCGGGCACCGCTGTCGCGCTGTCCCCCGACTCCAGTTCGACCGGCTGGGTGCTTCGTTTCACGCACCACCCACCGTCCCTCTGATAGAAAAGCCACGAACACGCAAACCGGAGAAAGCCCCATGCGCAAGACAGTGATCACCGACCTGGCACCCAAACCGGTCGGCCCTTATTCCCAGGCCGTCATCGAGGGCGACTTCATCTTTGTCGCCGGCCAGGGGCCACGCGATGCCGAAACCGGCAAGCTGGAGCTGGGCGACGTCGTTGCCGAGACCCGCAACGTGTTCAAGAACATCAGGGGCATCCTCAAGGCGGCGGGCTCGGACCTGGACAAGGTCGTCAAGTGCAACGTGTACCTCAAGGACATCCGCGACTTCTCGGCGATGAACGAGGTTTACAAGACCATGTTCGAGCCGCCCTACCCGGCCCGCACCACCATCCAGGCTGGCGCCTTGCCCGAAGGCATCTCGGTCGAGATTGAATGCATCGCACGAAAGTAGCCACGCGGCCATGGCCATGAAAAACCCGGTAGCGATTGCGCTCGCTCGACGGCACGCGCTTCACGCTCGACGGGCTACCGGCGGGCGCCGCCTACTTGGCGACGTACGACGGAACCATCCCGGCAATGGGCGGCGCCCGTAACCGCGCTTGTATCGCGTGACACCGCGACGCAGCGGTAGCGGCCAGCGGATCGGAACACCTGGTATGGTAACGACAAGAGATGCGGTGTCTTGCTGTCCTGGCGCTTGTTGGATGTGCAACGCAGACGCGCGCGCCAGATGGGCCTGCGCCGGCAACCGGCAACGAATCCGACTCGGGCAGCCCCAGCCTTCCCGGCGGACCAACACCGGGAGCCCCGGCCACTGACCCAGGCGGTGGGAGGGGTGGCGCCTTGGGGACCAGCCCAAGCCCCGACGCGACACCGGGAATTGTTGATGCACCGGCGGCCGTGGAGACCGGCTCTGGTAGCGGCCGCGAGGCGGGCGCCAGCGGCCGGGATGCCCCTGCACTCAATCCAACGGCGTGCAGCAGCACCGCCGGGTCGATTCTATGTGAGGACTTCGAGGGCGGAATGAATCCCGCTTACCGCCCGAGCGGCAGCGGCGGCTCGCTGATCGTCGTCGATGAGACGCGTGCTCGCGGCGGCAAGATGGCCCTGCACGCGCGCGCCCAGCCCGCAGGTGGCGCTAGCACCGGAATCTCGATCGGCAGTCCGGTTTTCCCGACCGCTGACAACTCGTTTTTCATGCGGGCGTTCGTGTACTACGCGTCGCCGCCGGCGTCCGACAACATCTACTTGTTCAACGTTTCCGGCGCCATTCCTGGCACCACCATGAGGGCATATGCCGGGTACGGCGTCGAGGGCTACCCCTACGGCGCACCGACAGCGCCAGGCTTCAGGATCCTGGCGACCCTCATCTATCACTCGGACATCCCGTCGGCGGATCACAAAGCCTACCGAAACCCTGCCGGCTCAAAGGTGCCCTTCGACAGATGGGTCTGCTGGGAGTTGCAGGTCGATGGGGCGAAGGGCGAGTGGAGATCGTGGCTCGACGGCGTCGAGCAGTTCACCATGAAATGGAACAAGGACCCGAACGCGGCATGGCTGGTGCCGCAGGTCTCGCGGATGACCCTCGGTATCTCGCACCCGCACACCGAGTCGGCCCCGATGGAGGTCTGGTTCGACGATCTCGTGATCGGAACGCAGCGGGTCGGCTGCGGCTCATAGGTCCA
>JANPCZ010000131.1:0-44454 GCA_031431215.1 Myxococcales bacterium
ACCGCCCCGCTGCTGGCCGGCCAATAGCGAAACCGCCCCGCTGACAATCGTTTCTGGCACAGCCAGAAGCCTTGCCCGTCGTAGGCCAAAATCTTGATCCCGGTGCCGCGCCGGCTGCGGAACACGAACACTGCCCCCGAGAACGGATCCGACGACAGCGCTTGCCGGCAGATCCGCCCCAGTCCGTCGATGCCCGCGCGGAAATCCACCGGCTCCACGCACACCAGGATCTTCATCTGTGGCGTCAATTGCATCATGGCTGCCGGCTCCAGAACGTCTGAGCCAGGCCCGCCAGGTCCACCCCGCCCGCGACGTCGACACGCATCCGATCACCGTGGCGACCCAGCAGATCGATCACGGTCCTACCCGCGCCGCCAAGCTGCCCCAGCTCAAACGCGATGAAGTGTGCCCCGGCGCTCCCGCCCGGGCGCACTTCGCTGCGCCCGGCGCGGGTCGCCGCCGTGCCATCGGTCTTCCTCGGCTTCTTGACCATCGCGCCGCTGATTCCGCCCTGCCGCACTCGGTCCCGCAGCGCCTCATAGTTGAAGCGCAGCGCTCTCGCAGTCGCCCACACCCCTTCGACCTTCGCCACCCGAACCGCGTCCTTCCACAGTTCATCCGGGATCCGCGATCCGCGCCCACCGTGCTCCTCCCGCCACTCGGCCACGCGCCGGCCCAGATCATTCATCTCCGTCGATGTCTTTCGTCCCATGAGCGATCTCCTTCGCCCACGAACCTAGCCCCTGCCTTCACCCCATTTCACGCACCCTTGCCGGAAGGACACACTCATCCGCACCGACAAGGACTGGTGCCATCTGATGGAGGTCTGCCAGGTCTTCGATACGCTGATCGGCGACGGCGAAGAGATCTACGATCTGCGCAGGGTCGACGACCAGCTCGTCCTGGGCATCAAAGGGACGATGAGCGTCGCCGAGCTACAGGTGCTGAGGATGCGCCTGCTGCAGGGGATGCGCGAGAAGGCGCGTCGTGGAGAGTTCGCTCGACTCTTGCCGCCAGGCTACGTGCGGGATGCGATGGACAAGGTCGTCAAGGATCCTGATCGGCGCGTGCAGCAGGCCGTCGATCTCGTGTTTCGGCGGTTTCGCGAGACGTGGAGCATTCGCCAGACGTTCACTTGGTTCCACGACGAGGCGATCGAGTTGCCGGTCAACAAGTCGGTCGGCAGCGCCCTGCGTATCGTCTGGCAGATCCCCACGCACGCCTTCATCGGGGACGTGCTTCGCAATCCGTTCTACGCAGGGGCGTACGTCTTTGGCCGCCGTCCTGTAGAAACGGTTTTCGAGGATGGGCGGCTCGTGCGCCGACAACGCGGGCATGCGTTGGCGGCCGAACAGTGCGGCGTCTTCCTTCGCGACCACCACGAGGGCTACATTGTCTGGGACACGTACAAGGAGAACCTTCTGAAGATGCGGCGCAACGCTCAGTGGGGAAGCGGAGAAGAGTCCGTTGCTTCGGTCCGTGCCGGCCAAGGCCTGCTTGCGGGGGTGCTGCGGTGCGGACGGTGCGGGCGTCGCCTCCATGTCCGCTACTGGGGCAAGAGCGGTACGTCGGCGCGCTACTTGTGCAAGGGCGCGTTCGACGCGGGAGGGAAGAAGCACTGCCTCGGATTCGGTGGTCGTGCCGTGGATGAGCGCATCGCGCAGGAGCTGCTGCGTGTGTTGGCTCCGCTTGGCGTGCGTGCCAGCCTGGCGGCCGTCGAACGACTCAGCTCTTCGGACGACGAGCGCCGTGAACCGGTCAGCACGCAGCTCCAACAGCTCCGCTACGAGGCGCAGCGTGCGTACGAGCAATACGACGAGGTCGATCCGCGCGACCGTCTCGTGGCGGCGCAGCTTGAAGAACGGTGGAACAAGAAGCTTGAGCAGGTCGAGAAGGTCGCCGCGGATCTCGCGTCGATCGAAACGCCCACCTTGTTAGAGGAGCATCAGCAGGACGCGATTCTCGCGCTCGCGGAACGCTTCGAAGACGTATGGTTCAGCGATCGCTGCCCCGTCGAGTTGAAGAAGAAGATCGTCCGTACGGTCGTCGAGGAGATCATCGTCACTCTCGACGACGCAACGCGGATGCTTCTCTTCGTCGTTCATTGGAAGGGCGGCGTGCACACGCAACTCGAGTTGAAGAAACCCGACGCCGCCACCGCACAGCAGACCTCCCTCGAGGATCTCGACATCGTCCGTAAGATGGCTGAACGGCACGGCGATGGAGAGATCGCCTACGTGCTGAACAAGCTCGGGCGCCGCACGGGCAAGGGCATGCCCTGGAATCAGGATCGCGTGGCGACGGCGCGCCGCAATCACTCCATTCCCGGTCAGAAACGATCGCCGTTGAACTAAGGGGGTATCCATCTGAGTGCGGTAGCCCCTACGGGTTGTGGTGTCGCCACGGTCGGCCCGGCGACGTCGTGTCGAGGGAGGCCGGCCGCGTCCGGCGAGTTGCGGGAGGTGGCTTCGGCTTCCTCCTCTTGGCAGAGGGGTTCACGACGAGGGACCTGTACGTGGCGGGTCCGACGTTGACCGCCTGCTCGAGTAGCCGCCGGAAGAGGAGCCCGCGGGACTCGGCGCGGCGCCGGTTGGATCGGAACGCGAACTCGTCGAGGTACGCCTGCAGGTGGGCGGCTTCCACGGTGGCTTGGTGCGTCCCGAGGAGCCATCTCTTCACGAGGCTGGAAACGCGATGAACCCCCGGGAGCACCACGTGCGCCTGGACTCCGGAACCAGCCACGGGAAACGGCTTGTGCACGTACTCCTTCCCGGTAGCCGGCGGATACGACGCGAAGCCATCGGTGATGACGACCGAGCCCGGTTCTACGCAGTCGAGCAGGAACGACCGCAGTGTCGATGCTTCGGCGTTGGGGATGACACGCAGCCGACACCGCCCGAAGCCTTGGGGTTCAGGACTTCGACGGCTACGGCGACAAGGGCCTTGCCGGCAGAGCCACGTCCGCGCTTTCCCGGCTTGATGCCGCCGATGTACGTCTCGTCGACCTCCACCGTGCCGGCCAATCGGTCGCGGCCAGGTCGCACCATCGCAGTACGGAACCGGTGAAGCATCGCCCACGGGGTCTGGTAGGAGCCGAAGCCGAGAAGCCGATGCAGTGTCTTGGCCGATACACCGTTCTTGGCCGACGTCATGTACCAGGCCGCCGCGAACCAGACCGTGAGCGGCGTACGGGAGCGATGAAAGATCGTCCGCGCCGTTGCGGAGACCCGACGCCGGCACGGCTCGCACCAGAACCGGCCGTCATCCATTCGCCACGCGCTCGCCGTCGCGCATTGGGGGCACACGAAGCCATCCGGCCAGCGGAGCCACTCGACGTAGTCGAGACAGGCAGCGTCGTCAGGGAACCAGGCCCGCAAGTCCGCGTAGCTGGCCGGGTAATCGCGCCCGGCCTTGAGGCTCCCGGCGGGTGGCTGAGGCGGCACCACTACATGTTGTGCCTACCGCACTCAGATGGATACCCCCCCTTTGGCGAAAAGCCATCCTACGGGATCGGGCCTTGAACCATCTATGCACCCGCACGCCGAAGAAAGTGCAGGACCGGTCGTGACGGAAGCAGCGGACCTGCTCCTTCTGCACGGTGGAGAGTCCTATCTGGGAAGAATGCGACGCAATATTCCGACGCCTGTCATGACGGACGAGTTCCCGCGGTATCGTGGATCCATGGGGGACGGTGCCGCCGCTGCTGTGCCTGATGCTGGCGAGAACGAGTACCTGGCGCGGGCGGTTCGGGGGGACCTGGCTGCGTTCGAGGCGCTGGTGCGGTATCACCACTCCCGCGTGCGCGCTTATCTCGCCACTTGTGTGCGGGACCCCGATCTGGCGGATGACCTCGCCCAGGACACCTTCATCGCGGCGTTTCGTTCGCTTCCGGGCCGCGATCCCGGGGCCCCGTTCATCGCCTGGTTGCTCCGCATCGCCCGCAACCGCGTTCGCTGGCACCAGCGCGACGAGGGGGTCCGGCTCGGACGAATCCGGGATCAGCTGGCCGTGGCCCTGGATCTCGGCGCCCAGGGCGAGGGGACGACGGATCTCGTCGACGAAGAGCGGTCGCTCGCGGCGCTGGAGCGCTGCCTCGCGGGGCTGCCGGAGCCTGCCGCAACATTGGTCCGCGATCACTACTATGCGCGCACGCCCCTGGTGGCGATGGCGCGCACGCTGGGTCGCAAGGAGGGCGCCGTTCGCATGGCTTTGCTGCGCGTACGCCACCTACTACGCGATTGTGTGCAGCGGCGTCTGCTGGGAGGGGGGACATGAGCTCCAGGCTGGATGATCGACGGCTGGAGGAACTGTGGACCCGGTATCTGGCTGCCGAGCCGATCACCGACAGCGACCGCGAAGCGCTGCTGCAGTCTGTGGCGAGCTCGTCCGATCTGCGCGCGCTGTTGCGCGCTGACGATCAGGTGCACCAGGCGCTGGTTTCGCTGGGGCGTAGTGCGGACGATGGGGATCTGTTCGCGGCCTCTGTCACACGAGAATTGGCCGCGGGGGCCGGCGGCACGACGGTTGCGCCACCGGTGCGCGGGCGTCGCGCGGGATGGGCTGCTGTGGCGCTGTTGGTGCCCGCGGCAGCGGCCTCGATTCTCTGGCTGGTGCGCCCAGACTCGCTGGACGGAGGGTCGGCCCCCCGGGCGGCGCAGCCTCCGAGGGTGGCGGGCGCCGGAGGCCAGCGGCCGTCGAGCGGCCCTCCCCAGGCCACGGGGGCAGCGGCCGTGGTTCAGGCGACGAAGGGGGAGGTTTTCGTCGTGGGGGGAGGCGTGCGGCTCAAGGCAGCCGTGGGCCAGGCCCTCGCCGAAGGGCAGGCGGTGACCACGCTGGGGACCGCGAGTGCGGCCACCTTGCACCTTGGCGCGGCCGTCTTGCTGGAAGTCGGGCCAAATACGACCGTCGGCCCGCTGTCGGCGCTCGACGGCGATGGCGCGGTGAGCGTCTTCATTCCCGTAGGGACCGTTCAGCTGGGCGTCCTGGGCCCTGGCCCACCGGTGCGGCTGACCACGCCCGATGCCGAAGTCGGGGGACGGGGGGCGTTCGCCCTCGTCATTGGCGCAGGCAGGACCAGGCTGGACGTCATCACTGGAAGCGCGATGTTCCGGGGGCAGCGCGACGGTCACCCGCAGGCCGTCGTCGCTGGTCAACGCGCGGCCTCCGCTGCTGAGGGGGAACGGACCGAGACCGTGGTGCAGACATTGGCCGGGGTGGGGGCGCGGCCGCGGGCGCTGCTGGTGGTTGGCTTTGTGCCCCCGCGTTCGCCGGCAGACCGCGTGGTGCTGACCCGCATTGAGGGGCTTGGTTTCGACGTCGTCATGCGGGCCGCTGCCAGCGCCGGGCTGGAGGAGGAGGCCCGTTCAGCCGCGTTAATCGCGATCTCATCGACTGTGGAATCGGCGGCGCTGGGGTCCCAGTTTCGCGACCTTCCGGTGCCGCTCGTGGTCTGGGAACCCTCCTTGTACGAGGACCTGGGCATGATCTGGCCGCGGGACACGGAGGTCAGAGGGGCCGTGGCGGGTAGCGACCTGGTGGTTTCCCTGGCGGATCACCCGCTGGCCGCTGGCCTTGCCGGACGCATTCGGGTCGCTTCCCGGGTAGGCAATCACTACCTGTCCCAGGGGACACCGGCACCCACGGCGCTGTGGATTGCCGCCATGCCGGGGGATCCGACCCTGGCTACGATTTTCGGGTACGAGCGCGGGATGCCCATGGCCGAGCTGCCGGCGCCGGCGCGCCGAGTGGGGCTGTTCGTCAATGACCTGACACCCCAGAACATGACTCCGGCTGGGTGGCGGTTGTTCGATGCGGCCATACGCTGGGCCGCAGAGGACGGGACCAGGGCCCCCGGCGGCGGTTCACCTCGGTGAAGTGACCGCGGCCCCGCGTTTGATCTGACCGGGACATCGTCGTCGCGTCGGGTTGCGGCGTCGAGGCCAAGAGGCCTGGAGCCGTCGCGCCGCGGGCCTTTGACCCACGCCACCCATCGCCGACAGCGAATCACCACGCGTCCGGGGCCCTCGCCTGGCGCCAGGCCCAGCCTTGACCGAGAGCCACGTCAGACGCCCCCCGAGGAAATGGGAGGACACGAAACACAGGTGACGAAACCGGCGGCGCCGCTCTTTATAGGAAACGTCCCCAGGAGGTAGCGATGACGACCGCGCCACGTCAGTTGTTCGCAATGTTCACGCTCTTCATCCTCGCCGGTTGTTCGGGCATGATCGGGACGGCGCCTGACGACAAGACAGACGTCGATCCTCGCGGAGGGACGACATCCCGGCCCGGGGGTGTCGCGGGCTCTGGCACCACAAACCCTGGCGGCACCACAAACCCTGGCGCTACCAACCCCGGGCCCGCCGGCTCGCAATTTGTCTTCGCCTCCGGCGCACGCCCTCTGTCGCCCGTGGAGTATGACGCCACGATTCGCGATCTCCTCGCCGAAACCTCGACGAGTGGCCAGGCCACTTTGCCGGAGCCCGCACTGTCACGCGAGCTTCCGTTCGAAAACGATGCTCCGTCCAAGCTTCCCTCGAACGTGCTTATCGATACCCTTGAACGGCTTGCCGTCGAGGCGGCTGATCGCGCTGTGAAGCGCCCCGAGACCCTGACGCGAATCCTCCCCTGCACGCCCAAGGGGCCTGCCGACCGCGTTTGCTTCGAGTCGTTCCTCGCCCGTTTCGGCAGGCGGGTCCTGCGGCGACCACTCGAACGCCCCGAGATCGACGGCTACCTGCGGTTTCAGGCTTTCGCCGTCGAGAAAGGAGACTTCAACGAGGCCGTGCGTCTGGCCCTCGTCGCCCTGCTGCAGGAGCCCGAGTTCTACTACCGCCTGGAAGTCGGGACGCCCGTCGCCGGCAAGCCCGGCCTCTTCCGTCTCGGTTCGTACGAGGTGGCGACGAAGCTTTCGTACTTCCTGGTCGGTACGACGCCGGACGAGCCGCTGCTGGACCTCGCGGCTGCCGGCAAGCTCGCGGACGGGCCCCAGATCACGTCGACGGCGAGAACCCTGCTGGCCGATCCGCGTGCGCGCGCACGTCTCTACACTTTTCACGCCGAGTGGCTCGGATTCGCCAGCATTCAGCACGATCCCCAGCTCGTGTCCTCGATGATCGCCGAGACGCGCGCGCTGATTGACGATGTCGTTTTCACGCGCAACGCCGACTACAACGAGCTGTTTCTCTCCGAGCGCAGTTTCATCGACGCCAACCTGGCGCGCCACTATGGGATCCCTGTCCCGGCCAAGGCCGGCTGGCTGGATGTGCGTCCTGCGGGTCGAGGTGGTCTCCTGTCTCACGGCTCGTTCCTTTCCGCGGTTGCCAAGCCGGACGACACGAGCCCCGTCAACCGCGGAATCCTCATCTCTGATCGGATGCTCTGTCGATCCATTCCCGAGCCCCCCCCCGACGTCGATGCCAGCTTGCCGATGGACTCCACATGCCGCATCGAGCGCTTCAAGAAACACTTCGCGCGAGGCTCGTCCTGCATCGCCTGCCACGCGCAGGTCGATCCAATCGGATTCGGCCTCGAGAATTACGACCGCACGGGGAAGTACCGAACCGTCGAGGAAGGTCGTCCCGCCTGCCCGATTGACGGCGCTGGGGAGCTGCCCGGCAAGGGTGCCTTCAAGGGGCCAGCGGCACTGGGGCGTCTGCTGGTAGGTGTCCCCGACTTGGATCGATGTTTGGCCCGCCATGTCGTTCAGTTCGCCTCGGGACGGCATCCGGAGGCCGTAGCCGACCCCCTTTTCCAACGGCTCGCCGACGAGTGGAAGCGCGGAGGGCATCGTATCAGCGATCTGCTGGTGGCGGTCGCCACCGACTCGAGCTTCGTCCACCGACAACAATGAGGCAAGAAGGAGTCCATCACATCATGTTTAAGTCAAAGCTGGTTCTTGATCGTAGGACGTGGCTGCGTGGAGCGGGCGGTGCGGCGGTGGCGCTCCCGTGGCTGGAGATGATGTCGCCCCGGAGCGTCCAGGCCGCGCCCGCGCCGCGACGGTTCGTGGTTTGCTTCATGGGGACCTCGCTAGGCGGGGACGGCGATCCTATCCCGAACATGTTCGTCCCGGACCAGACCGGCCCGGGCTACGACGTCAAGCTGGCGCTCAAGCCGATAAGCGTTGCGAACCTGACGGGACAGGTCAGCGTGATCTCGGGTCTACGAGTCCCCTCCGGCGGCGCCGGGGGCTACTCGGGGTTCCACGCAGGAGCGATGGCGACAATGCTGACTGGCACGAGCAACGGTGGCGGTAGCGCAGCGCAAGGCACCACATCGGATGAACTGGTCGCGGACGCACCGGGGTTCAAAGGAGCGACGAAGTTCCGATCGCTGCGCCTGCGCGTTCAGGCCAGTGGCTACGCGGCGGGCCCCTCGTCCGTGCGTGACTCGCTGTCCTACCGTGAGTCGGGCAAGATCGGGATGCAGTCCAGTCCCAAGGATGCCTACGAATCGCTCTTCTTCGATCTCAAACCGCCGGCAACCGATCCGGGGGCGGTCGCGTTGCGGGACTATCAGATGCGGACCCGGCGCAGCGTGCTCGACCTGGTAAGGGGCAACACCGAAACACTCATCCGCAGGCTCGGCCGATACGACGCTGTTCGCTTCGAACGCCACCGGGACGAGATTCGTGATCTGGAGCGGCGACTTGGCACCGTGGGCACCGTGGGCACGGGGAGCGCCGCCGGAGCAGGCTGTGGCGCTCCGCCGTCCCCGGGAAGCGATCCTCCGGTCGCGGGCAACATCGGAAAGGGCGCCGGCGCCAAGCCAATAATCACCGAGACCAACGCGTGGAGCGACGAGGAGCGGCGGGCGCTGGTCATGACCGACATTCTGCACATGTCGCTCGCCTGCGACCTGACCCGGGTCGGGACTTTGATGTACACCATGGCCCAGTGCTTTTTGAACATGTACCCGGTGCTAGGGTACAAGAGCGACGTCCATCAGATCAGCCACTTCGGTGCGGGCAGCCCGACGACACAAAAGGTGAGCGAGGTCATCGGATGGCACGTCAAGCACTGGGCCCGCCTGATCAAGAAGTTGTCGGAGACCCCCGAGGGTGGCGGAACGCTACTCGACAGCTGCGCCGTGGTGCTGCTGCCGGAGGGCGGCGGCGGCGGGACCTCGCACACCGGCGAGAACATGGCCTGCTTAGTCGCGGGCCGCGCTGGCGGCCTCAAGGCCGGACAGCACCTGGCGTTCGCAAAGAAGCACATTAGCCAGGTGCTCATCGCCCTGATGAACGCCGTCGGCGTCCCGACCACCAACTTCGGATCGGTGTCGGGAGATCTACCCGAGATGCGAGCCTGACAGTCTCTCGACGCGTCTGTCGCATTGATTCACCGCCACTGAGGGCGATTGGTCTGACCGCAGCGCAGCTGGAACGCGCGGTTGTCTCTCGTTGCACTCAAGGGGGGAGACCCCGCGCGCCGGCGGGCCAACGTGCCTTCGAGCACCGCCGGCTCGGCGGCCGATGGCGAGGCGCTGCGCGGCAAGGGCACCTGTCCGCCCTGCGCTGCTGATTTCCCTGGTGTCACTAAAGGACTAGCCGTACGTCTAGGTCTAGGTCTAGCGAACCACACCGCCTCACAGAAAAAAAATAGCCCATCCTTCGAGTCGCCCACTGGGCGACCCAGAAAGCGCAGTGACCAACATGCATCGCAACCATTGTCACTTTGGAAGCAGCCCCTCTCGCGGTTTTTTTCTTGCCGTAGCAGCGTTCGTGGCATCGACGCTGGTGGCGTGTGCGAAGGCTGACGAGCAGCCAGCCCCCGTCGTCAAGAGGGACGCGGCGGCCTCAGGCGGCGGCGCTGGCGGCACGGGCAACAATCCCGCCATGGACGCGGGCCGCCCGCGCACGGATGCTGCGATCCTGCCCTTCCCGGACATGAATTTGGGGCCACAAGACCCCGCGCCGTGGACGCCGAAGGACATCGGCAGCCCCGAGATGCCGGGCAGTCTCACCGTCACCAACCTCATCTTCACCGCGAAGGCCGGCGGCAGCGGCATTGGTGGCACCAGTGATGCCTTCTTCTTCGCTTCCCAGACCCTGCGCGGCGACGGCGAGATCCTGGTTCGCGTGAGAAGTCTCCAGGCGACGGAGCCCGATTGCACAGCCGGCCTGATGCTTCGCGCGCCCGGGGCGGAACCCGGCGCTGCCAACCTGTTCTTGGGCGTGCTGGGTGACACCAAGGTAGGCGGGATTTTCCAGTATCGCGCGACGGCCGGTGGGGCGACCAAGACCGTGATAATCGATCCCGAGACCAGGGTGAACCAGTTCCTTCGCATCCAGCGCCGTGGCCGGGTGTTCACCGCTTACCGCACCGCCAACCGGACCCTCTGGCTCAAGCTCGGGACTGTCGAGATGGACTTGCCCGCCGAGATCTCGGTCGGGCTGGCAGCCACCTCGAAGAGTCCGACCAAGGTCACCACGGCCGAGTTCGACTTCCTGCGCGCCCACAACGTCGATCCACCAAGTCCCTGGATCTTCGAGGAAATGAACGCCATCGGTGGTGGTGCTTTTCTCACCGGCAACTCGCTGGCAATCAGTTCGTTCGGAGACACGTTCAACCTCACCAGCGACACCGGTTCGGTGTTCGCCAGGGGCGACTCCGGCAACCGCACGATCACCGCGAAGATCACGTCGCTCATGGGAGGTGGCGCCACCGCACGAGTGGGCGTCATCATCCGCGACGGGATTGCGCCCGCCAATATTTCTCGCCAGGCGCCGTACGCCATGGCGACCTTCGCGGCGGGCTCAGTGCAGTTTCACAGCCGCAAGACGCCCGGCACCAGCGTCATGGCAGTCGCCGGCATGATGAAGGCCGACATCAAGTTGCCGCTGTGGCTGCGCCTGGAGAAGACCGACGAGGCCGCCACCGCCGGTAGTCTGGTGAAGGCGTCCTACTCGGCGGATGGCGTGACCTGGACCGCCCTCGACAGCAGCAACTTCGGCTTTCAGGAGCCGTTCCTGGTCGGCTTCTTCGCCGACGCGGCCAGCCTTACCAGGCTGATGCAGGCGGCGATTTCCGACATCTCGGTCACCGGCGGCACCAGCGCACCGGCGGATGCCGGCGCCGTCGTTGACGCATCGGATACGCGGCCCCCGGATACGCGGCCCCCGGATACGCGGGATTGATGTGAAAGGAGGGTCGAACGATGCTGAGATCAACCGTTCGTAGCCGTGACCTGGCCTGGCAGGTCTGCCTGCTCTGGCTGCCGCTGGCGTGCAGCCCCGCCTCGGACGCATCTGATTCGAACCCGCCTGGGGCCCCGGGCGAAAGCGGGGTGCGTTTCTCCGAGATCATGTACAACCCGGTCAGGGAGAACTTCGCCGACGAGCCGCACGAGTTCGTCGAGATTCACAACCTGGGCAAGTCGGCGGTGTCGTTGAAGGGCTGGCGACTTTCGGGGGACATCCAGTTCGCCTTCGGGGCCAACGACACGATAGGCCCGCTGGGTTACGCCGTCATCGCCAAGAACAAGCGCAAGCTGGTGGAGGTGTCCGCCTACCGGCTGAGCCTGAATGCTGTCCTGGGCGATTTCACGGGCACGCTCGACAACGGCAAGGGCGAGATCTTGCTGCTGGACCCGGCCGGAAAAGTCGCCGAGCGGGTGGTGTACCGGGATGAGTTTCCCTGGCCCATTGGCGCCGACTCGCTGGGTGCCGGGGAAGACCACCTGCCGGCAGCGCTCCTGCCGCTCGACCGCCACCAGTACATGGGGGTGTCGCTCGAACGCGTGACCTTTACCGGATCGGCCATGGACCCCGCCAGCTGGGGGCCGTCGCCGCTCGATGGCGCCACGCCGGGCCGGGCCAACAGCGTCTCGGGCGCGCAGACCATCGTGAAGGAGATAGGCGCCAACGCGAAGGATCGCCCGGCCGAGGCCATCCGGGCCGCCGACCCGGTGGTGGTTCGGGCGCTGCTGTCTGGGGCGGCGCGAAAGGTCGAGCTCGAGTATTTCGTCGATGACATCGAGCGAACCGATGAGGTGCCCGAACGGCTACCGATGACCAGCGGCAACGATGGCTACCGCGCGACACTGCCGGCCAAGCCCGACCGCTCGATCGTCCGCTACCGGATCCTCGCGGATCTGGGCAAGGGCCTCGCGCCGCTGTCGCCGCGGCCATCGGATCCGAACCCGTGGCATGCCTACTTCGTGAATCCGGTGATCGAGGGCCAGACACCGGTGTACGAGTTGTTCATCAGCACGGCAAACTGGTCGCGTCTGTGGACGTACATGGAGGACGGTAAGGTGCCGGGCAACATCGGGGGCAGCAATCCCGACCAGTGCGCAATGAACCCCACCTGGGACGCGCGTTTGCCGGCGGTGATGGTGTCGGAAGGTAAGGTCTACGACGTTCAGGCGCGCTACCAGGGCAGCCGCTTCAACCGCCGCAATGGCTTGAACATCAACCTCACCAAGTGGCCAGAAAGCGTCAAGCGCCCGGCCGGTCCACTTCCCTTTCGAGCGATGAGCTGGTCGATCGAATTTCCGCGCTACCGGACGTTCCATGGCCGCCACCAGGTCACGCTGAACAAGCTGACGCAATCGTGCCAGGGCTTCATTACCAGAGCAGGAAACGAGCTGTTCGAATCCCTGGGCATGCCGTTTCCCAAATCCAGCTGGGTCCGTTACTACGTGAACGGCGCGTACTACCACTACATGCTGGACGTCGAGCACATGGACGAGGACCTGCTGAAGCGGTATTTCGGCAAGGGACATCAGATCACGGATCTGTTCAAGGCGAACGGCTACCTGGGCGACGAGGGTCCCGTTGGGATTGGGGACGGATCGTTGCTGAAAGCGTCCTGCGGCTACTCGGTGGCGGAGCGTTACGCGGCCACTTACAACCGCGTGACCCTGAAGGATTGGAAAGGCGATTCCGCGGAAGAGGTCCGCGAAATGCTGGAGCAGCTGCACAAGGCCCGCGCCGGTGGCATTCCGGCGATGCGGAAGTTCCTCGCGGATACATTCGATCTGCCGCTGCTCAAGAACTACATGGCGCTCATGAACTGGATGGGGCCGTATGACGACTACTGGCAGAACCACTTCATGTACCTACGCGGCGACAAGAAGTGGGTCATCTGGGCCTGGGATCTGGACAACCTGTTCGGTGGTTTTGCGCCCGCGGATACCTCGTTCTTCTCGGGTGCCGAGGGTGATCGGGCCAACCGCAGCCTGTGGTGGAACTACCTCAAAGACACCTACCTGCGCGCGTACCGGGCCGAGCATATCGACACGCTGAGGGATCTGGCGAAGCACGAGCTGTCGCCCGACGCGATCGCCACCCTGGTGGACCAGGTCTCGGCCGACTACAAGGCCGACGAGGCAGCCTTGGCCCCCGGGGGTATCTCGACGAGTACTGCGTGTGACGCCAAGCCCGAGGACCAGTTGGTGCGCATGAAGACCTTTGCGCGCACGCGCTATTTTCGTGTGATGGCCGACCTGTTCGACTGACCCGTGGTCCCAGGGCCGCGCTACCGCTGGGCATGCGTCCCCTCGACGGAATCACGGTCGTCGCACCCCGAGGCCGCGGCCATGATCGAAAAACTCGTCGCGCGCGCGGATGTGCTCGTGCAAAACCTGGCGCCCGGTGCGGCGGCGCGGCTTGGGCTTGCCCCTGCCGCGCTGACCGAGCGGCATCCTCGCCTCATCGTGTGTGAGATCTCGGGTTACGGCGCGAGCGGACCTTACCGAGACAAGAAGGCCTACGATCTCCTCATCCAGAGCGAAGCGGGTCTGCTGTCCGTGACCGGCAGCCCGCAAGATCCCGCCAAGGCGGGGTGCTCCATCGCCGACATTGCCGCGGGTATGTACGCGTTTTCGAACATTCTTGCCGCGCTCATCCAGCGGGGGAAAACCGGCCGTGGCTGCGCGATCGATGTCTCGATGCTCGAGGCCACCGCCGAGTGGATGAGCTTCCCGCTTTATTACGCCTACGACGGGGCCGAGCCGCCGCCCCGGGCCGGGGCCGACCACGCGACCATCTACCCGTACGGTCCTTTTCCCACCGGTGACGGCAAGATCGTGATGCTCGGCCTGCAGAACGAGCGCGAATGGGCAAGCTTCTGCGACAAGGTCCTGGCACGGCCTGATCTCAAAGCCGACCCGCGTTTTGCCTCCAGCGAGCGACGCTCGACCGAGCGGCAGGCGCTGCGCGCGATCATCGTGGAGATCTTCTCGCGTTTCCCCGCGGCCGAGGTGATTGCCCGGCTCGACGACGCACAGATCGGCAATGGACGCCTCAACGACATGCGCGAACTCTGGGCGCACGAGCAGCTCATGGCACGGGAGCGCTTCACGACTGTGGATTCACCGGCGGGAAAAATCCGCGCGCTCCTGCCCCCGGGCATTCCAGAAACCTTCGAGCCCCGCATGGACGCCATCCCAGACATAGGGGAACACACACGGAGTATCCTCGCAGAGCTTGGCTACAGCGCTCTGGACATCACTCGACTGGCCGCCGAAAAAGCCATCTGATTCCCATCATCGAAGTCTGGAATCTTGAACGCCATGCCGTCGGACGTCGCGCGCTCTTACCTGTTCGTGCCTGCTGATCGCCCCGAACGGTTCGACAAGGCCTGTGCCTCCGGAGCCCACGCGGTGATCGTCGATCTCGAGGACGCCGTCGCGCCTGCGGCCAAGGACGGAGCGCGCGCGGCGCTGGCTGCCTAACTTTCGAACCAAAAATCGGTGCTGGTCAGAATCAATGCCGCCGGCACACGGTGGCACGAGGCGGATCTTGCTCTGTGCGGCGCCGAAGGCGTTGCCGGGATCGTCCTGGCGAAGGCGGAACACATTGGAGAGAACCTTCTCGATCTGGTTCGCACACGACGTCGCTTCCTGTTTCCCCTCATCGAAACCGCACTCGGCGTGGCCGAGGTGCGAGCGATCGCCAGGGTCGAAGGCGTCGCGCGGCTGCTTTTTGGGCGCATCGACTTGCAGCTCGATCTCGGCATCGACGGCGAAAACGAAAAGCTCGATTCTTTTCGCTCCGAGCTCGTGCTTGCTTCTCGCCTTGCGGGAATCGAAGCCCCCATCGACGGTGTGTGCACAGCCATCGATCGACCCGCTGAGATCGAGGCGGACACCCTGCGCGCAAAGCGCTTCGGCTTTGGCGGAAAGCTGTGCATTCACCCGAAACAGGTCGAGATCGTAAACCGGTGCTTCGCGCCGACGCCGGAAGACATCGCGTGGGCGCGCCGGGTGCTCGCAGCGGCGGCGACGGCGGGTGGCGCCGCGGTTGCCGTCGACGGTCGCCTGGTGGACCGACCGGTGATTGCGAAAGCCGAAAACATCGCGCGTGAGGCCGAGCGCCTCACACCAATGGCGTAGCGAGGCGGGCAAACATGGAAAAGCACGAGATGGTCATCGACGGAAAAGCGATCCCGGCGGCGTCCGGCGCGTGGTTTCCCACCTTCAATCCGTTTACGGGAAAACCATGGGCCGAAGTAGCGCGTGGCGGATCCGAGGATGCCGATCGCGCCGTACGCGCCGCTCACGCCGCGTTTTCGAAGGGCCCGTGGCCAGAACTCACGCCCAGCCAGCGCGGCCGCCTGCTGGTGCGCCTCGGAGATCTGGTAGCGCGAGAAGCGACGCGCCTCGCCGTGCTCGAAGTGAAGGACAACGGAAAGCCGATCGCGGAGATGCAGTCTCAGCTCAACTATGTTCCGCAGTGGTACTACTATTTTGGCGGACTCGCCGACAAGATCGAGGGCTCGGTCATCCCGCTCGACAAGAAGGGGTACTTCAACTTCACCCGTCACGAGCCGGTCGGCGTCGTCGCCGCCATCACGCCCTGGAATTCCCCCCCCCCTCCTCCTGCTGGCGTGGAAGTTGGCACCCGCCCTGGCAGCAGGCTGCACCGTCGTCGTCAAGCCATCCGAATTCGCGTCGGTCTCCACGCTGGCGTTCGTCAAGCTGGTCGAAGAAGCTGGTTTTCCACCAGGCGTCGTCAACGTGCTCACGGGCCTCGGAGACGAAGTCGGCAACGCCTTGGTGGAATATCCACTGGTTCGCAAGATCGCCTTCACCGGATCGGACACCACGGGTCGCGCCATCAACGAGCGCGCCGCCAAGGCGTTCAAACGCGTGACGCTGGAGCTGGGCGGCAAGTCCCCCAACATCGTGTTCGCGGACGCGCGCCTCGATGATGCAGTCAATGGCGCGGTCGCGGGAATCTTCGCGGCCACGAGCCAGAGCTGTATCGCCGGTTCCCGGCTCTTGCTGCACGAGAGCGTTCACGATGCGTTCCTCGAGAAACTCGTCGCGCTCGCCCGAACGGCGCGCCTTTGGTGATCCACAAAATTTCGACACGCAAGTGGGCCCGGTGACCACGCGCCCACAATACGAAAAGGTCCTTCGCTACATTGAAATCGCCAAGGCTGAGGGGGCCAAACTTCTGCTGGGCGGGGGACCAGCCTCGCGCCCGGAGTGCGGCGACGGATGGTTTGTCGAGCCCACGATCTTCAGCGCGGTCGACAACAAGATGCGCGTCGCCCAGGAAGAGATCTTCGGCCCCGTGCTCTCGGTCATCAAGTTCAAGGACGAGGACGAAGCCATCACCATAGCCAACGACATCCGTTTTGGCCTTGGGGCCGGAGTCTGGACCAGCGACATAGGCCGCGCGTTTCGCGTCGCCGAGCGCATCGAAGCCGGGATGGTTTGGGTCAACACCTATCGCGCCGTGAGCTACATGTCCCCTTTCGGCGGCACCAAGGACTCGGGCCTCGGCCGCGAAAGTGGCCTGCACGCGATCTACGAATACCTGCAAGTGAAGAGCGTCTGGATCAACACCGGCGCGGCCACCAGCACCCCGTTTGTCCTTCGCTAGCCACGCGAATGACGTGGGGGAGCAGCGCCTACACGAAGCGCCTACACGGGGCAGGGAGGTAGGCCTTAGGGCAAGCCTTTAGAGCGCCTTTAGAGCCCCGGTGTACGTGCCGATTCTAGATGTACCTTGTCCCGGTTTTCGTGGTGCGCGGTGCTTTGGAGGGGACCACGGGCCGCAGACTACTTCGCCCTCTGCGTAGCCTGCTTCGGCCAACTCGCCTGCGGCCGCCTGGGCTACGAGTTGGTCAGCGTAGGCGATGCGAGCGTGGAAACTTCAGACCCACGCCCGGCGGCGGTCGCTTCCGATGGTGCCACACCACCCGGTGCCGCGTCGGTTGCTGATGCGCCGGCGACCCGGGACTCGCCCGTTCCTGGCTTGGCGCCCGACGACACGGCAGGGATCCCGCTCTCGCCGGACGCCAGCGGTGCGATCGATCAGGTTCCCCCGACGGTGCCCACCGACACGCCCGGCCCCGATGCCCCGACCGTCGCCGACCTTCCTGCGGGACCGATCGGCAACTACATTGGTCCCAATGGCCTCGATACCAACCCCGGGACCGCGGCCCTGCCCTGGAAAACCTGGTCCTACGCTCTGTCGCGCCTCGACCCCGGCAGGACGCTGGTCGTGCTGGACGGCGACTACGGCCCCACAACCGGCGCAGGCGTGCTTCACGTGGGCTGCGCAACCACCAACACGACCTGCAGGGGCGCCCCCTGCCGCCACGGCAGCGCTTCGCAGCGCATCCGTGTGGTCGCCCAGAACGAGCGCCGCGCGCGCCTGCTCGGCCCGTCGCCCAACCGCGGCATCCTCGAGATCGAGGAGTGCCGCTACTGGACCTTCGAGGGCCTGCACGTTCAAGACGGCGACAACAGGGCGTCGGGCTACGCGGTCGTGCTGCTCGACAGCGCCTTGGACATCGACCTGCGCCGTCTGGTCGTGCGCAAGTCCAACCGCTACAAGAACTCGGCGCTGATCATTATCCAGCAGAGCGAGAACATCCTCGTCGAAGAGTCGGAGTTCTACGAGGGGCACCGCGATGGCTTCCGGGTCTGGTTCTCGACCAACGTCGTGTTGCGCCGCAACTACATCAATGGTGGTGGTTACGCCGACATTCCGGGCGGTCAAGCTTCGAGCTACTCTTGCCCCGGCGACACGGATACCGGCATCTACCTGTGGGGCTCGGCCGGCGGCATCGTCGAGAACAACGTCCTCGAGGGTCCGTGCCGCGGCGTGGCCGTCACGACGACGAACACCGACCCCCTCCCAGTTGGGGCGGGCGACAACGCGCGGATCCTCGGCAATGTAGCCTTCGCAAACGCCGAGACTGCGTACGGGGTCAATTCGAATTGCGATAATACGAGGCCCTGCACCGCGGACAACCGCGTGGTGTCGTCGCCGCTTTTCGACAACAACGTCAGCTTCGACAGCAAAGAGGGCTTCGAGTCCCAGGGCGCGTTGCTCGTCGCGGTGAGGCACCACACCGTGTTGAGACCAACACTGACCGGCTTCAGCCTCTGGCGCTCGTCGGCAAACGCCGGCCTCATGCCATCGGCCACGATCACAGACTCGCTGGTCGTGGGCCTCGGCGCCGGAACCACGTTCGGTTTCTCGGTCAGTGCCCACCTGCCCTGGACCGTCGATCACTGCAACGCCTTCGCCACCGGCACGAACTACAGTCCCCTCGACGCAAATGTCGTCGCTTCGCTGCAGGTGAACCCCATGCTCGGTCCTTGTCGCGTCGAGATTCCGACCGGCTCGCCGCTCAAGGGCGCCGGCACGGGCGGCGGTGACATCGGCGCGACGATCCGGCGCCGCTACCAGGACGGCGTGCTCGGGTCCACGCCGCTTTGGGATCCGGGAACCGGGGCCTTCCCCTGTGGCGCGGTCGTGCCGGGCGTGAATGACGAGGCGACCTTCCCGGCTCGCAGTTGCTCGACGGTCCACAGTCGCATCGGCGTCGCCGTGGGATGCGGCCGTTAGCCGCCGCGCCTGGTGCGCGCGCGCAAAGCAATGGCCAGTGCCACCAGGACGGCCCCGAACATTGGCGTCCCACTGTCCGAGGGCTGGAAGCTGCATGCGCAGCCGCTTCCGGCTGGGCTGGGTGTCGGCTTTTTTTCGACCCCCAGCCGCATCGCCGGATCCCCAAGGAGGATCCAGGTGCGGCTGACCGCATCCTCTCCCGCTGCCAGCTTCGCGCCTCGAACGGCCTCCCCCAGGGTCTGGGTGGCGGCCGCCAGGCGAGTCACCAGCTCCTCGTTCAGCGTGCGTTGGTTGCCCGAAAGCGTGAGGTCCGCCGACGCCAACACCGCCGACGCTCCGCCATGCTCGGCTTTCAGCAAGGCCTCGGCCATGCTCTCGGTGTACACGTCCTGGAAGAAGCCGTTCAGGCAGGTCATGTTCACGAAGATCGGCGCCCGTTTCCCGTTGCTCAACGTGGCAGCGTTCTGGGCGGTGAACAGATCGGTACGCCAAACCTCGACCGAGCCGTGCCGATGGTCGACGAGACGCGCCGGCCACCCAGGCCGAATCCGCTCAACTACAGCTACCACCGGGTCTACTACTCCCCGCCCATGTGGGATCTGTCGAAGAGCGGCCGCTGGTTCCACATCGTCTCGGTGTTCGATCCCGCGGGGCGGCGCGTGTCGCACTTCGTGAACGGCGTCGAGATCCACCGCGAGCCGATCCGAGATGAGTACTTCGTCGACAAGCTGCACATCGGTTCGGCCGAGATCGGGAACTGGGGCGAGCCATTCGCGAACACCCGCGCTTCGCCATGCGCAACCTGAACGGACGCATCGATGAACTAGGGATCCTGAACGCCGCCTGGACCAATGACGAGGTCGTCGACCACTACCACAGCACCCAGGGCCTGCACTGATCTTGTCCGGCGCCTTGCCTCCCTGCGTAGAAGCGCCATAATGGACATATGAAAATGGCGCCCGTGGCTGATATCAGGAACCGCCTGTCTCACTATCTGAGACTGGTCGCGCGGGGAGAGGATGTCACGATCACCGACCATGGCCGTCCCATCGCACGGGTCGTCCGAATCATGGACGATGAGGCCGAGCTCTCGGGCCTTGTTGCGGCTGGGTTGGCGAGGCCTCCCTTGGCGCCGCTGCCAGCGGATTTCTTGCGACGTCGCCTCCCGAGAGCGAACACATCCGTCGAGCAGGCGCTTCTCGAGGACAGGGAAGACCGGTTCTGAGCGTGCGGTTCTGGGACGCCTCAGCGTTGGTGCCCCTTTGTCTGGCGGAGAAGGCGACCCCCGCGGTTCGTCCCCTCGTAGCGGGCGGTGTCGTGACCTGGGCCGGATCCAAGGTAGAGATTGCGTCTGCCATTGAGCGACGTGGCCGCGAGGGCCAACTCGCCCCCCCCGCGCGCTTGGCTGCCCTGGCTGCCCTGGACGAACTCGCAAAGGCCTGGATGGAGATCGACGGAGTGGTGCTCGTATGTGAGCGGGCATTGAGGCTGCTCGCGGTGCATTCCCTTCGCGCCGCCGATGCCATGCAACTTGGTGCCGCTCTGGTCGCCGCCGGGGACCGTCCCAAGGGCCACGAGTTCGTCTGCACCGATCAGCGCTTGCGGGAAGCGGCCGCGCGCGAGGGTTTCGCCGTGTTGCCCCTCACCTGGTAGTCGGTGCTCGTCTCGATTGAAGCGAAAGCTGTTGGCGTTGTCTCGTTTCAGGCGTCCACTACATCCGGTGGTCGTGAGACCCGCGGCGGCGCAGCGACCAGCCAGCCAGCAACGCGCACAAGAGCACGGTGCTTACCGGACGGCCACCGTGGCCTACCGCGCAGCCCGCCGGAGGGTCGCCGCGGGAACTGGCCCCGTCGGTGTAGACGACGGATGCCGCCAGTTTCTCCGGCACGACGACCAGCCGGGCCGTGGGATCGCCGAACAGCATGTACGAGCGCTGAACCTCTTCATCCTTGATCATCTTCTTGGCCAGTTGCAGAGCCTGACCTAGCGGACGTCCTTCAGTGAGCGCCAGGCGGAGAAGCTCGCGGCTCAGGACGACCTGATCGGCGAGTTCCGCGAGGCTGGAGGATCCGATGGCGGCCAGCGCACCGCCCTGGGGCATCGTCACCATCGCCTCGGTGACGCTGCGCGAGTACACGTCGTGAAAGAATCCGTTCAGACAGGTTGTTGCCAGCATGAGCGCCATGGGTTTGGCCGCCGGCGTGGCGGTGAGGGCGGCGGTCGTGATCCAGGTTCCGCCCCACATCTCGACGGTGCCATGTCCTACATAGTTGAGGACGAAGGGCGCCGCCGTCAGCGCTTCGCCGATCGAGCGCTTGGCCGCCACGTCACCCATGGTTCGGCGCAAGATCTCGGTGACGCGCAATTCAGTAGGAAGCCCGGCGCGGATAGTGCGAATGCCAGCCTCGAAGTCCAAAGCCGGATCAGGATCGTAGTCGCCCGCGAAGACCATTGTGCTGCCAGTCAGGGCCGCGACCGGCCCCGGCTCGAACGCGGTGATCTTGGCGATCACCGCGCGCGCCTCGGCGGCGGTTCGCACAGGTAACCGCCCAATGGGGATGTCGGGGATGGCGTCACCGTCGAAATCCACGAACCAGTCGTCGCTTGAGGTTTCCAGGTCATCGGTATCGAACAGCTTGGTCGACACGAAATCGAAAGATCCCTTGCCGAGAAAACCCCGGGGATCGAAGCTGGCGTCGCCCACCAGCAGGACCGCCTGGGGCGGCCGCGTCCAGGTCCGCCGGGTGTGCGCCAGGAAAGATCGAATCGCCTGCGGGTCTTTTTCGCCGAAGGTGAATTCGTCGAATAGATCGTCGACCGTTACGATCGCGACCGTCCAGCCTTCCTTGCGGCGAAGCGCCACCAGCGGCGCCAACTCGTCGCGAAAGTCGGGATGCACGATGATGATGAAGGATGCGTCGCCGCGCGTGTCTTGCCATCGCGAGGGCTCGTTGGGGGTGAGCGCCAGGGGCTCTCGGATCCGTGCCGGCGCGACGGCCAGCAGGGTGCGGGTCTCGTCGCTCGGCGCCGCTTCGCGCGCGCGCGGCACCTGGACGGTCAACGCGTAGCCCTGTCCCACCGGGGTCCATTTCGTGCGCGCCTCACGAACAGCGCCTGGCTCAGACACATCGAAAACCCGTGCGTCGTTCGCCGAGAACCCGTCGACCGTCACCACGGCGTCGGCGGGGGCGTCGAACCGCAGCAGGCCGTTCTCGGCGCGGTATGCGTGCGGATAGGTCAGGCGCACGAAGTCCACCAGGGTGACGTCGGTCGCTCCGCCGTCCGCTCTGAGGACCACCTTGTTGGTTCCGTTCAAGAGCGCGCTTGTCGACACCGGAAGTGTTGCTTGCCTCGCACCGCGATCCGCCAGGCGCACGGTGCCCAGGGGATTTCCGTTGATGGTGACCGAGACCTTGTGGGCACCGGGACTCACCCCCTGCATCGCCACCGCGAGTTGCGCCACACCCGCGCCTGCGGCCAGCTGTTCCACCTGCAGAGCCAGCTCGGCAGACGTTGTTCCGACGGTGGCACCAAAAAAATTCGGTAGATCCCCGTTCAAGAGCGCGGCGAAGTAGATGCTGCGGTCCCGACGCGTGACGGTGCTTAGGAAGTTCCCAGGAGAGGCGTCGTGTCCGGTACCCGCCACCGGCTCGACGCGCTTTCCCGGCCCAGCGCCGACCGCCAGCCAGTAGACACGCTCGCCAGTCCACGGGGTATCAATGCCGTCGGCGTAGAACTCGACGGTGTCCGCGGCGTCGAGGTGGCCGTCGTTGCCTCCCGTGACAACAATCGCCTGCTCGTAGCCGCCGGCGAAAAGCTGCAGCATCCGGGGATCCGCGGACAGCAGTGTCGCGTCAGCCCCCGCCGCCACCAGTGCGGCCCCGGTGACGCGATACCAGCCGTGACTGTCCTGGTCTCGGCCCGGGCCGATGCTGATCTTCATCGCTGGAAGGGCGGCCAGGTGTTGCTGCTTTTCCAACGCCTTTCTCGCGGCCGCCGTGAGCGGTGCCGGGCGTTCCGCCGGCAACAGTCCGGGCGTCATCGAGTGCCAGCCGTACGCACCCAGTTCGCCGCCCGGGCGGCCCGCCGATTTTTTCAGCGTGGGCACCACCGCCCAGGCCGTTCCCGGGCCGGCGGGGATCAACAGCAAGAATCCCGCGATCCGGGCGAGGCAGGGTGCAGCCATCCACATTCGCTCTAGGTCGTTGGATCGGCAGGAACACTGACTGTCCTGAGCCTGCTCGTCACACAGTCACAAGCGGGGCGGTGGGGCAAGCACGCGGCCGTTGCGCACGTCGATGAGCGCCTGCGTTAGCCCGGCATGAGAAGAGGCTACGACGAGGGTGCGCGGGTGCGCGGGTGCGCGGCCTACGGGTCCCACCGCCCTGTCAGCGGACGACTTGCTAGCGCTAGAGCTAGAGCTAAGAGCTAGAGGATCTTCGTTCCCTCGTAGTCGAAGCCGACCTTGATCTCCATGAGGCCCTCCCTCCGGAGGGCCTGGCGCAGCCGGCCCTTCTCCTCTGTGTAAAAGAGGAGAAAGCCGCCGCCGCCGGCGCCGATCACCTTGCCGCCGACCGCGCCGTTGGCGAGCGCGAGGTCGTACCAGCGGTCGATGTCGGCGTTGCTCATGAGCGGCGACCGCTTCTTCTTATGGATCCAGTGCTCGTGCATCAGCTCGCCGTAGCGCGCGAGATTCCCGCTCTCGATCGCTTCTCGGCTGCGATAGCCGAGGTCCTTCACGAAGTGAAGGTTGTCGATCATCGACTGGTCGTTCTGCTTGCTCTTGTCGTCCTGCTCCTTGAGGACGGTGGACGCCGAGCGGTAGTAGCCCGTCGACACCATGACGAGGTTGTCCTCCAGCAGGTCGATGATCTCGTCGCTCGCCTTCAAGGGGGTCGCGTCGACCTTGCCATCCTGGTGAAAATCGAAGGCCGTGATGCCGCCGAACGCGGCGATGTACTGGTCCTGTTTTCCGATCGGCTCCTTGAGGATGTCGAGCTCGATGTGGCAGGCCATCTCAGCGAGTTCCGGCGCGTGGATGAAGTGACGCTTGTGCTTGTAGAACACCTTGAGCAGGCAGGTCGTGAAGGCGCCTGACGAGCCGAGGCCCGTGCCCGCGGGAATGTCGGCGACGCTGACGAGCTCCATGTTCGGGGCATTCACCCCCGTCAATGTGAGCGCCTCGCGGATGATGGGGTGCTTGATCTCGGGCACCGTCTTGACCCGCTCGATCTGCGAGTAGCGGAACACCATCTCCTTGAGCGGCGTCAGCTGGAACGTCACGTACACGTACTGCGTGATCGCGGCCGACAACACGAAGCCACCGTGGGTCCGGTAGTACGACGGCAAGTCCGTCCCGCCACCGCCGATGCTGATTCTCAGGGGGCTCCGTCCGATGATCATGGGCGTCGGTCTACCGCGAAACTATAGGGTGGAAAAGTCGCGCCACCGGACTGGAAGAGCCGGCTTACCCGGTCGCGGCCGCCGCAGCCTGGGCCACCTCGCCCAGGAAGCGCTCGACGTCGCGTAACCCGGCCGGTGCTTCGCGCGCAATGCGGACGGGATCGATCTCGCCATACGCGTGCGCGATCCGATTGCGTACGGCGGTCATCGAGGCCATCGCAACCGCGGAGTCGCTGCTGATCACTCCGGCCCGCGCCAGGATCTCGAAGGACTCGCGTTGTGAAGACGGCACGCCGAGGCCCCGCGCCGCGATCAAGTGCGCGGCCAGATCAACCGCGTCCTGAATCAGAAGAAAAAGACCGAACGAGATGTACGCTTCGAGGTGTTCGTCCTTCGTGATGTCCTCGGGCTTACCGGGCAGCGCAGCTCGCAGCTTGGCGATGCGGTCGCGGCATGCGATGGCTTTCTTGAGCAGAAGCTCACCCACCGCGCGCCTCCGCGAGCAGACGTCGGCGCGCACCGGCGACGCACAGGTCGAGCGTGGGCTTGAAGTCGAGGTAGCGCACGATGGCCTCGGCGCGGAACTGGGGCCAGGTTGTTGCGGTTGCCTCGAACAACGGCACACCGTCGCGGGCTATCTCGTAGCGGAGCAGTTCGGGCGCGCGATCCAGCTCGACCACGTGAGGCTCGCGTCCGAACCAGCGCGCCAGTTCCACGCCCAGGTGAAGCCCCGGCCAGAATCCGGCTCCGACAACCCCGATGTCCACGTCGCTCCACGGCAGCGGTCGCCCGCGCGCGACCGACCCGAACAGAACCACCAGGCGCAACCCCGGCATCTCGCCAGCAAGGCGCGCGGCGGCGGCACGCAGGGCGGGCACAGCTTCGAGCAATTCCACGATGAGATGATACTCCGAGGCCCCCCGGATACCGCCATGGTGACCGGCGCGACGGCGTTTTCCGGCGCCGCCGCTTCAACCAAGCTCTACCGTGGCAACCCCAGCGCCAGCGGCACAATAAAATACGAAACTGCGGCAATCAGCACGCCGCCGCCAATGTCGATCACGAACCCACTGCGCGCCATCTGCACCACCGAGATGTAGCCGCTAGAAAAAACCACCGCATTGGGCGGCGTGCCCGCCGGCAGCATGAAACCGAACGACGCCGACAGCGTGGCCGCAAACATCAACGTCGCCGGATGCAGCCCGAAACTCGCGGCGCCGACCGCCAACACTGGCAACAAGATACTGGCGGTGGCGACGTTCGACGCCACCTCTGACAGCGCAATGGTCACCCAGCACACCAGCAACAACGCCACGAACGGCCCCATGTGCGGCAACCCGCGCAACGCCCCGCCCAGCACGTCCGACAGGCCGCTGCGCTGGATGCCATGTGCCATAGCGAACCCGCCACCCAGCAGAATCAGCAGATCCCACGAGATACCACCCGCGGCTCGCAACGACAACGCCATCCGCAGCGGCCGCACGCCGACCGGGATCACCAGCAGCGCCGATCCAATGAGAAGCGCAACAACCGACTCGGCGCCGCGCGGCCCCAGCAGATCCCCCAGCACCGCGGGCAACGACGTCAGCGGCCGCCCGAGCACACCGGCCCAGGTCCACGGCACGAACCCCGACCAGCCCGGGATCTTGAACACCCCAAAATCCATGTCCTGCCGGAACACCCACCCGGTCGCCGCCAGCAAGAACGCGACCAAGGCCACTTTCTCGCCCCGTTTCATCGGCCCTTGAGCCTGCCGCGCCTCCGCAAAGGCCTGGCGCGCACCCGGGAATTCTGCCGCGGGCAGCCGCGCCGCCACCCGCACCAGGTAAAGCCAAGCCAGCGGCAGCGCTACCACCACCGCCGGCATCCCGATCTTGAACCATTCGAGGAACGACACCTCGGCGGGCAACACCTTCGCCGACATCTTCACGAACACCAGATTCGTACCGGTGCCGATCTTCGACCCGATGCCCGCGATGCTGGCCGCGTAGGCGATGCCCAGCATCAGCGCCATGCCGAAGCGGCGCAGTCCGGGATCCTCTTCGGCGGCGCGCCCGGAAAATTTCTGCAGCACCGCCATGCCGATGGGAAACATCATCAGGGCCGCCGCGGTATTCGAGATCCACAGCGAGATGAAGCCGGTTGCGATCATGAAACCCAGCACGATCCGCCGCGGCGACAGGCCGATGCGCGCGACGATGCCCAGAGCCAGCCGCCGGTGCAGCTCCCACTGCTCCATCGCCGCCGCGATCCACATGCCGCCCAGGAACAGGAAGTTCACCGGATCGAAGTACTGCCGCACCACCTCGGACAGCGGGGCCGCCCCCACCAACGGATACAGCGCCACCGGCACCAGCGCTGTCGCCCACAACGGCACTGGCTCGGTGATCCACCACGTCGCCATCAAGACCACCGTCGCACCCGCCCAGGCCGCACGCGGCGACAGGCCGGCCGCGCTGAACGCGATCCCGGCCGCCACGAACCCGCTCACGCCCAGGACAAGCCCGATGCGTTGGCGCAGGTCCATGCGTCGCCACGTCATGAGGCGCGCACCGGTCAGACTTCGATGAGAATGCGCTCGGGATCCTCGATGCACTCTTTGATGCGCACCAGGAACTGCACGGCTTCACGCCCGTCGACGATGCGGTGGTCGTAGGACAGGGCGACGTACATCATGGGTCGCAGCGCGATGGCCTCGCCGACCGCAACCGGGCGTTTCTGGATGGCGTGCAGCCCCAGGATCCCGCTCTGCGGCGGGTTCAGGATGGGCGTCGACATCATCGAGCCGTAGACGCCGCCGTTCGAGATGGTGAACGTGCCGCCCTCGAGATCCTGTGGCAACAGCTTGTTGTCGCGAGCCTTGACCGCGAGCGCGCCGATGCCCTTCTCGACCTCGGCCAGTGTCAGCCGATCGGCACTGCGCAGCACCGGCACCACCAGCCCCTTGCCGCCACCGACGGCGATGCCGATGTCGTAGAAGTCCTTGTACACCACGTCGGTGCCACGCACCTCGGCGTTGACCAGTGGGAAGGCCTTGAGCGCGTCCACCGCCGCCTTCACGAAGAACGACATGAAGCCCAGCTTGATGCCATGGCGCTTGAGGAACTGCTCCTGGTAGCGCTCACGCAGCCCCATGACCTCGTGCATGTTGATCTCGTTGAACGTGGTCAGGATGGCGGCGTTGTGCTGCGCTTCGAGCAGCCGCCGTGCGACGGTCTTGCGCAGCGGTGTCATCGGCACGATGCGCTCACGCGCATCCTTCTGGACGCCGGCCGGCCCTGACGACGGCACCGGCGCCGGCAGCAGCACCGGCGACGCCAGCGGCTGTTGTGCAGCACCAGTCGCGCGCAACACGTCGTCGCGCACGATGCGCCCGCCCGGGCCGCTGGCCTTGACCTGCGCGGGGGCGACCTCGTGTTCCGCCATCAAGCGACGCAGTGCCGGCGACGCCTTGACACTGCCACCGTTGGCAGCCACAGCGCCGTTGCCCGGCGCAGCCACCGCCACCGCCACCGGCGCAGACGCGGGCGTCACCACGACCACAGCTCCGGCTTCGATTTCAGCCAACACCGTACCCACCGCCACGGTCTCGCCCTGCTGTCGCAGGATCCGGCGCAACACGCCTGCCCCCGGCGCCGGAATGTCGACCGTGGCCTTGTCGCTCTCGATCTCCACCAGTGGCTCGTCGATGGCGATCTGCTCACCCTCGGCGCGTCGCCACTTTCCGATCGTCACCTCGGTGACCGATTCTCCGAGAGCCGGGACCTTCAGGAAAAGCGTGCTCATGAGGCGGAGCCTCCGACGAACTTGATTTGCCCCTTTTCGATCTGGATCGAGCCGGCCGGGAGGCCAAGCGCGTCCTCAAGGATCTTGGCCTGCTCGACATAGTGGCGCGTAGACGATCCGGTGGCCGGACTGGCCGACTGCGGCCGGCTGATGCCCGACCAGCGGAAGATCCCGGCCAGCAGCGGACGCAGCTCGCGCTTCATGTAGAGCCACGCGCCCATGTTGCGCGTCTCCTCCTGCGTCCAGATGAGCTGGATGCCCTCGCGGTATTCCGACAACGCATCAAGAATGTCCTCGCGCCGCAACGGGTACAACTGCTCGACGCGGATGATGGCAGCGTTACGCAGGCCCGCGGCTTCGCGCGCCGCGTGCAGATCGTAGTACACCTTGCCGCTGCACAGGATCACGCGCTCGACTGCTTTCGGGTCGAGGCCGCTCTCGTCGAGGATGATGGGCCGGAACGATCCCGAGGTCAGCTCGGCCAGAGTCGACAGCTTGTTTCGCAACAGGCTCTTCGGCGACATCACAATGAGCGGCTTGCGGTAGGGCCGCAGAACCTGGCGCCTCAACAGGTGGAACATCTGGGCCGGCGTGGTCGGGAACACAACCTGGATGTTGTCGTTCACGCACATGTTGAGGAAGCGTTCCAGCCGCGCGCTCGAATGTTCCGGACCCTGCCCCTCCATCCCGTGCGGCAGCAGCAGCACGAGACCGCTGACCCGGCGCCATTTGGCCTCCGACGACACCAGAAACTGATCGATGATCACTTGCGCGCCGTTGACGAAGTCGCCGAACTGGGCCTCCCACACCACCAGGCCCTCGGGCATATCCAGGCTGTAGCCATACTCGAAGCCCAGCACGCCCGCCTCCGACAGACAGCTGTCGCGGATCTCGAACGCGCCCTGCCCGACGGCGATGTGCTCAAGCGAGGTGTGCTCGGCGCCAGTGTTGTAGTCGGATAGCGTGGCGTGGCGGTGGCTGAAAGTTCCGCGTCGCACGTCCTGCCCCGACACGCGCACCCGCACGCCCTGGCACAGCAGTGTGCCGAACGCCAGGCTTTCGCCCATGCCCCAATCGAGCAGCTTGGCCCCGGTCATCATCGCCGCCCGCTCTTCCAGCAGTTTGGCGGCCTTGGGGTGCGGCACGAAGTCCGGCGGGAGCGTGGTCAACGCCTTGCCCACCACCGCCAGGTCCTCGGGTCGCACGGCCGTGGGCACGTCCTGCACCATCGACTCGGGGCCGCCCTGCACGCGCGACCACACACCCGCGAACGTGCTCGGCTTGGAAGTGGTGTTGAACTTGCGAGCCGACTCGAGTGATTGCTCGAGCGCCTGACGCTGCGAGGCCGCCAACGCCTCGGCATCGGCGATCGAGACCGCCGCCTCGCCATTGCTCACGGCCGCGAACGCCGCCAGGTAGGAAAACCGCGGACTCTGCTTCCTGGCGATTGCCCGGTACATGACCGGCTGGGTGTACGCGGGCTCGTCAGCCTCGTTGTGGCCAAGCTTGCGGTAGCACCACATGTCGATGAACACGTCGCGTGCGAAGCTCTGACGGAAATCCACAGCCAGGTCCACCGCGCATGCTATGGCCTCGGGATCCTCGCCGTTGACGTGAAAGATCGGCACTTGCAGCATGCGCGCCACGTCGGTCGGATAGGTGGTGCAGTAAGAGTGCTTGGGCCCGGTGGTGAACCCGATCTGGTTGTTGACGATGACGTGGATGGTGCCACCGGTGGTGTAGGCATCCAGGCCCGACATGTTGAGCGACTCGGCCACCACGCCCTGACCTGCAAACGCGGCGTCGCCGTGAATGAGAATGCCAAGGCTGCGTTCCCGTTTCCGGTCGCCAAGACGGTCCTGCTTGGCCCGCACCCGACCCATGACCACCGGGTCGACCCATTCGAGGTGACTCGGGTTGAACCCCAGCGACAGATGCACCCTGCCACCGGGCGTGACCCGATCGCTTGAGTAACCCAGGTGGTACTTCACGTCGCCGCCGCCCTCGCTGAACAGATCACTCGCCCGATCGAGAAACTCGGCGAAGATCTCTGCCGGTGGCTTGCCCAGGACGTTGGCCAGCACGTTGAGCCGGCCGCGGTGGGCCATGCCGATCACTATCTGCGAGACACCCTGGTGGGCGGCGCGCTCGATGACCCGATCAAGCAGGGGAATCAGACTCTCGCTGCCCTCGAGGGAGAAGCGCTTGGCGCCGATGAACTTGGTCTGCAGGAACAGCTCGAACACCTCGGCCTCGGTGACCTTGGCCAGCAGATGAAGCTGCTCGGCGCGGGAGAACTTGATCCGGTTGTGCGTCGACTCCATGCGGTCCTGCAGCCAATCGCGCAGAACCTTGTCGTTGATGTGGCCGAGCTCCACGCCAACGTGGCGAGCGTAGGTCTCTTCAAGCAGACTGACGATCTCGCGCAGGCTGCGGCGGTCGGCGCCCGCGATGTCCTCGGTGTTGATCTCGCCGTCGAGATCGCCGTCGAACACCAGGTAGTCGGCAAGTCGCAGGCGGTTTCGGCTGCGATCGACAAGACCCAGCGGATCCAGGTCCGCGGCCAGATGGCCAAGCGCGCGGAAGTCCTCGATGAGCTTGCGGACGCGCTTGCTTCCGGGCGGGCGCGGTAGCGACACCGCCGCCTCCGTGGCCCGGGTGATGCCGGAAACAACCGGCGCCGGCGCAGCGCTTGCCCGGGCTGCCGCGGCGTCCTTCATCGAGACGGCGGCGCCGTTGCCCGATTGCCCGTTGCCCGCGCCGTCGGACCGTGCCAGCTGATCGAAGTGCCGGCGCCAGATCTCATCGACCGACGTCGGCTCCTGCAGGTACGCGAGGTACAGGTCCTCGACCCACGCTAGGTTGGAAGGGCTGACTTCGAATGCGGCTTCGGCCGGCGGATCACCGCTGGTCATGAAAATGCGCGCTCATTGTAGACCACAGATCGCGGTCGGGCGAACTCGTCGGGGTCGCAGCTTGTCTACGGCACCAGCCGCAGGCCGGTCCTGGGCTGGCCCTGGCGCTGGCGCTGCTTGTCGGCGTACATCGCCGCGTCCGCCCGGCCGAGCAGCACCACGGCGTCGGTCCCGTCGGCCGGCCACAGTGCGGCACCGATAGCCAGCGACAAGGGACTGCCACCGCCCACCAAAGGCTCCATCCGAGCGACGGCGGCGCGCAGCCGCCCGATCACGTCGCGCGCGCCAGCGGCGTCGACGTCAGGCAGGATGACGGTGAACTCGTCGCCACCGGTCCGGCAGCAGATGTCGCCCACGCGCAGGGTGCCCTCAAGAAGCCCGCCGACCGTGCACAGGGCCTCATCGCCGGCCTGGTGACCGAAATTGTCGTTGATGGCCTTGAAGTCGTTGACGTCCACGCACAATAGACCGCCCCGCGCATCAGCGCGCCGGCGCGCCCGCGACAGCTCCTCGGACAGCCGCTCGTCGAAGTAGCGACGGTTGCGCAGGCCGGTCAGCGAATCCCGGTATGCCAGCTCCTCAAGCGCGGAAAGCCGGGCGACCTCAAGGCGAAGCCGCCGGTTCTCAGCTAGCAGCCGCGCCGCCTGCGGTTCAAGCGCAAGCCTGGGAAGATGCTCAGGTTGGGTGACTTTAGCGAAGGCTGGCATGGCGGCGTTTCCTACACCCTGCTTCGGCGCAAAGCCGCCGTGCGATAAGACCCGCCCGCGCCGAACTGCGGGGCTACTTCGCCACGCTTTGCGCCGCGACCAGCTTCTTGAACTTTTCCTTACCGTCGTCGGTGAGGATCTCGTACTTGGCATCGTCCTTGTGGCAATCGTCGCAGTCGAACTTGACGCCGTTGGTCTTGGCCGTCTTCACCATCTGCTTCATGACGGCCTTGGCTTTCTTGATGCCGCCTTCCTTGCAGGCCGCGGCGGTGAGCGAGTCACCCTTCGTCGCCAGCTTGCACTGGGGCTCGCCTTCGGCGAACCCGCGAGAGGTCAGCGTCATAGTCCCGGCGAACAATCCGACGAACAACATTCCGCGAAACAGACGAGCCATGGTTCCTCCTGTGGGTGGCAAAGAGCCGTATTCATCGCACAAGCCGCCGCCGTGCTCAACCGCCAGCGATGATCCACTGACGGAAAGCTCACACCCGGTATTCAGCTTGCCGCGCCACTACGGGACGAAGGCCTGGAATTCGGCGAAGCCCGGCTCGTTGCTCTCGTCCTTCTCACTGGTGAACTTCACCGCGCCCGCCCCGACCACCGGTGAGGCCAGATTGATGTCGAGATCGCGGTCGGGCCCGGGCAGGTCATAGCTTGCCGACCACAGGACAACGCCCGCCGGGTTCAGGATCTCGAACTTGCCACGCACAAAGTCGTAGCCCGACTCGTACTCGCGGTTACCGCGCATGGCGATGCGACCGATGGTCTGGGGCGTGGAAAACGTCAGCTTGAACCACGGGATGGTCGTGCAGGAGGCCAGGCTGGCACAGTCGCCGCCGGCCGAGAACCAGCTGGTCGACAGCAGGTTGTCTGCGCCCCGCGCGATGGTCCAGGTACCGCCGTATTCGCTGCTAGCCGAGGCGACCGTGCCCACCGCGTTGGCCAGGTTACGGCCGACGTTGAAGATCTTGCCGCGGTATGTGCCTTTGGGGTTCGCCACCGTGATGGGGCCGGTCTGCCAGCCGACCGGCACGGTGAACTCGACAGTGTCCATGGTGCCGGTCCACCAGCTGACGGTTCCAACCAGACCGGGCGCCGCCGTGGTACCGGTTGGATCGGCGATGGTCAGCATGCCCACCAAGGCTGCGAGGTTGCGTCCGACCAGCTTGATCTTTTCGCCCGCCACACCGTTGTCGGGGCTGTAGTCGACCAGCTCGGGTCCGCCGACCGGGGCCGTGACGATGAAATACAGGGTCGTGCTGCGCGAAGTGAGGCCGGAGCCGCCGCTCTCGACCTGGACGCCATACTGGCCGGCCTGCGCGACCATCGTGGCGTCGACATCGGCGCGCAACGATGACCCGGACTGCCTCATGGTTGGCACCTTCTTGCCGTCGAAGTAGACCTGCACCGGATCGGCAAAGTCGCTGCCCGTGAGCGTGAGTTGCACCGCCGTCGCCACCGGCCCCATCGCCGGCGCAATCCCGGTGAGCTGCGGAATCGGCGGCGGACCGGCGGCATCGGCCGGCGCGGCGTCGGCTGATGCCGCGTCCCCCGGCCCGGCATCGGCTGCAGCCGCGGCATCGGCTACAGCACGATCGGAAGTCGCATCGACGGCAGGCGCAAGCCCGTCACCGGCATCCGCGCCGGCGGGACCCGCGTCGATCCGCGGCACGACCGCAGCATCGGCCGGCGTGGCCACGTCCACCGAGGACCCGCGATCGGCACTCCCCGTCGCGTCGAGCATCGTGCCGGCATCAGGAGACGAGGTGCTACGCCGCTCGCTGAGCGACATCGCCCACAACCCCGATCCCCCGATCTCCATCTCCCAGGTCGTGGTGCCAGCCGTCGAGGTTCCCGGCACCGCCCGCGCGCCGTCGCGCTGGGACCAGCTTTCGCTATCCTCGCGGGCCGAGTAGGCCGAGTAGGAAGCACCCTCTGGCGGATCGGGCACGGCCGTGCGCATGCGCGCCGGCACCGCCAGCACCAGATCCTGGGTCGCAATCTGGACGGTGGTGTCGTTGACCGGCATCGCTCCGCGCTTCATCACGTTGGTCTCGACCCGAACCACCACACGTACCCGGCCGGGCACTGCCATGGCCGGGAAGGTCAGCTCGACGGATTGCAGCCCTCGGCCAAGCCGCACGGTCTGCTCCTCGCCGCCGATGGTGAGGCTCTTCTCGTCGAGCACCGTGCCAATGCTACCCGCCACCTTGCCGTCACCAGCCCCAACCTCACAGCCGCACAGGGCCAGCAAGGCCCCGACCACCGTTGCGCCAGCGAGCTTCTTCATCGCCGGATGATAGCGGAAAAATCGTCGCGGCAAACTCGGCCCGGTCACAGCGGCTGCGTCAGCTGGTGCAGAGCTTCTTGTCCTTCAGGATCTTCTGCACTTCACTCTTCTTCTTCTTGGCATCGACGGCGCGCGGGCTCTTGGGGTAGCGCCGGGCGAGATCTTCGAGCAGCGCCTGCGCGTCCTTGCAGAACTTCAGCTCGACGAACGCCTGGCCCATGTTCCACATCGCTTCGGGCACTTCGGGCGCCTTCGGGTACTTGTCCAGCACCTTTTGAAACTCGCCGGCCGCGGGTGTGAACTTGCCCTCCACCATATAGGACTGGCCAATGATGATGCGCGCCTGCGGCACCCGTGGATCGTCGGGAAACCGCTGGGTAAAACCGTTGAGGAACCGGCGAGCGTCGTCGCGGCTGCCCTGTGCATTCCGGGTCATCGCCTCCGCCCACAGCTTTTCTTTGTCCTCCGGCATGGACGGCGCCACCCGGTCGATGATCTTCTGCTGACTGCCCTCGATGGTACCAAGACGCGCGTCGGCTTCGCTCAGGCGCTTTTGCAGCTGTTCGAGCAGGTGCGTGGCTTCCTCGATCTTGCCAGTGGCCAGTGCGATGTCCTGTTCATGCTTGGCTACCTTGGCGCCCACGTCAGCCGAGTTGCGGGTCAACAGCACGGTCGCCTGGTCCAGCACCACGCGCAAGCGATCGGTCTGCTCCTTGGCCTCGACGTTGCGACGATCCAGGTCGTCGAGGCGCTGCTTGAGCTTGCCTATGTCGCCCTTCATCGCGGCGCCTTCGCTTGCCCAGGTGACACAGCCACCCAGCCCCGCCGCGACGACAATGATCGCGACCAGCCAGCCGACCCGCGGAGCGGCCGCTACTGCCATTCCGAATCGACGCGGCGGTCCTTGGCCCAGGACGCTTCATCCGTTCCCGAGGCATCAAGCGCCCCGCGCGGCACCGGCCGCAGCCGCGAAGCGTCGATGCCCAGCCGCTGAAGGTGTTCCTTCACCGACTGCGCGCGACGGTCCGACAGTGCCATGTTGTACTCGGTGGTGCCGCGCGGATCAGCGCGACCCACCAGGTTGACGGGCCGGTTGGCCTTCTTCAGGCACTCGGCGTTCGAGTTCAACGTACCGCTCGCATCGCCCGCAAGCGACGACTGATTGAAGCCGAAGTAGACCGAGGCCAGCGGGCATGGTGGACCCGACGGCGGCTTGGGTGCGGACGCAACGCACGCGCCGTTGAGGCAGTCCTGGTCCTGGGCGCAGTCGTCGTCCTTGGTGCACTGGGGCTTCTTGCAGGCGCCCTGCATGCACTTCTGGCCGGAGGCGCACTCGGTGTCGGACTGGCAGTTGCGGCAACGGTTGGCGATGCAGATCTGGGGCGCCGGGCATTGCGCGTTGTCGCGGCAGAAGCCAGCGATCGCCGAACATTTGCCCGCCGCGCACTGCTGCCCCTCGGCACAGTCGCCGTTGTCGCGGCACTGCTGGCACTTGCGGGCTACACAAAACTCTTTGGGCTTGCAGTCCTTGTCGGTGTCGCAGACCGGGTAGTCCGGCTTGCATCCAGCAAGCAGGATCACCGAGAGCAGAACGCCCGAGACCGACAAACCCAACGTGACAGAACGATTGTGGCTATGCATGGTTCACCTAGCGGCGGCGCCCAAACTATGGGAGGTGGGAGAAGCTGTCAACGACCTTGCGCGGCGACAGCGAAGAGAGTCTGCGCCCTGAGACTGCGATCACGAGCGTGCGCCAGTCTCTGGGGCCACCGGCCAGCCTAGGTTGCCGGGAATCTTCACGTCGACTGCGCGCTGGTTCGCCGTCCCCGGCGCAGTCTGCTAGATGTGACAGGCTTTTCGAGCGTCGATGGAACAGCTCCTGTCGCACCTGAGTTCCCTGTCGCCGATCGCGGTGTATTTGACGTTGGCGGGCATTTTGCTCCTGTGCGGGATGGGGATGCCGATCCCGGAAGACATATCGCTGATCTCGGCTGGCTACATCGCGCATCTGGGCGTCGTGAACGTCCACACGGTCTTCCTGGTGTGTTTCGCGGCCGTGCTGGGCGGCGACTCGATGGCGTTCTTGATGGGTCGCCTGTTCGGGCGGCGGCTGCTCGAGACCAGGCTCTTGCGGCGGGCGTTTTCGCCGCGCAGACAGATGCGCGTGCGGGCCTACTTCCGCAAGTACGGCAGCAAGGTCATCTTTGTTGCCCGCTTCTTGCCGGGTCTGCGCTTTTCGATCTTTCTGTCAGCGGGCACGCTGCACGTGCGGCCGGCGGTTTTCTTCGTGTGGAATGCGACCGCCGCGCTGCTGTCGGTGCCCGCACTGGTGTATCTGGCGTGGGCGTTTGGCGAGAACATCGATCATGTGGTCGCCTGGGCGCGGCGATCGGAGTACGGGCTCCTGGTGCTGGCCCTTGGAGCCGCCGTGCTCATCGTCTTCAAGGTGCGCCGCAGCCGCTCCCGGCGTCAGGCCTCGGTCGTCGCCGCCCCCGCCCCGTCCCCCCCATCGGCTGGGTAAGAACGAGCGCCACCCGAGCAAGAACGAACGCGACTCGGGCAAGAACGAGAGCGATCCGACTAAGAAACGCCTACGAACCGCTTGGGGCGAGCGAGAACTAATCGCGTCGGGCGGAGACCAGCTTTGCTGGTCGGAGCCCATCGCGGGAGGTTCGGAACCCTCCCAGGGTTCCGAATTCAGACGTTCGGAACCCTCCCAGGGTTCCGAATACTATGGAAACCGGACCTGGACGCCCAGGCCCGCATCGAGCGAAATGCGAAACCAGCGCTTAAAACCGATGGTCTCGCCGAACTGGAAAAAGAAGCCGACGTTGCGAATCACGTCGTACATCAGACCGTTGGCGTTGCGCACACCGTAATCCTGGTCCGAGACGTTGATCTGGTTCTGCGTGGTGCTGTCGTAGACGAACTGCCCCGTTGTGTAGAACTTTAGGTTCGAGTCCTGGTCCAGCCACACCCGCACGCCTGGCGCGAAGGCGAACTGCTTGCCGACCTTGACCTCCGCCGGCGTGTCGAGACCGAAGCGCAGGTCCGCCATGAGATCGATGCGCGAGCTGATACCGAAGGCGAGCTGGAGATCGAGGAACAGCGGCGTGCCGCCCGTGCATACGCGCTTCGCGGCCCGGTCGGGGTCGCCGCAGTCCTTGTTGTCTTGGTAGGGGACGCGAATCTCGAAGCCGATGCCCGGCATTAGCGACAAGCCGGTCTGGTGGCGGTGGTCGAGCCGCTGCGGCACCTGGCGCCGGGTCGGAGCCCGAGCCGCTTCCTGCGCACCCGGCATGGGAGGTGGCACCCGGTCCGACGGCGCTGGAAGTGGGGCCGGCGGCGGCGGGGCCGGAACGGCGGCGGCCGCTGACGGTGGCGGGACCACCGGGGCCTGCGCCCGTGCCAGGCGCGGGGCGACACCAGCGGCGAAAAAGACAATACTCAGATAAACGATAGTGAAGCGTCGGCGGATCATCATGGCGGCCGCGAGTATCGAATGAAGAGGGAATATTTTCCACACACTGGGCAGGGTTTCGCCCGACGGGCACTGACCCGGCGAGCGGTGACGGCGCTGATTGCCGCTGCCTCGCCGTGGGGTGGCCGGTCCGCGTTCGCCATCGGCGACCGCCAGAAACTGCGCTTCGCTCGCCTGCACCTGCCTGATCTGCCCAACCCACGCCCGACGGCGCTGCGACGGCTGGCATGGGAACTGGAGCGCCGCACCAGCCTGTCGACCCTGCCCGATCCGGTCGACATCAAGGCCACCGATCCCGATCTGTTCCGCCATCCGTTCCTGGTCATCTCGGGCGATCGCGGTTTCGGCCCGCCGTCCGAGCCCGAGGTCGTGCGCCTACGTCGCTTCCTCACATACGGTGGGTTTCTGCTCATCGACTCGGCCGAGGGCCGTGCCGGGGGCGGCTTCGACGAGTCCGTGCGCAAGCTCCTGGCGCGTGTGCTGCCCGGTGATCTGCCAACCCGCGTGCCCGCCGATCACGTCCTGTGGAAGAGCTTCTACGTCCTACGCAACGTACCCGGGCGCATCCTGGCCGCGCCCTACGTCGAAGCGGTCGAGCGTGATCGCCGCCTGGCCGTCGTCTACACCCAGAATGACCTGTGCGGGGCACTGGCCCGCGACGGATTCGGCCGCTGGGAACACGACGTGATACCGGGCGGCGAATCGCAGCGCGAGCAGGCCTTCCGCTTCGCCGTCAACACCGTCATGTACGCGTTCTGCCTCGACTACAAGACCGAACAGGCGCACATCGACTTCATCCTGCGCACCAGACGTTGGCGATGACCAGCCTGGACTCGCTCACGCAGGGTTTCAGCGACTGGCGTGTGGTGCTCAGCTCGCACCTGCCGCACAAGACGCTCATGCTGATCGGCGCCGCCGCCGGATTTGCGGTGGCGGTCTCGGCGGTGTCGCTTTGGTGGGAGAAGCGCAGGACGCGCGCGCTTGCCCTGTTGGCCCTGCGCACTCTGGGTGTCGGCGCGTGCCTGCTGGTGGCGCTGCAGCCGTCGCTCGAACTCGGCAACGTGACCCGCGTGCCCAACCACGTGGCGGTCCTGGTCGACACCTCGCGGTCGATGGGGGTCAAGCCACCGGACGGAGGCCAGACGCGTACCCTGCGTGCTGCCCAGGCGGTGACCGCAGCAGCACCGCTGTTCGAACGCTGGGAAAAGGAAGGCCACAAGGTCGCCCTGTTCGGGTTCTCCGACGCGCTGGCGCCGGCGTCGGCCGAATCGTTGCGGCTGCCATCCACCGGAGACGCTTCCCGCATCGGTGAGGCGCTGTCCGAACTGCGCGGCCGTTACGCGGGCAAGGATCTGGGCGCCGTCATCGTGCTGTCCGACGGTATCGACACCGGCCGGGTCGGCAAGGGGCCGCTCGACGGTGAGACCAGCAAGACCGTCGCCGCGCTGGGCGCACCAGTGCACACGGTGCTGATCGGCGAAAATGCGCTCAAAGATCTTTCGGTGGCCACCGTGCTGGCCGATGACTTCGCCTTCGTGCGCACGCCCATCAAGCTGGAAGCGGTGATCCGCGCCAGCAACCTGCCCAACCGGCAGATCGAGGTCACCCTGTCGCGCGACGGACGGCTGGTTGACGCGCGCAGCGTGCACCTCCGGAATGCCGAGGCCGAGGAGCGCATCGCGTTCGACTGGACGCCGGATCGGCCTGGCAACTTCGTGTTCGAGATCGCAACCCCGGTGCTGGCCGGCGAGGCCCTGGCGTCGAACAACCGGCAGGTCTTCACCCTCAAGGTGATCCGCGACCGGGTGCGTGTGCTGCACGTATGCGGCCGCCCGTCGTGGGATCAGCGGTTCTTGCGCTCGATGTTGCGGCTCGACCCCAACGTCGATCTGGTCTCGTTCTTCATCCTGCGCAACGCCACCGACGACGAGGCCCCGCGCGACGACATGGCGCTAATCCCGTTTCCGTACAAGGAAATCTTCGAGGAGCAGCTGCGATCCTTCGATCTGCTCATCTTCCACAATTTCAACTACGGCCCTTACAACGTCGAGCCCTACCTGCCCGGCGTGCGCGACTACATCCAGTCCGGCGGGGCGCTGGCTATGATCGGTGGCGACCTGTCTTTCGCCAGCGGCGGCTACGCTTCGTCCTACCTGCGCGACGTGCTGCCGGTGGAGCTGGACGGCGTCCCACCGACCGGCGAGCGTTCGCAGAGCCGTGACAGCTACAAACCCCGCGTGACGGCCGAAGGCCGCGCGCACCCGATCACGTCACTCAGCCTCGACCCGGTGGTCAACGAAAGCCGCTGGGCCACCCTGCCGGCGCTCGAAGGGCTGAATCGGGTGTCGCGGCTGCGGCCGGGCGCCTCGATGCTGCTCGCCCATCCCACGCTCAAGACCGAGGATGGCCAGCCGGCTCCCGTGCTGGCAGCGACCGACGCCGGCAAGGGCCGCACCCTTGCTCTCTTGACCGATACCTCCTGGCACTGGGGCTTTCTGGCCGCCGGGGCGGGCGACGACGCGCGATCGTTTCAGCGCTTCTGGGAAAGCGCCACCCGCTGGCTCGTGCGGGATCCGGCTCTGACCCTGTTGCGGCTCGAACTCGACAAGGCCGAGTACGGTCGCGGCCAGCCGGTGTCGGCGCGCGTGCGCTCGCTGCACGCTGACTACACCCCAGCCGGCCACACCGAAGTGGCCATCGATCTGTTCACGGTCGACGCCAGCTCGGCCGACAAGCCGCAGAAGAGCGAACGGCTGACCACCGGCAAGGAAGGCGAGGCTCACCTCGATCTGGGCACGCTCGGCGCCGGGGCCTACCGGCTGGTCGGCCACGCCACGGTCGACGGACGCGCGCTCACCGAGGAACAGACGTTCGTGGTGCGGCCCGAGGGCCGCGAGCTGGAGGATGTGGTGGCACGCGCGACCGTACTGCGCGAGATCGCGTCGGTCAGCGGTGGCGAGTTCCACACCGGTTCGATCGGAGATCCGTCGGTGCGCAAACCGCGCGAGATCCGCGTCGGCAAGCTGCGCACCATCGAGATCTGGTCACATCCGGCGCTGCTGTTCCTCGCCTTGGGGCTGCTGGCGACCGAATGGGCGTTGCGGCGGAGAGCCGGTCACGGATAACATCGCCGGCCACGATGGTGACCGCCGACGCGTTTGTCCAGGAGATGGAGACCCGCAACCAGCACTCCTTCAAGTCGTTGCTGTCCGCCTATGTGGATCTGCTCGGCAAGGAGGACCTGGCGCCCGCCGACGTGTTGCGCCTCGAACAGAAGAGCACCATCGAGACCATCGAGGTGACGGCGCTGTGGCTCGCTGACACCGACTCGCTCGACCTGAAGATGGATCTCGGCGCCCAGTGCGGCGACGGCGCCCGACAATACCGGCTCTTGTGCCAGCGCCTGGAGGGCCTCGGTGTTGAGCTGGCGAGCCTGGATCCCAGGCACGGCGGCTACTCGAAGCTGTTCGCCTTCTTTCGATCGCTGCAGAGCACGGAGGAACGCTGCGCCGCCGGTGCGCTGACCCTGCGGGCGTTGAGCGTGCTGCGCTTGACGGTCGCGGCCGATCACTGCGAGGCCAAGGGTGATCCCGACTCGGCCCACCTCCTGCGCGAGACCCTGCAGGTCGACCATCAGCGCCACATCGACATCGGCCGGCGCACCCTCGTGGCGACCACGGCCACCGAGGAAAGCCAGGCCCGTGCCCGGCGCGCCGCGTTTCGCACCATCGAACTACTCGGCGAAGTCTGGGAGCCGGGCGCAGTTCGCAAGTTCCTGACCAGGTCGCTTGCCAAGAAGCCGGTTATCTAGTCACTGTCTAGTCAGCCACCACGTCGAGGACGATGACGGTGATGTTGTCGCGACCGCCGCGGTCATTGGCCAGCGAGATCAGCGTCTGGGCGACCGCGTCCCGCTCGCCATCCATGAGGTGATCGAGCTCGCCGTCTTGCAGGTAGCCGTGCAATCCGTCCGAGCACAGCATGAAGCGATCGCCCGCCTCCACGTCTAGATCCGTGGTATCGACCTCGACGTAGTCCTGGTGGCCCACCGCACGGGTGATCACGTTCTTGCCCGGGGCATGGGCCGCCTCCTCGGCCGTGATGAGGCCGAGCTTGAGCCTAAAATTGACCAGCGTGTGGTCCTCGGTCAGCTGCACAGTTTTGCCCTTGCGGGTCAGGTACACGCGGCTGTCTCCGACCTGCGCGATGAAGCCCATGCCGCCAGTGACCAGCAGCGACGACAGCGTGCTCGACATGCCCTTCTGCCGTGGGTCGAGCTGACCCATGCCGAAGACCATGTAGCAGGCCGATTGCACCGCGCTTTCAAGCAGGCGCCGGACCAGGTTGGTGTTCTCGGCTGTCGGCTTCGCGATGTGCTCGGCCAGCGTCTTGCGCCAGCGACGCACCCACGAGTGCACGAGTTCGACCGATTCGGCACTGGCGACCTCGCCCTTGGCGTTGCCCCCCACACCGTCACAGACGATGTAGAGGCCGACCTCCTCGTCGCACAGGTAGCTGTCCTCGTTGTGGGGTCGGCGGTGGCCCACGTCCGTCAAACCCGCAGCACGTGTCCGCAAGAGACGCATCGGACTTGTGAGTGTACAAGGAACCGGGTGCTATAGTGAACCGTCATGAGCGCCGAGGGAAAGGACGCTCTTCCCTCACAGTTCGGCCGCTACACGCTCACCGAGCGACTCGCCACCGGTGGGATGGCCGAGGTGTTCAAGGCCAAGATGCTCTCGACCCACGGCTTCGAGAAGCTGCTGGTCATCAAGCGCATCCTGCCGCACCTGGCGGCAGACAAGACCTTCGTGTCGATGTTCATCGACGAGGCCAAGCTGACCGCGCAACTGGTCCATCCCAAGATCGTTCAGGTCAGCGACTTCGGTGAGGAAAACGGCCAGTTCTTCATCGCGCTCGAGTTCGTTGACGGCTTCGACGCCCTGGCTCTCTTGCGCACCAGCGCTCAGCGCCACGTGCGGCTGCCGATTCCGTTTGGGCTGTTCATCAGCATCGAGGTACTCGACGCCCTCGACTACGCCCACAACGCTCGCGACAACGAAGGCAAGCTCATGCGGCTGGTCCACCGGGACATCTCGCCGTCGAACGTCTTCATCTCGCACCGCGGAGACGTCAAGCTGGGTGACTTCGGCATCGCGCACGCCCAGGAGCGCGAATCGAAAACCCAGGCCGGCACGCTCAAGGGCAAGTACGGCTATATGTCCCCCGAGCAAGTGGTGGGGGCGTCCCTCGACGGGCGCAGCGACATATTCGCCGTGGGCATCGTACTGGCCGAGATGCTGATGGGCAAGCGCCTGTTCACTGCGCCCAACGATCTCGACGTGCTCCTGATGGTCCGCGATGGCAGGCTCGACCGCCTCGACAAATACTGCCGCGATCTGCCGGCGGATCTGGACAAGATTCTCCGCAAGGGGCTGGCGCGCAAGCTCAGCGACCGCTACCAGACCGCCACTGAATTCCGCGACGCGCTGTCCGACTTTCTGTTTCGCGCCGGGGTGCGCGTAGGGCCGGCAGAACTGGGCAAGATCGCTGTCGACTTCTTCGACACCAGCCCCGAGGCCGCCGAACGGCTGACCGAGCATTGCAAGCGCTGGGACCTCCGGGTGGCCGCGCCGCAGTCAGCTGTGCCCGCGGCTGCGACCTCGAGCGCAACCACCGCGCCACGACCCAACGTCGAGCCAACCGTCGCATCGCCACCGCCTGTCCCGACGTCCGCTGCCGCGCAGCCGGCTTCGCGCGCTGCCACCCCACCACCTCGCCCACCGCTGGCTGCCGTCTCACCGCCGTCGCCGCCCGAGGATCCGGTCGACCTCGTGATTGACGAGGACATCAGCGACATCAGCGACGTCGGCGACAGCAGCGACGTGGGCGAGACCGCGGTAATACCTGGCCCGCAGGCAGGCGCACAGGCCGACCCGCAAGCCCTCGCCGCCTGGAGCGAGATGCTGTCGAACCCTACCCTGGTGGGCCTCGATCAATACGAAGCACCACCCACCACCGGGGTCGGCCGCTTCGAGGCGATATCCCCGACGCCGACCACGTTCACCAGTTTCAATACGCCACCGCCGCAACCGATGCGCTTGCCGAAGCCCGGGCCGCCACCGCCCGACCTCGGCCGCTTCGTGCCGGCCGCCCAGCAGCGCGGCGCGGACGCCGCCGGGGATCTGTCGGTAATCTCCCCCATGCGCGTGTTCGCCGATCTCGCGGTGGCAGGCGATACCGGCCTCCTGCGCTTCGAGATCGCGCCGCACATCAAGGAGGTGTACCTGGTGCGCGGCTCGCCCGAGTCGGTCAACTCCAGCCTGCCGGCCGAGCGCTTCGGCGAGTACCTGGTGGCGCGCGGGTTCATCCGGCAGTCCGACCTGGATACCGCCCTGGCGCAGCTGCCGCATTCGTCGAGCAAGCTCGGCGACACGCTGGTCGCACTCGGCGTGATGCGACCGCTCGACGTGTTCCGGTTACTGTCGCAGCAAGTGCGCGAGCGGGTGATGGAGATCTTCGGCTGGGTGCAGGGCCACTTCAGTTTCTTCCGCGGCGCGCGCAACCCGCAGGAGGCCTTTCCTCTCGGCCTCGACACCTTCGAGATCCTGGGCGCGGGCGTGCTCACCCTCCCCTACGAATTCCTCGAACGGCGCTTCATGCCCATCCTGGACCAACGTCCGCGTGCGGCCTTTCCGCCGCGGATAACCCTGGAAGCCTTCCGCCTGGGCCCAACGCCGCGCGAGGTGTGGGGCATGCTCGACGGCTCGCGCACCTTGCGCGAATGGATGAGCCGCTTCACCTCGCCGGGTGAACTCCACACCTTCCTGCGCACGCTCTACCTGCTGGTCGAGACCGGCCTCGCGCAATTCTGAACGCCGCCCGGCGCGCGCTCTCTGTCACCTTGGGCGGAGCGCAAGGCGAACACCGTCGCGATCGACAGTGATCTCGGGTCGGTACACGTGCGCATCAAAGCTGACACGTACCTGGCTGCCGGCACCCGTACGGCGGATCCACACGCTCTTGAAGTAACCGCCTGCGGGGTGGTACATGCC